>CAJPNZ010000075.1 GCA_905372155.1 Propionibacteriaceae bacterium
CTCGAGGCAAAACGATAGTTTGGGGAAATCAAAACGCCCCTATGAATAAGCCTCATTGACCTCGAAATAATTCACACCACCGCCGTAGAAGATCTGCTAGGTCTCGCCTCTCAGCTACGGACAATCCGTACTGCTCTTGAGGCCCGAATGGACACGCCCTAGATGTTTCACGAACAAAGCGCGCGAGGGGTGGTCATCAAAACTTCTTGTGTGTCTTGGTTGGAGATGATGATCCGGGAGCTCAACAACTGGACCCTAATCAGTACCCTACTGGGGTGAGGCCATCCGACGTGAAGGGAGACAACCGTGCCCACGGGAACCGTGATCCGGGAGATGCGGGAGGCGGAGTACTCGTTGCTCGAGGACTTCCTGTACGAGGCGATCTTCATCCCTGAGGACTTCGACGGCGAGATCCCGCGTTCGATCATTCGTGAACCCGAGCTCGCCGCGTTCATCGAGGGTTTCGGCACCCTCCCCGACGATCACTGCCTGGTGGCGGAGGTCGAGGGGACGGTGGTCGGGGCGGCGTGGGCGCGCATCGTCAGGACGTACGGCCACGTCGACGATGCCACCCCGCTGCTGTCGATCTCGCTGCTGCCCGAGCACCGGGGCCGGGGCATCGGCACGGCCCTGATGGATCGGCTGCTCGACCACCTGCGAACCATCGGCCACCGGCGGGCATCCCTGTCCGTGCAGAAGGCGAACCCCGCGCTGCGCCTGTACCGGCGCGCCGGCTTCGTCGGTCATCGCGAGGAGGGCGACGAGCTCATCATGATCAAGGACTTGGCCGGCTGAGAAGACACGCCGGCGTCCTCGTGTGACGGGCTCGCTGACATCGATGTGAGCTGCCCAAGAGGTGGGAAATCGCCAAGCGAACCCTTGAAGAAGCGCTGATCTGGGAAAATTTTTCCGAAAATGACTCGAATCTGCGACCTGCTGGTAGTGTAGCGGTCATGCTGCTCGACTTCACCGTCTCCAACTACCAGTGCTTCGCGGAGTCGGCCCAGCTGTCCTTCGTGCGGCCGAGCCTGCGCACCCAGACCCCGAAGGCGCCACAGACCTGGGAGGACGTCACCTACCGTGTGGCGGCGCTCTACGGGGCGAACGCATCGGGCAAGTCGACCCTCTTGGCCGCTCTGGCCCGTCTGGGCGCAGCAGTGGCTGAACCGGGAATGCCCCTCTACCAGCCTCATGCCGCGGTTTCCCCGGAACGGCCCACCGTGTACGAGACCAACTTCGTGACCGACGACGTGCGATACCGCTACGTCGTCGAGGCCGCCCTCTGGGGTGTGTGTTCAGAGTCTTTGACCGCCTACCCCAAGGGCGTTAAGCGCCTTCTGTTCACCCGAGAGCAACACGACCCCGACGCCGAGATGGAAATGCGGGTGGGTGCATCGGTCAAGGGTCCCACCGCTGAGGTGAGGCGCATACTCACACCCGGCGATCTCATGCTCGCGGTTGCCGCACGCTATCGCCACACCACCCTTCAGCCCATAGCAAGAGGTCTGAGAAGAGGCGCGGCTCTTCTTCCCATCCGCCGGGAGAACGACAACGAGCAGCAACGGCTGCAGTGGGTCATGTCGCGGATGGTGGAGGCACCGGCCAGTTGGAAAGAAGTCATCGACGCGCTCGCGGCCGTCGCTGACTTGGGAATTGCCGGAGTCGAGGTTCAGGAGCAACAGGTTCCCCCGAACGTGCTGGCGCGAATCCGCGCCATGCTTGCCGCGGCGGTGGACGAGCCGGGAGAAATTCCCGGAGATGCCGTCGATCCGATCGTGAGATCACTCGTGTTCACTCACGTCGGCATCGATGGCGAGAAATTCGAGCTCGGCCTCGGCGCCCAGAGCGATGGCACGATCACGTGGCTCGCCACCGCGGCCCCCGCCGTCGACGTCCTGGCGCGGGGCGCGCTTCTCATCGTCGACGAACTCGACGCCAGCCTGCACCCAGTTCTGGCGGCAGCCCTGGTGACCATGTTCAAGGACCCCGACATCAACCGGACCGGAGCCCAGATCCTCTTCTCCACCCATGACACCTCACTCATGGGAAACCACCCGGAACGCTGCCTGGAAGCCGGCGAGATCTGGTTCACGGAAAAGGGACAAGACGGTGCCAGCGAACTCTACTCGCTCGCTGATTTCGATTCGCGCCCCGGAAACAACGAACAGAAACGTTATCTGGCCGGTCGTTTCGGTGCTTTGCCCACTCTCGATCTGTCGAAACTGTTCGACCTGCCGGAGGTTCTCGCGGCATCCACCGGCGCTGCGGAATGACCCGAAATGGGTGGGAAACTTCGACGCCGAACAGCGCCCCGTGTAACCCGGACGACGATCCTGCCTGACGGGGGTGACCATTCCCGGGGCGAATGAGCAGGGGCCGAGTCCGTCGACCGCGGTTCCGCGTCTCCTCGAACGGCTCGGACTGCTCACGAACGATCCGGGGGATGGCCGGGAGCCCGGGCTGTAACCTGACAACCGGGGAACGACCCCAGGGAGAGGCGACGACGATGAGCAGCACCCAGGACATCGAGCGTTTCCGGGCCCGCATGGCCACGGGGGAGCCGGTGCGGGTCGGCGACGAGATCTTCGCGTTGATCCACGCATTCGCGCAGGACGCCCTGCGGCTGTGCGCGGAGATCAACGGGAGCTACCACGAACCCGCCGAGCTGCGCAGGCTGTTCTCCCGGCTCATCGGGGCCGACGTGCCCGACGATTTCACGCTGTTCCCACCCTTCACCACCGACTGTGGAAAGAACATCCGGGTGGGCAGGGGAGTGTTCATCAACTCAGGATGCCGGTTCCAGGACCAAGGAGGAATCCGCATCGGCGACAGGTGCCTGATCGGCCACAACGTCGTCATCGCCACCCTCAACCACGACCTTGCCCCGGAGCGGCGCGCCGACCTCCACCCCGCCCCCGTGACCCTGGGGGAGAAGGTGTGGATCGGCTCAAACGCCACCGTCCTGGCGGGCGTCGGAATCGGCGACGCGGCGGTGGTCGCCGCGGGGGCCGTGGTCACGCGCGACGTGCCGCCCCGCACCGTCGTCGGAGGCGTCCCCGCGAAGGTCATCCGGACCATCGAAACCTGAGAGCGGGTCGCAGGAACCGCGCGGACTTGGGCTGTTGCCCGGGCCGCGCAATGGGGTGAGGATGGTCCCCATGGATCTCTTCTCCCCCTGCAACCTCGGCCCCTACCGATTGCGCAACCGGCTCGTCATGGCGCCGATGACCCGACTCCGCTGCGGCCGGGACGGCGTCCCCGGCGACATGGTCGCCGAGTACTACGCGCAGCGCGCATCGATGGGGCTGATCGTGACGGAGGGTGCGTTCCCCGAACTTGCTGCGCGCACCTGGCTGGGGCAACCGGGCATCGAGACAACCGGGCAGACGGCGGGGTGGCGGAAGGTGGCCGACGCGGTGCACGCGCGCGACGGCATCATCGTCATGCAGATCATGCACGCCGGACGGCTCAGCCACCCGACGATCAACGGAACCGGTCGAGTGGTCTCGGCCAGCGACACGACGGCCCCCGGACACACGCACAACCTGTCGGGGCGCGTCGACTACGTCCCGGCCGAACCCCTCACCGGACCCGAGATCGAACGGATCATCGAGTCCTGGGCGCGGGCAGCCCGCAACGCCGTCGACGCCGGAATGGACGGCGTCCAGATCCACGGCGCCAACGGCTACCTGATCCACCAGTTCCTCGCGTTCAACACCAACATGCGCGACGATGAATGGGGTGGTGACCCGCATCGGCGGGCGCGCCTGGCCGTCGAGGTGACGAGGGCCGTCGCCGCCGAGATCGGCGGGCAACGCACCTCCATCCGGTTGTCGCCCGAGCACAACATCCAGGGCATCGAGGAAACCGACCCCGCCGACGTCGAGGCCACCTACCAACACCTCGCCCGGGAAATCGCCCCGCTGGGGTTGGGTTTCGTCGACATCCTCCACAGCGAACCCGACAGCGAACTGGTGCAGGGGATCCGCCGCACCATCGGCGCCCCGCTGGTGGTGAACCGGGGTTTCGGGAGCGTGACGGACCGGGAGGAGGCGGCCGGTCTCGTCGCCGACGGCGTGGCCGAGGCGGTGGGGGTGGGCAGACCCGCGCTGGCCAACCCGGACCTGGTGGAGCGCTGGCGCACCGGCGCCCCGGAGAACGCTCCGATCCAGGAGACCATCTACGGCGGCGGGGCCAGCGGATACACCGACTACCCGACCCTCCAGGGCCGGGAGACTTCACCCTGAGGTTGGTTGAGTCGGTCTGCGCCTGCTGCGAGTGGGGCGTGCTGAAACCACGGTGAGGATGCCCGCGGGTGTGGTCGGCTTGATGTTCAAGAAGACCGCGGCCGCGTTCCTCATCGGTGGCGCATGAAGGTGTTGAACAGCTGGGTGGCGAGGTCGGTCCCCTCCAGATCCCGCAGGAGATCGGCGTGCGGGAAGTCGATGTCCTTGGGCTGGCCCCGGTAGTGGGTGATGGTGTCCTCCGAGTCGAAATAGGAGCGTTCGCGGATGACTCCCTCGTAGAGGAACGACAACCAGTCCTGCTGGATCGTGGTGATGCCGAAGTTGTTCTCGTCGTTGATCGGGACGTTCATCCTGTCGAGGTTGTCGAAGAACATTGCGACCTCCGCGCCGTGGAAGGCCCCGCGCAACCCGCGGTAGAGCTGCGGGATGTACTCGAAGCGGTACCCGTAGATGTCGGTGAAGCGCGAGAACCGGTCCATCAGGTTGAGGGCGGGGCCGTGGAACATCACCAGCTCCATCATCTTGATCTGGAGATCGGCGACGTCGTCCGCCTCTGGGCGCAGGGCCTCCGCGATCTCTCCCGCCCGGGGACCGAACATCTTCTCGACGGCGGACGGGAACTTGGATTTGCTGGTTGCGATGCCCATGCGCTTGTACTGCATGGGAACTTCGAGCATTGACAGCTCGTCGGAGGCGGAGCCGATGATGACGGGGATGCGTGGGAAATAACCCTCCTCCAGTGATTCGAGGGGGTCTCCCAGGAAGAATGCTTTATCCACGGTGGTGGACAGGAAGGTCTGCGGAGGCTTGAGTTTGAGAATCTTCTCCGGAGGTAAGGAAAGCAGTTCGGAATAGCTGGCGAGGCGATTGTTGGAGAGGAAATCCTGAAATGCTTCGCGTTCCTTTTCTGGGACCAGAGGAATGGGCGTGATGCTCTGCCCGCTGCACAGGATCAGGCGGTGAAAGAGATCCCGGTTGTAGGGGTTGAGGATTTGGTGCAGGGCGTAAAATGCGCCGCCGCAGTGTCCCATCAGGGTGATGTTGTCCGGGTCTCCTCCGAGTTCCGAGATGTGGGTTCGGATCCAGCGCAGGGCCATCTGCTGGTCGAGGAGGGCGCGGTCACAGCTGATCCGGTCCCCGTCGACCACGTGGAGATGCCCGAACAGCCCGATCCGGTAGGTGATCGTGACCACGACGACGTCCTGTTCGGCGAGGTGGGCGCCGTCGTAAATGGGGGTCGTGCCGGACCCGCAGTCACCGCCGTGCAGGAAGACGAGCACCGGTTTCTGGGTTTCCAGCTCAGAGGTCCAGACGTTGACTCGCAGGGAGTCCTCGCCCTGGACATCCTCCCGGGGATGCCACTCCCGTCGAAGCTGGAAGTTCTTCAGGAAGAAATTCATGAACGTGGAAGGCCTGCGTTGAGGGAAGCAGTGTCCTTTTCCTGAATTGACGACCTGCCCCTTGACGGGGGAGATGGGTTCGGGATCCTGGAATCGCTCTGCCCGGGCGTAGGGAATTCCCAGGAAGCGTTGAATGGGTTTTCCGCTTCTGGATACCCCAACCCCCTCCGAGGTCACCCTGCCGAACGTCGTCTCGAATATCATTGTGCCCTCCGGGGCGTTGCGTGGTTGCTCGTGGTTCGTGTTTCAGGCGGCAGTCAGACCGGTCCAGCCGTTCAGGCGGAACTCTCGGGTTCTGTTCATGTATTTTCGGGCCTCCTCGCGGGAAAGGTCGTGTTCAACCGCTTTGCGCAACGTTTCGACGCCCGAGGCCGCTACGGTGCGGAGGAAGAGCTCGTCCGCAGGAGAATCGTCGAGTCCGGGGAAAAGACGGTAGGTCGCCTCCTCGACGGCGATCAACCGTTCAGGATAGTCCTCGTACTTCGTCCCGGCCGCGTGGCGGAAGACCAACCGGAATGCGTCGATGTGGTCGTAGACGAAGGCGAGAACGGCGTCGGTGCAGTCGGACGAACGGTCGTGGGCTTCGAAGGCGTTGGCTCCCGGTGACTCGTGGAGGGTGACCCACAGCTCGAACAGCTGCTCGGCGGGTTCGTGCACGAGCGCGTCGAAGAGCAGCTCCTTGCTGGGGAAATAGTGGTAGATCGCGCCCGTGGTGGCTTTCGCGACGTTCGCGATGCGCCGTACGCTGGCTTCCTGGAAACCGTGAGCCCGGAACTCCTCCGAGGCGGCCTCCAGGATGCGTTGTCTCGTCAGTACCGAGCTGCGACTCACGACCCCTCCGTGCAGTTGTGACGACATGTTCAGTAACGACGTTATCTCCTGTGGGTCGCGGGGTCAATCGGTGGAGGAGATCCGGGCCTCGTGTTCCTCGCGCAATCGGATCAGCTCCTTCTGGCCATCCTCGGAGAGTTCTTTGAACCAGCCCATGAGATGACGGTCGTTGCGGGGAATGCCGGCCTTGATCGCTCTCCGGTACCAGGCGGGCAGCAGGAAACGTGGGAACCAGAAGAGCATCCCCAGCAGCGCGATGGCTCCGGTGGGGAAGAAGACCAGGCCGATCAGCCCTTTCGCCCACATGGGAAGCGAATCCGCGACGCCCAGACAGATCAGACAGATCCCCGTGTACGGCAGGGCCAGGATTCCTGAGGCCCTGCCGTTGTAGGTCGTGACGAAATCCGGGATCCGCGCATTCCGCATGCGCATCCCTCCCCAGAACGCCAGGATTCCGAGGAAGCTCAGGAAGAGACCCAAGAACACGGGGGAGGTGGTGCCGTGCTGTGCGGAATCAAGCAGGATCATGAGCCGGAACCCTCCTGGGCGAGTCGCATCGAGGCCTCCATGAGAAGCTCCCAGAAGGGCCGTCGTGGGTTGCTGGTCACGCTGATCTCGTTCGCATCCGCCCGGTTCCTCAGGATCGCGGCCCCGCGGTGTGGAGTTATAGCCCAGGTGAGCGCCGGCTCCCCGTCCGGACCGAGCAGCGACATCGGAACCCAGCGCTGCGCGGAGAACGCGACGGCATCCCTCCAGGTCGTGGCGCCGGGTGGGATGTCGGCGAGCAGCTTGGCCAGCAGCTCGTGTCGTGTCACGGTGTAGCGGAAACGCATGTCCCAGGCGGGATGGAATCCGATCAATTCCAGCAGAACCCGGGGAATCCACTCCGTGGGGCAGAAACCGAAGGCGCTCCTGTCGGAAGTGGTGTACGGGCAGATGAAGGACAGGACGGCCAGGGCGCTCGGGCCGTCGATCCAGAAGGTCAGCAGCCTCGGCGAAGAGCCCTTCACCTGCAATGTCATGCGCCGTCCGTTCCGTAGGTGCCGAGCCACCCGCGCCCCCAGCTCCGTGACCACACCGTCCCAGCCCACCAACCCAGCCCGCGCCAGCTTCCAGCCGGTGTAGGTCAGCATTGCGTTTTTCGCAGAGCGGCCGAGCAAGGCCAGGCTGTCGAAGGCCTTGAAGGCTTTCTCCGGGAGTTCGACGACCTCGGTGGAGAGGCAGGGGATGGCCGGTGCGGTCTCGGCGGGTTCGGTCCGCCAAGGGGAATGGGGTATGACCGGCCGGAGTCCGGGTGGTTCGAGGATCTCCAGGTTCTCCCGGGGTGCGTCGTCGCGCCGCTCCGCCCACTCGTCGCAGAGGAGCGCGTCGGCGGTCAGCGCCTCGCGGGGAATCCCGCGTTCCTTGCGTGGCAGGGGTCGCAGGCTGTCCAGGATCGTCTCGTGAACACCGCCGCGACGCCAGGCGCGCCAGGGCACGGTCACGGTCAGTTCCGCCAGTGCCTTCCCGGTCACCAGCAGGTCGCGGATCGTCAACAGACCAAGCGATTCGGCGTCACCCCCGGCAACGTCCGGCGCGGAGAACGCCCACAACCGGCGGCGCTCCCTGATGTCCGAATTGGCTTTCCTGTCGGGAATCGCTTCCACGTGGAGGACGGTTTTCTCCCGGGAGATCTCCCGGAGGTTCTCCCACGATGCCTGCGCCAGGGAGGACCGGGTGGGGCGTTTCACCTGCCACTCCCGCAGCACGACGTCCGGGCTGAAACCCGCGACCGACTCATCCGAGGTGGCGGCGACCATCCCGTCTTTCGTCTCCACCGTCCAGGTGGCGGGCACGTCGAAGGCGAAGCAGGTGCCGGTCAAGGTGAGATTCATGGCGTCCCGGTTCCTGAGGCCCGGTTCATCTGGGCCAGTCCGATGTCATGGAAGCGGGCCGGTCGGGGTTTCATGGGTGTTGTTCCTCGGCGAGTTTCGTGGAGGTCTCCAGAAGCAGTTCCCAGAAAGGTTCATTCGGGTCGCTGGTCAAGGTGATCTCTTTCGCATCCCCGTTGTCTTTCAGGATCGCCACGCCGCGGTTCGGGGTCATCACCCACGCGAGCTTCGGTTCCTCGTCCGGGCCGAGCAGGGATAGGGGAACCCAGCGCTGCTCGGAGAAAGCGATGGCATCCTTGCCGGTTGCGGCCCTGGGGGGAACGTTGGAGAGCAGTTTCGCAAGGAATTCATTTCGCGTCAGGGTGTAGCTGAAGTTCATGTCCCACGAGGGTTGGAAACTGATCAGGCTGAGCAGGAGCTGGGGGATTCTCTTTGCGGGGCAGAAGGCGAGGGCGCGGGTACCGAGAGCGACGAAGGACATGACCACCAAGGCGTCCAGGCCGTGGATCCAGAAGGTCAGCAACAGTTGTGGGGCCGAGTCGACCAGCAACGCCATGTGCCGCCCATTCCTCAGGTGCCGGATCAACCGTTCTCCCTGCGCGGTGGCGATGCCCTTCCGATCGATCAGCCCGGCCCTCACCAGTTCCCGGCCGGCAGACGACCACCGGGCACTTTTCTTGAGACATCCGAGCAGCGCCAGATCGGAGAAGGCCTTGAACGCTTTCTCCGAGAGTTCCGCAATCTCCTCGGAGAGGCCGGGCTTGAACGGATTCGAAGGGAGGGGCTCTTCCTGTCCAGGGACGGATGTCGTGGTCTCCGGCAGGCCCAGGCTCTCCCGTGTGGCGTGGTCGCGGCGGGTGGCCCATTCGTCGATGACCGTCTGCTCGTCGGTGTCCATCACCTTGCTGGGATCCCTGTTGTCTCCGCGTAGCAGGGCGCCGAGCCGGTTGCGGCGGTGAGGCCGGAGGCTGTTCAGGATCGCTTCGTGCACGTCGCCGCGACGCCAGGTCGTCAGCGGTACGGTCACGGTAAGTTCTGCCAGCGCCTCCTCCGTCACCAGTAGGTCACGGATCGTCAGCAGGCTCAGCAGGTCCCCGCTCGCACCGGGGGTCTCCCGTGTGGAGAAGGCCCACAGCCGGCGGCGCTCCCCGATGTTCGAGGGGGCGTTCTCATCGGGGATCGCCTCCACGTGCAGGATGGTGTGCTGTTTCGCGAGTTCCCGGAAACTGCGTTGCGACGCCAACGCGAGGAGGCCTCGGTAGGAGTGTTTCACCTGCCACTCCCGCAGCAGGGCGTTCGGGGTGAAACTCGTGAGTGACTCGTTCGACGCCGCACCCACCTCGCCGTCATCGCCACGCGCCTCCGGTGCCCAGCCGGCGGGGACTTCGAAGGCGAAGCGGGAACCGGTCAACTCCATCCCCACACGGTAGCTCCGATCGACGGGCGTGATGCGGAAACCCGCGAAACAGCCGACGGCCCCGCTCATGGAAGACCCGTGGGGTCCGGGCCCTCGGCCGATGGGCTAGGTGTGGATGGTGGGTTACCGCCACGCTTGTGAATAAATCCCACGACGCCGGGGCGCGACGAACCGGATTCCGAGCGGCATCATCGCGTTCTGGCCGTGTGCTCTTTGTATAGTTGTATGAGCGCTTTCTGGGTTTCGATGTCGAGTGCTTTGAATTTACCCATGACGTAGGGATCGTTGCGCGGTATCCCGGCTTTCAGGGCCCTGCGGTACCATCTCGGGGTCAGGGACTTTGGAAAACGAATGAAGAATCCCGACAAACCAATCACCAAGGAGAAGAATAATGGTATCGCAACGATTTGGCTCACCCAGATTGGTATTTGTGACACCATGAGGCTTATTCACAGCCATCTTAGCCGCGCTCTGACTAGGGATTTTGCTGGCCGACGCGCCGCCCGTGAATGAGTCTCCATGTTCACCCAGGCTGGTATTTGTGACCCAATTATTGATACGCCGCCCCCTAGCATGAACACGCCTCCGAATGGGAGGGTGAGGGATACGGATGTCCAACCATTGTAGTCGCTCACGAAGTGGGGGATAGGGCCATACCGCAATCGCAGACCAAGAAATATGCTCCAGACCCCGACGGCAAAGAAGAGGGTACCGCCGAAGATGGCTCCAGGATGGGGCATTGCCAAGGGGGTCATCCGAAGATTCCCCTGCTGAAATTCCAGATTCCTTCTCCGACATCACCTGCAAGATCTCCGAGGTTTTCCCGTCGTCGATGGGGGGCATCATGCGGCGTCGGCGCCGAATACCTTCTTGGCATGCTCGTGGTCGCTGCTGGTTCCGATGGCAGCGTCGTCGTGGATTGGATGGAGAATGGTGATGGTGCTCTTGGTCTTGTCTGGAGCATCATCGTTTTCTGGTTCTCTGTTTCGTTCTGGCCGTGTGCTCTTTGTATAGTTGTATGAGCGCTTTCTGGGTTTCGATATCGAGTGCTTTGAATTTACCCATGACGTAGGGATCGTTGCGTGGTATCCCGGCTTTCAAGGCTCGGCGGTACCACCTCGGAGTCAGGGACTTTGGGAAGCGAATGATGATTGCGGACAGGAATATTACCATCGAGGGAAAGGCTGGTACGGAAATGACTTGGATCACCCAAGTTGGCAGTAGCGGTGCGAAGGGTACTATGCTGCCTCCCAGCATGAATATACCCCCGAAGGGTAGGCCGAGGGGCATGGACGTCCAGCCGTTGTAGTCACTCGCGAAATAGGGGATGGAGCCATACCTCAGTCGCAATCCGGCGATTAGTCCCCAAGCTCCGAAAACGAATAGAAAGATGGACACATAGATAAAACCGATTTCAAATCTTTCTGGTGGGTTCATCCGGAGAGTCCTTTGATGCCGTTGAAGATTCCTTCGCCGACGGGGAACATCATGACGGCGCCAATCCCTGAGTCTACGGTGAAGCCGACGGCGGTTCCACCCACGAGGATGGCCGAACCGATGGCGACACCGGCAGCGAATAACCCGCGTCCCAGGACGCGTCCGGCCGTTGTGCCCCCCCGGATGTGGTGGCCCCCGTCTTCTCCACGCCGGCGCCGAACACCTTCTTGGTCGTCTCCATGGTCACCGTCGGTCCCGACGGTACCGTCGTCGGTTTGGGTGGGCCGAGGAATGTCTCTCTGAAGATCGTTGCGAACCTCTGCCAGTAGTTTCCCGGGGGACGCGGTCCCTTGAGACTCCAGGACGTGGACGATGTGGTCTTGGGGGTAAGGGGATACGGATGGACCCCTTGATCTTCCCCAGCCACGATGGCAGCCATTTGCGGTTCGCGAGCCACTGCATGACCTTGGTGTCCCCAATATTTGTCCAGAGCCTCAGGGCCCGCGAGACCCTCAGCTTCATGAACTCCCTCGACTGCGCGATCGACGTCCCAAGATTCGGCACCTGCCCCAGAGCAGCCCCGTTTATGTCCGGCGCATTGGGGTCCGGGTAGTCACCCTCACTGTTGATTCCTTCCAGATGCGTGGTGCAGTCTTTTATCTTCTGACGGTACTCCTCGACGAGTGTATTAATGCTCTGCTGGAGTTGCTCGCCCTCCGCCATCTGCTGCGCATGCTCGGCCTTATCCACGGGGCATCCTTTGAGGTTGAACGCCTCGGCGTCAGCGATGAGCTGTTTTCTCCGCGGCTCCAGCTCTTGAAGGGCACTCGCGAACCCTCCCATTGCCGACGCCACCAACGCGGTTGCCCCTGCGGCGGATTCCGCGTTCCGCAGTGTGGGATCGAGAGCACGGAGCTGTTGTTGTTCGGGTGCCTCGTAGTTTTCGGGCAGGCCATCCCAAGCCCCCTTGGCCTCGGCCACGGCATCATAGAAGGATTCCCTCTGCTTGATGAGACCTTCGGCCTCCGAATCGATCGGAGCGGCATCCGGCCAATCCAACAGGGCGTCATATGTCACGGTCATCGTTCAAAACCATCCGTGATTCGCACTTCACCCACGTTTTTCGCGCTGGCCTGGCTCCGATTGGCCATGATCTCATCGCCCTCTTGGATGGCCGCCACCGCTCCACTTCCTCCTGCGACCGCTTTTGTGATCCTCTGCTCCGCCGTGGTCATGTTCTGGGTCGAACCCGATTGTAGGCTCCCTGCAACGCCGACGTGATCTGGGTGGCCTCGCCCTTGGCGCACAGGGCGCCCAGCTGATCGACGCCACTGCGGATGCTTGAATGGGCCGACTGCGCCGGCGAGACGCTACGATTCCGCCTTGGTGAAAATCGAATAGCAGGTTTCGGCGTTCACTTTGTAATGGGTCACGGTTCCTCTTCTTCCGCGAGGTTCAGCAGGGCCCTCGCGAGCACCTGCCAGAACGGTTCTGTCGGGTTTCTGCTCACGACCACCCTGTCCGCATCCGTGCCCTCCATGAGCAGGGCGACCCTCCGGGGTCGGGCCATCGCCCAGGCGACCTCCGGCGCATCCTTGTCGTCGTCCGGTCCGATGAGCGACACCGCCACCCAGCGCCGCCGTGTGAACTCGGCGGCATCCCCGTCGGGCACGGTCCCGGGTGGTGCGCCGGTCTGTAGTTTCGCGATGAACTCGGCCTGGCTGCAGGTGATCTCGAAAGTCATGTCCCAGCTGGGCTGGAGTTCGAGCCACATGAACACGAGACGAGGAATGTCATCCGTCAGGCAGTGGACGATCCGGTGAGTGATCCTCCCGGTGGCCGCATCGGTGAGATGGGAGATGGCAAGAACCGTCATGTCGCTGACCCAGAGGGTCAACAACTGGGGCGGTGAGCTGTCCGCCGCGACGGCCATGTGCCGACCGTCACGCAGATGGGCGGCCACCCACTCGCCCGTTTCCGTGAGGGCACCGGGATCGTCGATCAGTCCCGTACGGCGCAGTTCCCGGCCAGCCGCCGAGAACTTCGAGGTCCTCCTGGAGCGCCCGAGCACGGTCAGGTCGTCGAGAGCCTTGAATGCCCCCTCCGACAGTGTGGCGATCTCCCCGGCCAGCGCCGGAACCGGATCCGGCTGGACGTCCAATTTCTCCCGGGGAACGCCGTCACGGTTGCTGGCCCAGTCGTCGAGATCGACCGCGAAGACGTCCGAGTCGGTGTGGGGGACCCGGCGGGCCCTGGGTGGCAGGGGACGGAGGCTGTTCAGGATGGATTCGTACACGCTGCCGCGATGCCAGGTCATCAGCGGTACGGTCGCGGTCACCTCGGCGATCACGTCGCCCACCACGAGGAGGTCCTGGATCATCACCAGGCACAGAGCGTTCCCGTGCGCCTCCGGGATCTTCAGCGTCGAGAACGCCCACAGCCGACGGCGTTCCGCCGGCCCCGGCGCGGCATTGGCGTCGGGGAGCGTCTCCACGTGGAAGAAGAAAGAACCAGGGATCTGGGTCGACAACACCGCGAGATTGGCCTGCGACGCGGCTGCCAGGGAGGTGAGCTCCGGGTGTGTCAACTGCGATTCCCGCAGCACGACGTTCGGGGTGAAACCTGCGAATGATTCATCCGAGGTGGCGATGACCACCCCGTCGTTCGTTTTCATCCTTCAGGCAGGGGGTACGTCGAGGGCAAAGCAGCAACCGGTCAACTCCATCGGAGACTCCTCATTGTCTGGCCGTTGCCCACACACGCTAGACCCGTTTCCCGGGTGGTGCGAGGAAACCGGGAAAATTGGGGTCCCGGGAACGAGGTTCTTCCCGGAACCCGGTTGAACCAGTACGTTCGCCGGCGTTCGCGTGCTGACTCAACCGTCCTGTCCCTTCACTGCGCCGGGCCGTGATGCCCCCGATCAGTTGGGTAATGACAGAAATGGGTTTTCCTCAAGGCATGGCTGTCCCCTCGCTCGGGGCCGTCCCGCTACGGCTCCTCACCTGCCGCCTCCGGGATTGTTGATTTCCTGTTCGAAGTGCATGACGGTGGGGGAGGGGCCGACGAGAATCCCGTCCCGGCGCAGGCCGTACCTGGCCTGCATGGCGCGGATGGTTTTGGGGTCGATCAGGTTCGTGGCCTCAAGCAGGCCCAACGTGGGGGCGCCCAGAGCGATGCTGGACAGCAGGGTCCTGTGGGACAGCCCGGGATGTTGAATGGTTGTTGTCCTGTCCTTTCCAAGGGCTGTGGGTGGAGCGCTTTCGGGGGCATCGCCAACGTGGCGGCCGAACTCCGCGAGCGATAATCAGCTCTTCGCATCTGAGGGGTGGAAGTTGGTTCCCGAATCCGCCGGTTTCGAGCAGTGCTCGGGCGGTGTGGCTCGTGAGGTTCCGGAACCCTGGAACCGAGCTGCGCAGATGCTCGAGCCGCCCGTTAACGGCCTCGGTGGGTCCGTTGGACATGTCTGGCCGATCAGAGAAGGCGAGGATATCGACTGTGCGCTGCTTCAAGGTACGGCCGTTTGCGTAGCGCGACAAGCGGGCCTGGTACGCCACGTGTGAGGGAGTCGATGAGTTGTTGCATTACAAACTTGCCGAGGCCCCGGTCGGGTTCCCGGTAGGCGGTGACCATCCGCTGGTAGGTACCCCAGGTCGCTTCGACCTCAGCGCGCTGGTCGTTTGCGAACACTTCTTGAAGGAGAGCTTGCTGTTTGTCGGTGAAGAACTCGGCACCGGCGTGGAGTGTGCAGCGGTCTTGAACCTGGTGAACCCGTCCATGGCGACCACCTCGACACGATCCCGCCACGTCTGGGGGCGGGAGGTATGCCACTGCTTGAACACGGCCTTGGAGCGCCCCTCAACCATGTCTAACAACCGTGCGGGGCCGGTCTCGTCACGCACCGGGGTGAGATCCATGATCACCGTGACGTACTTGTCACCACGCTTCGTGTGTCGTCAGACATGCTCGTCTACCCCGACCACCCTCACCCCGTTGAGGCGTGTCTCATCGTTGATGAGAAGTCGGTGTCCTTCTGTCAGGACCGCATCATTGGCGGTGTGCCAGGACATGCCCAAGCCCGCGATGACATGAGAGACACCCAGATGGTCAATGACAATCGCTGTCAGTGCCCACCGCATCCCGCGGCGGGAGAGTTTCGCCCGCTGTGATGCGGCCGTGGTGAGGCCCTCTCGTCAAGAGCGCCCGCAGCCGACACACTTGTAGCGGCGTACCCCCACCAGCAAAGTCGTGGTGCGATGCCCGAGGGTCGCGACCCACAACCAGGCATCGAGACACTCAACGGCCTACCCCGCAAATGCGAAGAGCCTGATGACGAGGCCAAGCAGCTGCTCCTCGACTGGTGGTCGCAGCAGGGCTGATGCCCACCGCTCCTGCCAAGAGCCAACCACTACGTAACGCCAATCGTGGCGTGACCGGGGCATGCCCTCGTCGTTGCCGATGAGTCACGCCCACCTGCCCTGAACCGCCTCCTCGCAGCGCTGGTGACGGGATCGTTCGTCGTCGCCAGCGCCGGGCCGGCCCCTGGCGGATCGACGACCTGGAGACTAGCCAATCGGACAGTCCCATTTCGTCCGCACGACGGTATTGCGCCTCCCGAGACCCACGTAGATTTATTCCTGTCAAGACAAGCCGACGAGAAACATCAACGAAGGAGGTAAACAAAAATGATCAACCTGCTGGACTTCCAGGAACTCGACTCTGGACAGACCAATGAGGCCGAAGTTGCCTGGAGCATCTTCTCCATCTGGTGCTGACCCAACC
>CAJPNZ010000076.1 GCA_905372155.1 Propionibacteriaceae bacterium
ACCTCTACGGCGGCGCCACGGCCGGGCTCGCGGTGCAGGCAGCCGGGTGGGACGGGCCGGGGCGGGTCGGGAAGCTGCCCCTCGCGCCCGACGACGAGGACATGGCCGAGGCGGTGGCGCGGCTCGGGGTGGTGCGCTGGCTGCAGGAATGGTCGCCGTTGCCGCTCGACTGGCGGCTGCTGCGGCTGGAGGAACTGACCCTGGTGACCTCGCTCACCGGGCATCTCGCGGACGAACCCGACCGGCTGCCCGAACTGGCGGAGCTGTGCAGGTACTTCCACGACCACCTCGACGAGGAGAACTTCGCCCCCCTGACCGGGCTGCTCGGGGACGCGCTGGAGCAGGTCGCGAACCGGTCCCCGCTGTCCGGGGACTCGGGTGACTGGGCGCGTCGGCTGCTGGCCACCTGGCCCGCCGGGGAGGAAACCGCTCCACCCGGGTGGCTGGACGCCGAGCTCATCGACCGGTTCAGGCCCGAATTTGCCCTGGCGGCGGGCGCGGAGGGATGGGAAACGCTCGTCGAATCCGTGACCGTCGACTGGGAACAGGTGCCGCGCGGCTGGGTGGGAACGGACGAGAACAACGCCCGATGGGTGCTGGACCTCGACGTCGACGGCGTGGTCCACTGTGTCGTCGTGGTGGACGGGCCGCAGGAGGTGCGCTGGTTCGGCGGGGTGCCCTGGGGGAGGGAACCGGGTGAGGACGACCGGCTCGGTTTCGACCTGTTTTCCGGAGACGCCCCCGAACCGGTGCTGAGCGGGCAGCTCGGCTACGATCCACGGGCCAGCGGCTGGGTCGGGTCGGCGACCGGGACGGCGGCGCAGGCGGCCCGGTTGAGACAGGGCCGCGACGCGGGCGCCGGGACGTCGCTTCGGGTGCACCGCGACACGGCCCGGCGGGAAACCCCGGAACCGGCGGCGGCCGCGCGCCGCTGGTCGGTGCGGGGGGTGAGCGCCCTGAGGATCCTGACCGCTGCTGACGACCGGGATCTGCGGGCCGGAGCGGTCGCGGCCCTGACGGAGGCGGTTGCGTGCTGGGAAGCAGCTGGGCGGAAACGCGACGCCGAGGCCTGCCGCGGCCTGCTGCGCAAGGTGGATTCGGGTGAGTGGAAGGACTGGGTGGGCCTCACCGTCGCCGAACGGTGGCTGCTCCACCCGAAGTCGTGAGAACGTGAAGGCGGGGTGCGCGTCGCGCACCCCGCGGTTTGTTCACTTCGCGGCTCGGGCCGCCCGGCAGATCACCAACCCCACAGCATGAGCGGTCACCTCCTGGATCCTGATGGCGGGGCTTTCCCGTCACCCGACTTTCGGATCCAGCAGCACCCGGGAACGTGGCCGTGGGGCGAACCCTGAGGTTCGCCCCACGTGTGATGAGATTGCGGTTTGCAGCCTCGGCTGCGTTTCATGTCACCAACGCCACAGCATGTCGCGCCTCCTTCCGTGCACCTCGGGGGAAACCCCTTTGCCGCACATACGGATCCGGCCCCGAGGGCGGACCGCGGTTCCGGTGGGGCTTCCCGACCCGGGAGAACGCTTCGTCGGTGGGGATCAGCGGCTGTCCTGTCCGTCAGGGATCGGTGAGGCCACGAAAGGAGACCCGCGATGACGTCATCACGACCCCCGGGGCGGGGTAACGGCCCCGTCTTCATCTCCTACCACCAGGGTAGCGGGGCCGCCGACGCCGAGTTCGTCGAAACCTATCTGCGCGCCGGGGGGATCGTGCCCTGGCGCGACATCCGCGACCTCGAGGCCGGAACGGTCGAACGCAACATCACCCAGGCCTTCGAGGACGGGCTGAGCGGCGGGGTTCTGCTGCTCTCCAGCGGCATCTCCGAGAGCAGCTTCGTCCCCGAGACCGAGGCGCCGCTGCTGGTCGAGGCCCACGAGGCCGACCCGGAGGGTTTCCAGCTGCACATCATCAACACCTTCCGGAAACCCGGTTCCCCGGACGAATGCGACATCGACGCGCCCGGCAAACAGCTGGGGGCGAAATACCCGGATGCGGAACAGCTCAGGGATCATCTTCAGCGGCGGTTGCTGCACTCCGACGACAAGGGCGGTAAACCGGTCAGCGAACTGAACCTGGTCCTTCGCGACCTGCTGCGAAACCGCCTCAAGGTGCACCGGCCGCAGCTCGGCGACGGGGAGATCGAGATCGGCCTCCAGACCCGGCCCGAACCCAACCACCTGCCCGCGGACGGCCGCACCGTCCCGGAGGCCGACCTCCACATCCGGCTCCGGCAGGACGCCGCCACGCAGATCCCGGAGGAACTCGACTACCGCTGCCTGCAGCAGGCGCTGCCGATTCTCGTCGACGAGCTCCACGCGGCCCGGATCAGGCGCGTCCTCTTCCGGGGCGGCTGCCATCCGAGCCTGGCGTGGGCGCTCGGCGCGGCGCTGCCGCACGCCCGCGAGATCGAGCACTTCACCTGGCGCGACACCTACGGCAAGGACTGGGCCTCCACGGACGAACCCGCGGAACGCAGCACCGGCATCCGCCTGGAAACCCTGAACCCCGACGGGAGCAGACGCGCCCTCGGGTTCGCCCCCGACGAGATACCCTCCGGAGCCGAGCTGCGGCGGGCCCTCTGGGGGGATGCACCCGCGAAGAACGCCGTCGTGTTGCTGGCCGCTGACGACCTGCGCCCCCCGCCCCTGCTCGCCCTGGCCGAGAAGCTGGAGGACCCGGCGGTGCTGGTCATCAACCTCCACACCCCCTCCGCCGACGGCGCCAAGAAATGGATCGACCACACCGAGGGGGCCGGGCTGGCCAGGCGCGTCGGCGAAATCCTCCGGAGGCTCGGGGACCTCGCCACACTGCACCTCGCGATCAGCGCCCCCGCCGCCATGGCGGCCCTGACGGCCCGCTGGTGCAACACCCTGACGATCGATTTCTACGAACTCGGCAACACCGGTATGGGCGCCCGCGAATACATCCGGGTGCTGCGCACCGAATCCGGGAACAGATCCCCCATCACGGGGGTCTTCCCCCAGGGCGTGCCCCAGGTGGACGAGGTGAGGAGACTCATCAACCTCACCCCGCACGACGTCACCTACTATCCCGAGGCGGGGGAACCGTTCACGTGGGCGGCCCCCGAGGGGCCCAACCAGTGGGTGCGGCGCCAGGAGCAGTCCGAGGAGCTGCCGTCGCTCCGGGTTCAGGGACGCGAGATCCCGGTGACGAGGATCCGGCAGGGAACCATCGCCCCGGTTCCGGACCCGATGCCGGGGGTCGGCTACATCGTGCCGCGGATCAGCGCTGAGACGGCCCGCAGACCCGATTTCTTCTTCCCGCACGGCGAGGTCCGCGGTCAGGGCGGCGGCATCATCGGATGCCGCAGACTCGGATGTTTCGAGGCGGTATCGGACAGGGTCCGGCCCTACCTCGAACTCCTCGACCCCGTCCCGCAGGACTGAACGTGGGGTCGGCGAGATCCCTGCCCGTGGTGCGGGTCAGGATCTGGCAGGTCCTGCTGCGGGCGGAGACGGGGGAACGTCACCTGGCCCCCACACCCTCGGGAATCCACGCGATGGTCTCGTCGTGGCTGCACCGGTCGCCGGGCGGCGGTGACGGGGAGCCGCACTCCGAGGAACACCGTTACGCGGTGCGGTGGCGGCAGGTCAGCGAGTTCGCCGTGCTCGTGGAACTGCGGCTGTTCGACGACTTCCTGACCCCGCTGCTGGTTGATCGCGTCGCGTTCGGGAACCGGGAGCGGCTCGGCATGGTGACGCTGCGGGTCGAGGGGATCCAGGAGGTGGCCTCGGTGAACCTCGCCGGGATCGCGGGCAGGCCGTCGAAGGGATGGCGGTTGCGATTCCCCGAGGGCGTCACCTTCAAACGCGGCGATGTCTTCATGCCCTGGCCCGATCCGTACCTGCTGCTGGGCAGCATCCAGCGGCGGCTCGCGCTGATCTGCGGCTGGGGCCGCGGCGAGCGCCTGCCGCGGGAGGTGATGGCGTCGGTGTTTCCCACGCAGGTGGAACTCCAGTCCGTGAGATGGACCGAGGGGGATCCCCGCCGGGCCAGCCTCCGCGACGTCCGCGTCGCGATCGGGGAGGTCGACTGGCTCTGCACCGGCGACGCGGCCACGTCGAGCCTGATCGACCGGCTCCTCCAGGTGGGGGAACTGACCGGCATCGGGGCGAGAACGGCCTGGGGAACCGGTGCGCTGGAGATCGCGGACCGGGTTCCGATGCGCGCGATCGCCGCGGGGAACAAACGCCGTCCCCGGCGCGGCCCGTCCCGTCCGTCAGGGAATGGTGGAACCGGGAGAACCCCGTCCCCCCGGGCTGCGGGGGAACCGGGGGAATGGGGATTCGACGACGAGCGGCCGGGCGGGTCGCGGGACAGGAGGTTTGGCAGTGAATGAATACGCCTACGTCGAGGAGATCGACGAGGACCACGTCCGGGTGTGGCCGCTGACCGATTCGGAACTCACGTGGAATGGGAAACCGGTTCTGACGAGGCAGGATGATTTTACGTTCGAACCCGATGCCTGTGTCGATTACGAACCCGGAAATCCGGGGTATTACCGCCTGGTCGATATCGACAAAAGCGACCCTCCCGAGATGTGTCAGCTCGGTGAACGGATCTCCGTGGACATCGCGAAACCCAACAAGAAACGCCGGATCCGGGAACGCGAACTGGAGATACCCAAGGGGAAGGAGTGGACGCAAAGCCTCCGCGACAGAGCGTACAATCGCGAATTCGACATCCTGGGAACCGATCCGGGGCAATTGTGCTGGAGCGACGAGGGTGTACGAGCCTGGATCAAGGCGGCCACGGAGGAGAGCCAACGCAGAAAGGCCGAGAAGGAGCGCAGAGACGCCGAGAAAGAAGAGCGAGAGACTCAGGAGAGGCTGAACGAGTTCCACGATGATGGAAACGCCTTCATCAATCCTTACACCTTCGTTCCGCTGCCCGACAAGGTGAAACGGGACAAACCCCACGGCCACGCGAAGGCCGTCGAGGGCGGGCTTACCGGGTATCTCGACGTGGAGTTCGCCTTCCGTTCCCCGCTCATGATGCCGGTGGACTGGAACATTCCCGAGGAGACAACCGCCACCGGCACCCAGCTCGAGGAACGCGTCACTGTGCCGGGATCCTCCGTGCGGGGCGCCGTCCGGTCGCTGTTCGAGGTGATCAGCAGCAGTTGCCTGTCCATACTCGACCCCGACTACCTACCGGTGCATCGAGAACACCTGGGTATGCACCCCGAAAAACAGTTGGCCGTGGTGGACGAGGTCGATTCCGACGGGAAAGTGATCTCGGTACTGCCCACCAGCAAGGTGGTGTGGATCCGAGCCGAGGCGCTGTGGCGCCTGTTCGGCGGGGCGGAGGGGCTGCGCTCCGGGGTGCGGATCTCCTTTGATGAAAATTGCATCTATCCGCATAATTTCGGTACCGAAGTGAACCAGATGATTCGTGAGCAGCTCACGTCAGAAGGGGAACCTACGCTCAAGAAAGACGGCGACTGGGTGGTGCACGTCGCCGATGCCGGGGCGAAGAGCAGCCATCCCGCCGATCACATCTATGTGGCCGCGGGGAAACTCGAAACCACCCCGATCCGGCTGGGCGAGAGGACCTGGGAGGACTACCGGGAGCTGTGTAGGCGCTCGGTGGACGTGACCGGCGGTGAACTCGCCCCCAAGGCACCCGCGTGGGATGCCGAGGATTGGTCGAAAGTGGCTGTGCTGGTCAAGCACAAGAGCGGCACCACGATCGGGAGACGACGCAAGAGTGACGGCGCCCTGGCACCGGGCGATTCGGTGTGGATCACCATGAGCAAGGGCGGCGAGCGCGTGGTCACCGGGCTCACGATGTCGTTGACCTGGCGGAAGCTCGGGGAGGGTCCGATCCGCGATCGGCTCCCCGACGAGTCCCTGCTGCCGTGCCGCAACCCGGATGAGCTGTGCCCGGCCTGCGCGACCTTCGGTTTCATCGAGGCCCGCACCGAGGGCCAGCGAGGCGACCAGGCGGAACACAACGCCTACGCCTCCCATCTGAGGTTTGGGGTCTTCAAAACCGGCGCGCCGGTGCCGCTGCGTCTGGTGCTTCCCCCGCCGACCCGCTCCCCGCGCCCGAGCGCCGGGGCGTTCTACCTGGAACACCTCACAGCGGAAGGCGAGAACCGGGAGGCGGGTGTGGCCGAGCAAGGGAAACCGGCGTCCCACTGGGGCGGTCTGCGGGGCCGCTCCGGGATGCGGCGGATCGCCGGTCGCAAGTTCTACTGGCACGGCCAGGAGCCCGAGGACACGATCCCCACGCCCCGCCAGGTGCGTCGCGCTCACTACCCGAAGGAAGGCGCCCCCGACTGCCAGGAGACCAAGCGCTGGATCACCGAGGGAACCCCCGTCCTGAAGGGACGGATCCACTTCGAGAACATCGACGCCCGCCAGCTCGGGCTCCTCATGCTCGCACTGGAACCCCGGGAACTTGCGGAACGCGCCGGTATCACCGTCAACGGTGAACTTGCCACCCACCTCGGTGGCGGCAAGGGCCTGGGTTTCGGCACCGCCGTCGGTCGCATCACCGAGACCTGCATCCAGGACGCCGCGGGCAGGTACCGGGCAGGTGCAAGGAAGGTGGAGGTGGATCCGTGCGGCGCCGCCATGCAGGTCATCGACCCGGAGGCGCCATGGATCACCGGGCTCGTCAAGGCGCTCGGCACCGCCAGCGCCCCCGCCGATCGCATCTGGTACCCGACCATGGGCAACTTCACACAGCGGAGCAGCGACGAGAAGCAGAAGGAGTTCGACAAGAGCTTCGAGTACTACGCCAGGTTCTCCGGGGGCAAGAACAAGGAAATCCGGATGCGCACTCTCCCCAGGATCGACGACCCGATCCAGTACATGAGCAACGAGAACTGAAAGGACCGGAGATGACGTGTTTCGCATCCATCGGGGTCAAACAGATCCAGGGTTATCTCGCCCGGTCCCGCCGCCTGTGGGGACGCCGCGGCGCCTCCGACATGCTGGCCTACCTCACCGATACCACCGGGGCCGCCGACCGCATCGAGGAACGCAGTTTCGAGACCGCGGGGGAGATCCTGCAGGGTTTCCCCGGGGTGACGGTCAACGACGAGGCCGTCGACGTCGACTCGGTGCTGAACATCCGGGGCGAGGATCCCGGCGAGGTCCGCAAGGCCACCGAGGCCCTCGCGCTCAACATCAAACTGCACCTGCCCGCCGCACACGTCCACACCAGCCTCCGAGAGACCACCGGGTACGGCGACGTCATCCGCGCCGAGGACCGGGACATGGCCGCGGAGACCAGGCAGTACCCGCCGTCGATGATCGAGTTCCCCCTGGCCCACCACTGCGACGAATGCTCCTCGGGCATGGTCTCGGAGGAAACCTCGGTGGGTGACGAGACGACGCGGCTGTGCGGCGACTGCGCCTCCCGCGCCCCGCGGAAGGGCCGCAACAGGCTCCTGAACTGGTCCCGGCTGGGTGGCGTCCAGCAGGGATTCATGGTGGAACAGGTCATGCTCCGCGAGCTCCGGAAGCAGGAGAAATTCGGAAATCTCAAACAGGTGGAGAACTTCGATGAGCTGGCGAAGCTCGGCGACCTCGGCTCCGAGGGGTCGCGCACCCACACCGACAACCACGTCGCCACCATCTTCGCCGACGGCAACGGCTTCGGGAAGCTGTTCCGGGAGCTGCGGGCGGCCGCGGCGGAATCGGAGAACGGTCTGCAGGAGCTGCGGAGGGTTTCCAAGGCCGTCAAGGACGCCACCAAACGGGCGCTGCAAAAAGGCATCGAGGAGATCACGGACGACCGGGTCGCCGCAGCGAACCGCATGCCCGCCGTCCCGCACGTCCTCGGCGGCGACGACGTGCTGGTGACCGTACCCGCCACCAAGGCATGGCCCTTCCTCATCGCATTCCTGAAACACCTGGAACAGGAATCGGGCAGCGACACCTTTGGACTGGGGGCGGGGAAGGTCAGCTTCTCCGCGGGCATGGTGATCTGCAAACTCGCCTACCCCATCGGCGATCAGGTGGAGCTGGCCACCGCCCTGCTGCGCACCGCCAAGGAAGCGGTGAGGGGCAACGACTGGTCCTTCGCCTGGCTGGACGTCACCAACGAGGGTCCCAAACCGCCGAGACGATTCCTCACCCTCGATGACTGGGGGCGGATCGAGGAACTCCGGGACCTGGCGCGCCGGCTCGGCGACGACGAACGCGGCAACGCGGCGCGCGCCACCCTGCGCCAGGAACTGCGGATCAGGGACGAGAAGGACCGCACCCTGCACCTGAGACACCGGGCCGGCAGGCTGCCCGGGGCCGCGGACCTCCTGAGCGCGGCGTTCGGGAGGAACTGGCAGCGGGCCACGAACCGGGGAACCGAGGAACTCCTGACGGTACTGAACATCATGAGGTGGTACGCATGACGACGACCAAGACTGCGATCGAACTGGAAATCCGTTTCAACACCGCCTTCCGCATCTCCCAGGGATACGGGCAGGGGGAGGTCGACGACGTGATCGACGAGGAAAATCCGCTGCCGGCCACGTCGCTGAAAGGCGTCATGAGGGACGCCGCCCGCATGGTCCTGCCGGGAAAACGACAGGGCAAGATATACGTCGACCATCACCTGGTGGACGCCGTCTTCGGGAAACGCGGCAGCAACAGCTCCCCGTGGAACTTCTCGGACGGGAAACTCGACCACCCGGATGATCCCCGGGAGCGGATCCGGGTGCGTTCCCGGGTGGCCATCGACGAGCAGCGCCGCGCCCGGGCCGGGGCGTTGCTCTTCGCGGAGGAGCTGCACGCGGACCGGGCCACCGCGACGATCTCCCTGACCCAGCCCCTGCCCCCGGAGGAGCTGGACAAACACGTCGCGCTGCTGCACGTCGCCGCGCGGCTGGTCGACGGGATCGGCGCCGACCGGCGTCGCGGCCTGGGATGGGTGAGCATCACCACCGACACCGACGACATCGAGGCAATGGTCAACAGGATCGAGCGGGCCAGAAACGGGCAAGCCGGAAACGAGCAGGTCAGGAGCGAATCATGAGCTGGTGGCGGGTAACGGTGACAAGCGAACAGGCGATCGTCATCGGCACCGGGGCCACCCGGGCCTTCCACACCCCGAGCCTCGGATACATTCCCGGTTCCACGCTGCGCGGGGCACTGGCCACCGCCTGGCGGATCCGGCACGGCGACCCGGATTCCGTCTTCCGGGAAACCTTCGACCACTCGGTGCGGTTCGGGCCCCTGCTGGCCGTGACGGGGGACGTCGCCAGCCAGTCCGTGCTGCGCCGCAAGTACGCCCCCGGCGACGGCGAATACGTCGACTGCGCCTTCGAGGACGCGGGGGATGCCGTGGGGGAACACCTCAAGGGCGACGTGATCTGGGGCAACAAGAACGCATTGAAGGTGGTGACCACCACCGCCATCGACCCCGAGAAACGCACCGCTCTCGACGGGAACCTGTTCTCCCGCGAGGCCCACCGTCGCCGGCAGACCTACCACGGCCTGATCCACGGCGACGAGAACCTGGTGGGGAGGTTGGCGGAGCTGGAATCCGCCAGCATCGGGGGTCGCAGAAGCGTCATGGGACGCGCCCGGATCCGGATCGAACCGACACCGCCACCCGAGCTGCCCGCATCGGGGAATGTGGTGCTGCGCACCCTGTCGCCGACGATCCGCCTGAATGAGGCGGGCGCACCCACCCTCGAATGGAAAGGAATGAAAACCTTCGAGGGCTTTGAGGTCGTGGATGCCTGGGGCGGCAGAGTCGCAGGCGAGGGGATCAGCGGCTGGCACATGGCTTCCGGCACCCCGAAACCCGGGGACATCGCCATCGCACCCGGGGCCGTCGTGAAACTGCGGGAACCCGACCGGAACAAGGTGCTGAAACTGCTGGAACGCGGCCTCGGGACCCGCAGGGCCGAGGGATTCGGATGGCTCGAACAGGTGACGAAACCCTGGCGGCCACCCGGCGGGAAACCCGGCGAGGAACAAACCGGGGGAGTCGCAACCCCGGATCTCGACGCCATGCTCGGCTGGCCGCTGGAGGACCGCAGGGCGGTGGCGGGCTGGCTGCAGGAACTGCGGGAGGGCGACGGCACCGAGCCCCTGGAGAGCAGGCGCGCCTGGCTGAACCTGACCGAGGGCCGGCGGGCGGCGGCCCGGCGCGTGATCCGCGACACCCCACAAGCGCAGCGCAACCCGTGGGCATCGAGGCTACGAGAGGGACGGAACTGACATGATTCTCACCTACATCCGAGTGACGATCCGCCCGTTGGGACCGTGGCGCGTCGGAGCGGTCGGACAGGACCAGGCCGCGCTCGAAACGCTGCGCGATAACGCCGGGAGGCCGGCACTGCCGCCGTCGAGCCTGGCCGGTTCCTTCCGGGCCTGCATCGACGAAGCCGCCCGGAAACTCCTCATGGGTCAGGAGAAAACGAAGGACGGAAAACCTGAGGCCTCCGCGCTGTGGTTCCTGGGCACCCGGCTCACCGGCGTCGAGGACGGACAGCCGGAGATCAGGCGCCGCACCGCCACCGCCGTCGACCGGAACCGTCGCGCGGCCCGCAACCACGGGTCGCACGACGTCGAGGAGGTCTACGACACCGAGACCATCCAGCTCTACCTGCGGCACGAGGGCGACCCCGCCGAGGCGCTGCGGCTGCTCGGTAAGTGGCGGGTCACCATCGGGGGCGGAATCAGCACGGGCCTCGGGCGCGCCGAGGTGACGGCCATCTCGTACCGCACCCTGGATCTGTCGCACCCCGCCGACCTGCTGGCCCGGGTCTCACTGCGGGACGCCGGACCGGACGCCCTCGACGCCCTGCTGCAAGGCGGCACCGACCATAAGGTAGCCGCAGGGGAATCACTCACCCTCCTGGAGGCGACGATCCGCATCGACGGACTGAACCTTCCCACCCAGGACCTGAAGGATCAGCTGAGGCCGGAGGACCACTGGTTCCACGGCACCCGGTGGAAGGGAATCCTCCGGGGCCGGGTGGAATACATCGGACGCAGCCTCGGCCTGGACATCTGCGGCGCGGAGGACCAGCAGTGGCGCGGCTGCGGGAAGTGCGCCGTCTGCGAGGTCTTCGGGTCCGGGGAAACCGGGGCGGGCAGGTGGAGTTTCCACTTCACCCCACTGAAACCCGACCACCCGGCGGGACGAACCCGCAACGCCATCGACCGTTTCACCAGAGGAGTGGCGGAGAAGAAACTCTTCCCCGAAAAGACGGTGACCTCCCAGGCGCGGCTGGTGATCGGACAACTGGACGGCGTCGAGACACACCACGCCTGGGTGCTGAAGGCCCTGCTGCTGGCGCTGCGGGACCTGCAGGAGGGATACCTCGGAATCGGAGGCCGGACCTCGACGGGGCTCGGTTCGGTGCGCTTCGAGAAGTTGAGGCTCGGCGAGGAGCTCCAGCGTTTCGGGATGACCGCGACCACCCCGGAGGCCGCCGAGGGCATCACCGAGGCGGAAATCGAACTGGAAAGAACCCACCGGTCACTGAAGGAGAAAGAGGAGAAGGAGAAAATGCAGCATGCCTGAGCAGAAACGAACCACCGAGACCCGCTACCTTTCCGGGCAGGGCGAGGTGGAATGGTCCCAGCTGCGGAAAGAAGCGGGCGAACTCACCTGCGCCTGGGCCGACTACGACGGCTTCCACATCGGCCCCTGCCCCGACGAAGCACCCCCGTACAGCCACATCTGGGGCTGGAGCCGCAACGGCGAGGTGCTGCTGCGCGGTCGAATCGACGCGGGCAGGGTGATAGCGGGATGGCTACGGAAAACCCCGAGCGGCGGGGAGAAAGAAAAGAAGGTGCCCACGGTAACCCGGCAGGTCATCACCTGGAAACCCGACCACGAACGCCTAAAAATCAACTTCGCAGGAGAGAAAGCAAACTGGCCCGAAAAAATGCAATCGGTGGAGGTGCTAGGAGAAAACCCGGTGACATTCATAAAAGAAGAAATGAAAAGTCCTGAGAGTATTTATGAAGCTGGTTGAGCCGGGCCGCGACGAAGCTTCTTGAAGTTGGTTGAGCCGGGCCGCGACGGATGCTTTTTGAAGTTGGTTGAGCCGGGCTGCGACGAAGGAGCTGCCCGTGTCGAAACCACCTTTCCTGAAGCAGATCGGCCCAGTCCGTGACGAAGGTTCCTCAAAGCTGGTCGAGCCAGCTCGTGGTGAAATTTTTTGAAGCTGGTTGAGCCAGCTCGTGAGCGCTAGCGAACGGCTGTGTCGAAACCACTACCGGCGGCCGAACAGCAAACCCGACCGCGCCCTGGGCCGGATCCCGCGCCTCGGGACGGGACCCGGCCCGAGGTAGAATCCGACGAAGACGCCCAGCTCCCTGCGGCTGGGCATCTTGGAGACACCCTCGGGCAGGGGTGTTGGAGAACGACCAAAAACAGCCTCAGGTGTGTATGGCACTTGACTAGGGGTTTTACCCCATTTAGGGCAGGTTCTGTCCCCTGGTTGGAGGGGGTGAGGAGGGGTGGTGTGTAAAACCACCGCAACAGGGCTTGTCAGGACGGCGTGCCGGGGGGTAGGGTCTGAAACCACCGCGAACCTTAAAGCGGATTGAAACATCACTGGCGTCGACATACTGCTCATGAAGAGCCTTGGTCTGAAACCACCGCGAACCTTAAAGCGGATTGAAACAAAGGCCAAACATAACCACCGTGATGACGATGTCTGAAACCACCGCGAACCTTAAAGCGGATTGAAACGCGAGGTGGCTGGTGATGGTTTCCTCGACGACGGCGTCTGAAGCCACCGCGAACCTTAAAGCGGATTGAAAAACTGGATTGAGTCAGTTCGGCGAGCTGTTCCCATGAGGAATTGTTGATAACCTCGATGGGTTTTTTTCGTCGTATTCGACCTCTTCTTGCGCAGGGCGAGTTGGGGGATTTCGTGCATGATGTGGAGGGGAAAATAATGACTGCTGACAACCTTCTTCTCGATGAGGAGAAGGTGGTGGAGTGTTTCACCCTGCCCGCGCTTCGTTGCGCCTGGGAGAGGGTGTTGAAGAAGGACGCCCAGGACGGCGACATCTCCGATTCGGTGGAGCGGTTCGCCGAGGGGGTTCAGGAAAGACTGGAGGAGCTCACCGAGGAACTCCGGGCAGGGACGTTCCGGCCCTCGGACCTGACCCGGGTGGTGATCCCCAAGAAGAACGGGGAACGTTTCCTCGACATCCCCTCGGTGCGTGACCGGATAGTGGAGCGGGCGATCCTGGAACACATCAACCCGGCCATCGACCCGCTCTTCGGGGCCACCGCGTTCGGTTACCGCCCCGGACTGGGGGTGGCGGACGCCGCCCAGGAGGTGGTGCGACTCCGCGAGGAGGGCTACACCCACGTCCTGCGAACGGACGTGCACGACTGTTTCCCGTCGCTTCCCGTGGCCCTGCTGCGTCGCCAGCTGGAGTTCCTGATAGCCGAACCAGAGATCCTGGCCGTGGTGGACCTGCTGCTCGACCGCTGCACCCGGTTCCCCGGGAAGGGACGGGGCGTCTTCCCCGGGCTGCCGCAGGGCAGCCCACTTTCACCGCTGCTCGCGAACCTGGCGCTGATCCCCCTGGACGAGGCACTGGTGGATGCGGGATTTCCGGTGGTGAGATACGCCGACGACCTCGTGATCGCCCTCGAAGAACCCGGGGACGCACCCGAGGCCCTGAGAACAGCAACAAAGGTGTTGAAGGAGCTGGGAATGGAACTTGGAGCGGAGAAAACGGCGGTAGCATCGTTCTTTGAGGGATTCGCCTTCCTGGGGGAGGACTTCGGCCCCCGCTACCCGCCGGCGGAAGGCGAGGGTCGCATCCGGGAACCGGACAAGAAAATCCTCTACGTGGCGAAACAGGGCAGCCGCATCCAGGTGAGAAAAGGACGGGTGCAGGTGATCCAGGACGACCACGAACTGCTTTCCGTGCCCGTCAGCGACATTTCCCGAATGGTTTGTTTCGGCTCGGTCGGGGTGACGGCCGGGGCCCGCAGCTGGGCATTGCAAAACGGGGTCGACGTGCTACTGGCCTCGCGTCGCGGAAAATACCTGGGGGCGATGGTCAACGACTCGTGGCCCGCGCGCCGAAGCAGGGTACTGGCCCAACTGCTGCTCGACGGGACACCCCGCGAAGTGGAAATCGGTCGGGAAATCATCCGGGCGAAACTCAGCCATCAAGTGACTCTGCTGGGCAAGTTCACGAAACGATCCGATGCGGACGAGACCCGGGAGGTGACCCACCACATCCGGCAGCTGATGCGGATGCTGCCCGACGCGAACAATCGCGACGAAATCATGGGCCTGGAAGGGGCGGCAGCGAGAGTGTACTGGCCGCGGCTCGGTTCCCTCGTCCCCGAGGATGTGGCTTTCACCGTACGATCGAAACAACCCCCGAGGGATGTGCTGAACGCCGCCCTGTCGTTCCTGTACACGATTCTCCTCGGCGAATGCGTGACCGCCCTGCGGGCCACCGGACTGGACCCGGACATGGGTGTCCTGCACGCCGACCACGACACCCGCCCCAGCCTGGCCCTCGACCTGATGGAGGAGTTCCGCCCACTCGTGGTGGACCACGTCGTGGTGACGGCGGCCCGCAAACACGTCCTCACCGCGTCGCACGGCCGGGAGGTGGCGGACAAGGGAGGGATCTTCCTCACCGCGGCGGGACGGGAACTGATGCTGGACGCCTACGAACGCAGAATGCTCACATGCGTGGCCGGGGCGCTGGACGACTTCCGCTCCACCAGACGAGGCCACCTGTACCAACAGGCCAGCGGCTACGCGCAGCCATCATGGACCCCGAACAGAAATGGACGGGACTGGCATGGCGATGATGCACCTGGCCGCCTACGACGTGCACGAGGACCAGCGACGCGCCCAGCTCTCCGCGCTCCTCCAGGCCTACGGGGACCGCATCCAGTACTCCGTGTTCCTGCTCGGCATCACCCCGGAGGAACTGGTGGAGATCCAGAGCCGGGCGGCCGGCATCATCGACGAAAACACGGACTCGCTGTGGATCGTGAGACAGTGCGCGGCCTGCTGGGAGGAAGCCCGGACCCTGGGTCAGGCCCATCCACCGGCCCGGGTGCTGCACTACGCGGTGATGTGAAGAATCCTGCCGGATCCGCCGACGCCTGGCAGAGCGGGCCGGGAGGTGGCATGAGGGTAGAGTCGGAGGAAATTGACGGTCCCGGCTGCCTACTGGGTGTTTTGGAGACACCCTCGGGCAGGGGTGTTGGAGAACGACCAAAAACAGCCCCAGGTGTGTATGGCACTTGACTAGGGGTTCTACCCCATTCAGGACAGGTTCTGCCCCCTGGTTGGAGGGGGTGAGGAGGGGCGGTGTGTAAAACCACCGCAACAGGGCTTGTCAGGACGGCGTGCCAAGGGGTAGGGTCTGAAACCACCGCGAACCTTAAAGCGGATTGAAACATAGCAGGGCGACACTTACAATCCAGAGGATGTCTGAAACCACCGCGAACCTTAAAGCGGATTGAAACCTCCCGAAGAGGTAGTCGAAGGAGATATTCCGTCTGAAACCACCGCGAACCTTAAAGCGGATTGAAACCCCTCTCAGGGTTAGGGTGAACGTGGAAACGTTCACCGTCTGAAACCACCGCGAACCTTAAAGCGGAATGAAACGCCAGAACGAGGGCTCCCTTCTCTCTGTGAAAGGGAGTTCTGGAAGCACCGCGAACCCCGAAATGGATCAAGGCCCCTTCGGGTGCCAGGCACGGGCCGGGTGCTGGCTCGACCGGTTTCGGGGAGGTGGTTGGGGTTGGGG
>CAJPNZ010000077.1 GCA_905372155.1 Propionibacteriaceae bacterium
CGGGCAGTCCGCGGGCGCGTCGTCGCCGCGGAGAGGAACCGTATGGCGGTCGAGGTGACCGAGATCCTGGGAGCGCCTCCCCACGCCCACCGGTTCGTGGTCGCCCAGGCGCTGGCCAAGGGTGACCGTTCGGAACTCGCTGTGGAGACCATGACGGAGTTGGGCGTGGATGAGATCCTCGCCTGGCAGGCGTCGCGCTCCATCGTGCGCTGGCAGGGGGAACGCGGGACGAAGTCCCTGGGGCGCTGGGCCGCCACCGCGCGGGAGGCCACCAAGCAGTCCAGGAGATTCCGGATCCCCGAGGTCTCGTCCGCCAGCACCAACCGGGTGGTGGAGCGGATCGGTGCGGCGGAGCTCGCCCTGGTCCTGCACGAGTCGGCGGAGAAAACCCTGGCCCGCGTGGACCTCCCCGAGACGGGAGAAATCCTGCTGGTCGTGGGGCCGGAGGGGGGCATCAGCCCGGAGGAGCTGGAACGTTTCCAGCAGGCAGGGGCGGTTCCGGTGCGGATCAGCGACGGTGTGCTGCGCACCTCCACGGCGGGGGCCATCGCCATCGGGCAGCTCACGGTTCTGGGGGAGCGCTGAGAGGTCGTTTCCCGTCTGCGAGAACTGCTGCTCGACATCCCGGAAGGGACAGGATGCGGAGACGGAAGCCCTTCCCGCCCGGGCGTCTTCACCGGGGCAACATCAATTGGCGTTCCCCCGGCAGCGAATCTGCAGGGCACCGGGATCGACCCACACCTCCAGCGAACTCGCCGCCGGGCGCAGGTCACCGTCCAGGTGAACGGCTCTCGGGATGTCCGACCCGATGATGACGTGGGCCGTCTCCCAACGGAGCAGTTTGCCGATGTCGCGGCGGGAGCGGGTCACACCCGTGAGGAGAACCGGCCACCAGTCCCGCCAGCCGTCGACCCCGAGGTGCATGACGTGCAATCTCCCGTCGTCGGGGCGTGCCTCGGGGAAGAGGGAGGCCGTCGGAACCCTCCCGACATTGCCCGCCAGGACGGTCCAAGCCTCGATCGGTTGCCCGTTGATCCGCAGGGGCAGCCTGTGACGTCCCATGGTCCCGAGCCCGGCCCGGACGTAGGCCACCCAGCCGAGCCGCTTCTTCAGGTTGTCCCGGACCCCGAGGAGGGTCTCGGCGTCCCGCCCCATGCCGGTGGCCACAAGGAAGGGTTCAGGGGGGCCACCGTCGAGACTCGCCCATCCGAGATCCATGGAGCGGGGAGCGCCCGTCATGGCCAGGGCCGCACCTGCCAGGCCGCGGGGGAGCCCGAGATTCCTGGAGTAGACGCAGGCGGTGCCCGTCGCGAGGATCCCGAGGGGCACCCCGGTGCCTGCGAGTGCCCCTGCGACGAGCCGCTGCGTGCCGTCCCCGCCCGCGACGACCACGGAACCGGCCCCCTCCGACAGGGCCTGTGCCACCTGTTCGGGTCCGGGGGAGTCGGGGGTGGTCAGGTAGGTGCGGACCTCACCCAGTGCTCCCAGTTCTCGTGCCGCCGTTGCCGCTCCCGGATGGATCGGGTTCAGGATCAGCGCGGTGAAGGGCATGCGCCAACGGTAACCTTGCCCGGTGAGTTTCGGTTTTGAAGTGGCTGTGCGTTCCGGTGGGCGGGCACGTACCGGCACGATCCACACCCCCCACGGTGACATCCGCACCCCGGCCTTCATACCCGTCGGAACGAAGGCGAGCGTGAAGGCGGTGCTGCCGGAGGCCATGGCCGATCTCGGTGCCCAGGCGCTGCTGGCCAATGCCTATCACCTGTATCTGCAGCCCGGTTCCGACCTGGTGGACGAGGCCGGCGGTCTCGGGTGTTTCATGAACTGGCCCGGCCCCACCTTCACGGATTCGGGTGGATTCCAGGTGATGAGTCTCGGCGCCGGTTTCAAGAAGGTGCTGGCGATGGACACCAAGGGGCTCGTGGGCGACGACGTCATCGCCGAGGGGAAGACGCGGCGCGCGCACGTCGACGAGGACGGCGTCACCTTCTTCAGCCACCTCAACGGCAGCCGCCTCCGGTTCACCCCGGAGGTTTCGATGACCATCCAGCACCAGCTCGGCGCGGACATCATGTTCGCCTTCGACGAACTCACCACCCTGATGAACACCCGCGACTACCAGGAGGCCTCCGTGGCGCGCACCCACCGGTGGGCGGTCCGGTGCCTGCGGGCCCATGCCACCCTGACGGAGGAACGTGTCGGCAAGCCCTACCAGGCCCTGTTCGGGGTGATCCAGGGCGCCCAGTACGAGGATCTGCGCAGGAGAGCGGCCGCGGACCTGGCGGCCCTCGAGGTGGATGGTTCCCGGTTCGACGGGTTCGGGCTCGGCGGGGCGCTGGAGAAGGAGAACCTGGGGCGCATCATCGGATGGATGGTCGATGAACTGCCCGAGGACCGGCCCCGGCACCTGCTCGGGATCTCCGAACCCGAGGACCTGTTCGAGGCCGTGGCCTTCGGGGCGGACACCTTCGACTGCGTCAATCCGTCCAGGGTGGCCCGCAATGCCGCCATCTACACCGCCGATGGGCGGTACAACGTGAACACCGCCAGGAACCGCCGCGCCTTCGAACCGTTGGAGGCGGACTGCGACTGCTACACCTGCACCCACTACACCCGCGCCTACCTCCATCACCTGTTCAAGGCGAAGGAGATGCTGGCCTCCACCCTCGCCACCATCCACAACGAACGTTTCACGGTGCGCCTGGTGGACGAGATCCGCGCCAGCCTGGAATCAGGTGAGTTCGACCTCTTCCGCAACGAGTTCATGGGCCGCTACAACGCCCGGAAAACGCAGTGATCATGTGCACCGAGGACGAGTTTGGGACTGTCCCACCTTGGCAGGATGAGCTGATCGCACTTGCCAGGAACATCACGCAGGACGGTGATCCACCGAGATCCCCCGAGGAGGAGGCGGAGGAACTGGCCGGACACCAGCGCCTGTGCGAGATCGTCGATTCCTTGAACGGGGCAGAGGGGCCGGCCGCCATCCGAAGTCTGTTGTTGGCGGTTCATCCCATCGAACACTATGAAATCTACGAAGCCATCTATTCACACCTGGCTGTGTATCCCGCCGCGGATTTCGGAAGAGTCGCGGCCCGGGTGTTACCTGAGTGGTTGGAAACCAACGGGAATCACCCGAATATTTCCGATGCCCTGGAACGACTGACCTATGACGATCGAGCCTGTCGGGAGTTCACGACATGGGCCGGGGAATGGCGATCGCAGCAGAGGGAGCTGGTACTTGATGCGATGCGTCTCTGGTCCCACGAGAGTCAGCACTGGGAGACGGTGTTCGTTGCGTTGGGTGGTGAGGTCACGGAGGTCTGCCTGGATCCGGTTCCCACGGGCTGGCCCGAGGAATGGAGATGGGCCGTGGAGCTGTTCCGGCAGGACGGTGATCTTCAACTGCTGCGGTGGGCGATGGATCAGAAACCTGCCGACTACGGTCCACTCCTGGCGGTCCTCGAGCTGGACCATGGTCCGAACTGGCGTGGGATCCGCAGACTGATCGATCTGTTCCTCTCCTCCAGGGAAAGGATGAGGCTGATTCCCGGTTTTGTTGCAGCCCTGGAGGAGCAACCCCGAGAACGTCAGGACCGTGTCCGGCGATCGCTGGAACGGGCTCGGCCGGGTGCCATCGAACATCTGCGCGCCCGGTATGAGCAGTTCCGGCAGCTCGAGGGCCTGAGTTGAGGTGGTTCCTCAAACCTTGGTGAGTTCGGGCTCGCGACTGCGCACCAGACTGATCACCCGGTAGGTGACCGGCAGCAGAACGGCCTCCACACTGACCTTGAACAGGTAGCCGACGACGATGTAGTTCAGCATCGTGCCGCCGTCGATCTGCCCGCCGAAGGCGATCAGACAGAAGATGGTGGTGTCGGCAGCCTCACCCACCACGGTGGAGCCCAGCAGGCGTTTCCACATGCCCTTTCCCTCCCGCCACTGCTTCAGTTTCACGAGCACCCAGGCGTTGAGGAACTGCCCGACCAGGTAACCGGCGAGGGAGGCGACGACGATGCGCGGAACGAAGCCGAGGACCGCGACGAATGCCTCTTGGTTCTCGTAGCCGGGGGCCGCCGGGGCGGCACCGACCGCCAGGAAGGTGAGTGAGGCGAGCAGCGAGACCCCGAAACCCAGGAGGATGGCGCGCCGGGCCCCTCGCATCCCGAACACCTCCGCCAGGACGTCGCCCAACACGTAGGTGAGCGGGAACAGCAGCGCGCCGCCGTCGGTGATGATCGGCAGGACCGGCAGCCCGAACGGGGACCATGTGGGGCCGAAGGCGATCAGCTTGGTGGCGGCGACGTTGGAGATCAGCAGCAGCGCGACGAACAACGCCACCACCAGGTCGTAGTTGCCTCGGGCGCGGGAGAAGGTATCCGGCTGGGTCACCGTGGAATCTTACGTCGCTCCCGGGGGAGCAATTCAAGCGTGGTTTACGTCTTGAAGGCGTAGCGGTGGCAGTATTGGCTCATGGAAGACATCGTCGACTTCAACATCCAGGTTCCCGAGGAAGCCGAGCAGCTGGATCAGTTGCAGGAGGGGGACTCCCTGATCAACCGCGGCGTGGACGATGTGCTCGATGAGGGCTACACCGCCCCCGAACGGTGGTCGGTGGGCCAGGGATTCGGAAACACGTTCGCGGAGATGCACCGGGGCGAGACCATCGAGCAGCGCGTCCGTCAGGAGCAACCGGAGGTCGTCCGCGACGACGCGCCCTGGAATCCGGACGGGGAGGAACGCCAGGTCGGGCGGGAGCGTGCGGGGCGGCTGATGCGGGTGCAGGGCTCGGGCGGCGAGGACACCCTCGGCGTGGACGTCGGATTCTCCGGCGGGGCGGCGAGTGCTGAGGAGGCCGCCATGCACATCATCCGCGATGATCAGGACGAGGACGACGATTTCTGATCAGGAACAGCCGCGGTCGCCATTCCGGTCCCGGGATCCCCGCCGGTCATTGTTCCACGGACCTGTGTGCCCTCGGTTCGGTTCCCCGGCCCGCCGCGTCCTCGGCGCCGCTGACGATGTGCGGATCACCAGGCCGGTCGGAATGGTGATCCGCCCGGGGGAGGTGCCGGGATCGGCGATCCGGCGCAGCAAAGCCTCGGCGCAGGCCACGCCGACGTCGAAGGCGTGATTGTCCACGGTGGTGAGGTCCAGGAAACGACTCCGGGCGAGCTGCGAGTTGTCGAAGCCGATCAGTGACACATCCCCCGGCACCTCGTAGCCGGTTTCGCGCAGCGCGGCGCGTGCCCCGAGGGCCATGGTGTCGTTGGCCGTGAAAACCGCGGTCAACCCAGGATGTTCCCGCAGCAACTCCACGGTTCCCAGATACCCTCCCTCCTCGTTGGTCGGGTTCGCGAACCCGTTCACCAGGGGTTCTAGGCCCGCCGATTCCATGAAGTCCGAGTACGCCCTGCGGCGGATTCCGGCGGAGCCGCCGGCGCCGGTGACGTGGCCGATGCGTTCGTGCCCCAGGGAACGCAGGTGTTCCATCAGGAGGTTCACTCCCTGGGCCTGGTCGCTGCCGATCAGGTCGGCCCCCTCGATGGTGTTGCACCGCGTACCCTCCAGCACCGTGGGAATGCCCAGGTCCTCGAAGTCCCGTCCCGGTTCCGCCGCCACGACCAGGGCGTCGACCTGGGTGTCGCGGAACCCGTCGATGGCGTTCATGGTGGTGCCGCCCAGCGTGAAGTGTTCCCTGACCGCGACGTGAAAACCGTGTGGCCCCATCGTGGTGCGCAGGCCGCTCAGCAACTCGACGAACCACGGGTTGCGGAAGTCGTCGATCACCAGGCCGATGGTCCGTGTCCGGTTGCTCGCCAGGGAGGAAGCCGCCTGGCTGCGCCGGTAACCGAGTTTCCGGATCGCGTCCCGGACCGCCTCCCGTTTCGCCTCGGCAACCAGGGGAGAGTCGTTCAGCACCAGGGAGACCAGCGACTTCGAGACCCCGGCCTCGCGTGCCACGTCGTAGATGGTCGGTCTGGGCTTGGATGACGGCGAGGTCATCTTTCTCCTTCCCGAGTGTTGACGAAGCGCTTGCAGGATTCTACAGTGAAACTACTTGGAGCGCTCCAAATAGTGATCGAGGAGGATGCATGACCATAGGAATAGCCGTCATCGGAGCCGGTATGGCAGGCAAGGCCCATGCCGCCGCCTACCGGGTCGCACCAACACTCTACGCATCCACGCTCCCGGACCTGCGCTACGTCTCCATCGGAGACGTGAACGCCGAGGTCGGGCGGGCGGCCGCCCGCCGCTACGGCTACGAACGCAGCGACACGGACTGGCGCGCCATCGCCGACGACCCCGACATCCAGGTGGTCAGCGTCGTCATCGCGAACAGCCTGCACCTCGAGGTGGTCAGGGGGCTCATCGAGGCCGGCAAGCACGTGCTGTGCGAGAAACCGCTCTCCGACACCCTGGCCTCGGCACGGAAGATGGTCGACCTGGCCCGGGAGGCCTCCTCCGTCGTTCGCATCGGCCTCACCTACCGCCGCCAGCCCGGCGTCGCGGCGATCAGGGACTGGATCCGGGACGGAACCCTCGGCAGGGTGCTGCACTTCTCGGGCCGCTACTGGTGCGACTACGGCTGCAACCCGATGGCGCCGATGAGCTGGCGCTACAAGGGCCCGATGGGATCCGGCGCGCTCGCAGACCTCGGCAGCCACCTGACCTACCTGTCCGAGTTCCTCTGCGGAGAGATCACGACCGTCTCCGGTGGGGCCTTCGCCACCGCGATCAAGGAACGCCCCGTTCCCCTGGGAGCCGTGGTCGGACACGGACTGGCCGCCGTCTCCGATCGGAAGGAGACCGTGGAGAACGACGACTACGCCACCTTCACCGCGTTCTTCGGGGAGACTCGGGGAAGCCTCGAGGCCTCCCGAGTCGCGGCCGGCTACCCGAACGGGCTCGACTTCGAGGTGTTCTGCGAGAACGGCGCCGCCAGCTTCCATCAGGACACGCCCTCACAGGTCCGCCTGTACCTCAACGGCGACCACCCCGGCAGAAACGGCTACCGCACCGTGAACCTCGGATCGGACCACCCCTACGTGGCCGGCGGCATGCCGATCGACGTCTCCGGCGTCGGTTTCGGCCAGAACGAGGGCTTCACCTACCAGGCCCGGGCCTTCCTGGAGGAGGTCGCGGGAATCCCGGAGGAGGAATCCCTGCCCCGCAACGCGTCCTTCGACGAAGGCGTCCACAACATGGAAATCCTCGCGGCCGTCGCCCGGTCGGCCGCGGACAACGGAAAGCAGGTGAACCTGTGAAACTCGGTGTCTACAACGCAATTCTGCACGACCGCCCACTGGAGGATGCGATCAAGGTGATCGCCGACCTCGGGTTGAACGGCATCGAGATCAACTCCGGTGGTTTCCTACCCCCGGTGCACATCCCCGAGATCGACGAGATCATCGCCGACCCGGCCGCCGCGAAGGCCTATCTGGCGCGCTTCGACGGCACCGGAGTGGAGATCGCGGGCCTCAACTGCAACGGCAACCCCCTCCACCCCAACCCGATCATCGGGGACAAGCACGCCGAGGACGTTCGTCGTTCCATCCGGGCGGCGGCTGCGCTCGGGCAGAACCGGGTGGTGACCATGTCCGGGCTGCCCGGTGGCGAGCCCGGAACCCTGCACCCGAACTGGATCGTCAACGCCTGGAACTCGGCCGCGCTCGACGTGCTCGACTACCAGTGGGAAATCGCCGCGAAGTTCTGGAGCGAGATCGACCAGCTCGCCGGGGACCACGGGGTCAAGGTGGCGCTCGAACTGCATCCCCAGAACATCGTGTTCAACGCCCGCGACATCCGCAAACTGGTGGAGCTGACCGGTGCGACGAACATCGGTGTCGAGATGGACGCCTCACACCTGTTCTGGCAGCAGGCCGACCCGGTGGCCGTGGTTCGTGAGCTCGGGTCGCTGATCTTCCACGCCGCGGCGAAGGACGTCCGGATCAATGCCGAGAACGCCAGGTTGAACGGTGTCCTGGACAACGGTTTCCGACGGTTGTCCCCGGACGAGCCTCGCGTCAACCTCGGCGGCGACGAGTGGGCCAACGAATGGCCGAAGGATTCGTCGTGGGACTTCGTCGCGCTGGGCAAGGGACACGACGTGGCCTACTGGACCGAGTTCATCCGGGCCCTCCACGACATGGATCCGGACATGTGCCTCAACATCGAGCACGAGGACACCGAACTCGGACGCATCGAAGGACTCCAGACGGCGGCCGACGTGCTGAAGTCGGCCTGGGCGGCCTTCCAGGCCGGATGAGCCGAGACCGACCGGCCGGGTCCGGGAACCCGACCGGTCGGTTCTTGCCCGGAGCCTCTAAGCTGGATCGCCGTGGGCCCGGGTCGTCCGGGCCGCGAAAGGGGATCTGTGGGAGACGAAGTTCAGCGGGCGAGCCGGGTGATCGCGGTGCCGGCCTCCATCGACATGGTGACGCTGCTCGGCCCCCGGGACGCCTTCCTACGGGTGCTGGAGGAACAGCTCGAGGCGGATCTTCACGTTCGCGGAAGCCAGGTGACGGTGACGGGGGCCCCGGAGGACGTGGCCTCCGCCGTCGAGATCCTGACCGAACTCATCACCATAATCCGCACGGGTCAGGGACTGACCGAGGAAACCGTGGAACGGGTCATCGGGTTGGCGGCCGACGACCTGAAACCTTCCGAGATCCTCACGTCCGACATCATCTCTGCACGCGGCAGGACCGTACGCCCGAAGACCCTCAACCAGAAACGCTACGTGGACGCCATCGACCGGCACACGGTGGTTTTCGGAATCGGCCCGGCCGGTACCGGCAAGACATACCTGGCAATGGCGAAAGCGGTGCAGGCCCTGCAATCCAAACAGGTGAGCCGCATCATCCTGACCCGCCCGGCGATCGAGGCGGGGGAAAGGCTCGGTTTCCTGCCGGGCACCCTGAACGACAAGATCGATCCCTACCTGCGGCCCCTCTACGACGCGTTGCACGACATGGTGGAGGCCGACTCGGTGCCGAAGCTCCTGACCTCCGGCACCATTGAAGTGGCACCCTTGGCCTACATGCGAGGTCGCACCCTGAACGACGCCTTCATCATTCTCGACGAGGCCCAGAACACATCCTCGGAGCAGATGAAAATGTTCCTCACTCGGCTCGGGTTCGGTTCCAAGGTGGTGGTGACGGGCGACATCACCCAGATCGACCTTCCCGGCGGGGTGCGCAGCGGGTTGCGACAGGTCACCCAGATCCTGGACGGTATGGACGACATCGCCTTCTGTACCCTGACCGCCCGCGACGTGGTGCGTCACAGGCTGGTCGGCAGGATCGTAGCCGCCTACGATTCCTACGACAGCATCCAACAGGGCAGGGGCGGCAGATGATCGACATCAACAACGAATCCGGGGTTCAGGCCGACGAGCTGGGGCTGGTGGCCCTGGCCCGGTTCGCCCTCAGCCGCCTGCGGATCCATCCTCAGGCGGATCTGTCGATCCTCCTGGTGGACGAGGCCACCATGGCCGAGTATCACCAGCGTTTCATGGATCTGCCCGGCCCGACCGACGTGATGAGTTTCCCGATGGACGAGCTGCGGGAACCCACCGAGGACGAGGAACCACCCCTTGGGCTGCTCGGTGACATCGTGCTCTGTCCACAGGTGACCGCCCGGCAGGCGGCAGAGAACGGCCGGGAACCGGCGGCGGAGGCGGAATACCTCCTGATCCACGGCTTGCTCCACCTGCTGGGGCACGATCACGCCGAACCGGAGGAGAAGGCCATCATGTTCGGCCTGAACGACAGGATCATTGCCGCCTGGGAGGTGGCCCGCAACAACCGCCGGAGCGACCGGCCAGGCAACAGCTGACGGTCGTCGGGCCCGTTTCGTCGCGGGGCGCCACTAGACTGGCTGCTCAAGCGTTTCCTTTCAAAGGTTGGTTGATCACCTCCACATGTTCCAGTCCCAGTGGATAGAACTGACGGGTGCACTCGTCTGCGCGGTCGTCGCATCCCTGCTCGTCGCCGTCGAAACCGCCCTCACGGGGTTCTCCCGGGGACGGGCCGAGAAACTGGTCGAATCAGGGACGCGCGGAGCGGAGCGGATCCGGTTGATAGCCCAGGACCCGGCCCCCTCCATCAACGCCGTGATGTTCACCCGGATGTCCTTCGAGGCGACGGCCATGGCGCTCGTGGCCTTGGTGGTCTTCCAGAACATCGAGGGCACGGCACCTCGGCTGGTGACGCTCGTGACGATTCTGCTGGTGGTGTTCTTCATACTGTGGGGGGTGGCCCCGAGAACGATCGGGAGGCAACACCCGGAGCGGATCATGAGATCTTTCGCCCCCCTGGTTTCGCTGCTGACCACGGTGCTGGGTCCGGTCGCGCAGCTGATGATCCTGCTCGGGAACGCGCTGACCCCCGGGCGCGGGTTCTCGGACGGCCCGTTCGCCTCGGAGGCCGAGCTCCGGGACCTCGTCGACATCGCCGAGGCCAACGCGGTGATCGAGGCGCGCGAATCGAAGATGATCCACTCGGTGTTCGAGCTGGGCGACACCCTCGTCAAGGAGGTGATGGTCCCGCGCACCGACATGGTCTGGGTTCCCAGGAACCGCACCCTCAGGCAACTGCTGTCGCTGGCCCTGCGATCCGGTTTTTCCCGCATCCCCGTGGTGGGCGACGGCGGCATCGACGACGTGCTCGGCGTGGTCTACCTGAAGGACGTCACCAGGCGCGTCTACGACTACCCCGACGCGGAACGCAACGAAACCGTCGGCGACCTGATGCGCCCGGCCAGTTTCGTGCCGGACTCCAAACCCGCCTCGGAGCTGCTGCGCGACATGCAGCTGAGGCACTCGCACCTGGTGATCGTCATCGACGAGTTCGGCGGCACCGCGGGTCTGTGCACGATGGAGGACATCGTCGAAGAGATCGTGGGGGAGATCGTCGACGAGTACGATCACGAGATCCCCGCCATCGCCGAACTCCCGGAGCCCGGGCACTACCGGGTCAGCTCCCGGCTGGCCGTTGACGAGCTGGGCGAGTTGTTCGGCATCCCGCTGCAGGACGAGGAGGTTGACACCGTCGGCGGGCTGATGGCGAAACTCCTCAACGTGGTTCCCATCCCGGGTTCCAGCGTCACCTACGAAGGCATCGAGATGGTGGCCGACCGCGCCGTGGGACGCCGCCACCAGATTGGGACCGTCCTGGTTCGTCTCGCCCCCGAGGAAACCCAGGAGGACAAGGAGGAAACCAGTGACTGACCGGCCGTTCCACTCCGGCTTTGCCTGCTTCGTCGGGCGGCCCAACGCGGGAAAATCCACTCTGACCAACGCCCTGGTGGGTCAGAAGATCGCGATCGCCTCCTCGAAACCCCAGACCACCAGGCACGCGGTGCGGGGCATAGTCACCTGTGACTCGGGACAGCTGGTGCTGATCGACACCCCCGGGCTGCACCGGCCCCGCACCCTGCTGGGGGAGCGCCTCAACGAGCTGGTGCGCGAAACCTGGTCCGAGGTGGACGTCGTCGGTGTCTGCCTGCCCTGCGACCAGCGGATCGGCCCCGGTGACCGCTACATCGTCTCGCAGATCGCCGAGCTGTCGAACCGCCCCCTGTTGGTGGCCCTGGCCACCAAGACCGACCTCGTCAGCAAGGAACGGGTGCTCTCCCACCTGGTGGACATCTCGGCACTCGCGGACGAACTCGGCATCCAGTGGGCCGAGGTGGTTCCCTGCTCAGCGCTCAACAACGACCAGGTGGACACGGTCCGTGACGTGCTGCTGCGCCTGCTGCCGGAAGGGCCGATGTACTACCCCGACGGGGAGGTCACCGACGAACCGGAGGAGACGCTGATCGCCGAACTGATCCGGGAGGCCGCTCTCGAAGGGGTGCGCGACGAACTCCCGCACTCCATAGCGGTGGTGATCGATGAGATCCTGCCGCGTCCTGACCGTCCCGAGGACAAACCCCTCCTGGACGTGTTCGCCTCCATCGTCGTGGAACGCGACTCCCAGAAGGGGATCATCATCGGCCACAAGGGAAGCCGGCTGCGGGAGATCGGGACCGCTGCTCGCCTCCAGATCAACCGGTTGCTGGGCACCCCGGTTCACCTGAGCCTGCACGTCAAGGTGCTGCGCGAGTGGCAGCGCGATACGAAATATCTGAACAGGCTCGGTTTCTAGTAGGCTTCTGGGCATGGCAGAGCGATTCCTTCTCCTTCGCTGCCGCGGCGAGGCCCAGTTCTGAACCGGCCAGCCTCCTCGCTGCGGAGCCCTAGCGTGCCTGGCTGTCATCCAGCAAGGAGAGAAACAAATGACCCGCATCCAGCCCAAACCCGTGCAGACCCCCACCACCATGCCCGTTGGGCGCTACCGCGCCTTCGAACCGGTGGTGGTTCCGGATCGCACCTGGCCCGCCAAACGCATCACCAAAGCGCCCCGTTGGTTGTCCACCGACCTGCGCGACGGCAACCAGGCCCTCATTGACCCGATGACCCCGAACCGCAAGATGCGGATGTTCGAACTGCTCGTGGCCCTGGGCTACAAGGAGATAGAGATCGGTTTCCCGTCGGCCTCCCAGACCGATTTCGACTTCGTCCGGCAGCTCATCACCGGCGGTCACGTGCCCGATGACGTGACCATCTCGGTGCTGACCCAGGCCCGGGAGGACCTGATCGCCAGGACCGCCGAGTCCCTGATCGGGGCGCACCGCGCCACCATCCACATGTACAACGCGACCGCCGAGCTGTTCCGGCGGGTGGTTTTCGGCATCGACGAGGTAGAGTGCGTGAACTTGGCCACGCGAGGTACCGAGCTGGTCATGAAATACGCGGACAAGTACCTGGGTGAGGTCGAGTTCGGGTACCAGTACAGCCCCGAGATCTTCACCCAGACCCCGACGGATTTCGCCGTCGAGGTGTGCAATGCCGTGGCGGAGATCTGGCAACCGGACCAGAACCGCGAGATCATCTTCAACCTGCCCGCCACCGTGGAGCGTTCCACCCCGAACACCTACGCCGACCAGATCGAGTACTTCTGCCGCAACATCGACAACCGGGAGTTCGTGGTGGTCTCGCTGCATCCGCACAACGACCGGGGAACCGCCGTCGCCGCCGCGGAACTGGGTCAGATGGCCGGAGCAGACCGGGTGGAGGGTTGCCTGTTCGGGCACGGCGAACGCACCGGCAACGTAGACCTGGTGACGCTGGCCCTGAACCTCTACACCCAAGGTGTCGACCCGCAGCTGGACTTCCACGACATCGATCACGTGCGCCGCACCGTCGAGTACTGCACCGGCCTGCCCGTGCACCCCCGCCAGCCGTACGCGGGGGACCTGGTGTACACCGCTTTCTCCGGATCCCACCAGGACGCCATCAAGAAGGGCCTGGAGTCCTTGGAGAAACAGGCCGCAGGTGCAGGGAGGCCCGTCACCGAGATCGAATGGGAGGCTCCCTACCTGCCCATCGACCCGCACGATGTCGGCAGGAACTACGAGGCAGTGATCCGGGTGAATTCGCAGTCCGGCAAGGGTGGGGTGGCCTACCTGATGAAGACCGAGGCGAAGATGGAACTGCCGCGCCGCCTCCAGATGGAGTTCAGCCGCGTGGTGCAGCAACGCACCGACGCCCAGGGCGGCGAACTCTCCCCGAAGGACATCGTCGAGATCTTCTCGGCCGAGTACCTGTCAGAGGGGGCCTGGGCGCTCACCTCCGCGGGTTCGTCGTCGCAGAACGGGCAGTTCCGCATCACCGCCACCGTCAACGACCCCACGGGCCGCGACGTGAATGTGGAGGGCGAGGGCAACGGACCCGTGTCCGCCTTCGTCGACGCTCTGGCTGAGACGGGCGCCCGGGTCCGGGTTCTCGACTATTCGGAACACGCCCTCGAATCCGGGGGGGATGCGAAGGCCGCGGCCTATGTGGAGTGTGAGCTCGGCACCGGGGACGACGCGCAGGTGTTCTGGGGAGTCGGTGTGGATCCGTCGATCACCAGCGCGTCCATGAAGGCCATCCTCTCGGCGCTCAACCGGGCCGCCCGTGCCTGAACGCGGGAAACCTTGGCGGAGGCGGCTGGCGTGGGTGCTCGTCGTCACCGTGTGCGCGGCTGCCGCCGTCGCCGCCGAGGTGTACCGGGAGGTGCACACCACCCGGCTGGTCACCGAGACCACCGTCACGGACAAGCTGACCGGGGAGCTGCGGATCATGCAGCTCAGCGACATCCACATGCGCGACGATCCCGCCCAGCTCGCGAGCATCGTGACCCAGGTGCGCGACGCCGGGCCGCACCTGGTAGTCATCGCGGGGGACACCCTGAACACCCGCAACGAAACCCTCGACCCGCTCAAAGAACTGTTCTCCCGGCTCGCGGAGCTCGGCATCCCGATGTACGCGGTCCTGGGAAACCACGACCACTGGTCGAGGGACCTGCCGCAGCTGGTCGAGTTGTACGCCCGCCACGGGATCAAACTGATCGACAACGAACACGAGGTGATCACCGGGGAGTTCGGAAGCTTCACCCTGGTGGGGGCGGGTGATGCCTACACCGATCACGCCCACCTCGACCAGGCTCTGAAAGGGGCACCGGGGGGCTTCAGGTTCCTGCTGACCCATTCCCCGGAGATCCTGCCCCAGCTGGAGAAGGCGGACATCGACTACGCCGTGTGCGGTCATACCCACGGGGGACAGGTCGCGATGCCGTTTGTCGGTGCGATCTACGTACCGGGGCAGGGACTCTTCCCGAAGTACAGTCGCGGTCGCTACCAAGCGGGAAGGGCGACGCTGTACATCGATTCGGGAATCGGCGTTTCGGGAATGGAACTGAGGCTCCTGGTGCAGTCACAGATCGTCCTGCACGTCTTCAGGCCTTGAATCCATCGGCCTGAAGCGGGTTGTTTCGTGAGGCCCGATGAACAAGTAGCGCGGGTAGGGGTTCTCTGTTTTCTCAGGCGGTTCCGAAGCGGCGTTCGCGGGTGGCGTACTGTTCGATGGCATCCCAGAGATCGCGACGGTCGAAGTCGGGCCACAGCCGATCGAGGAAGATGAACTCCGCATAGGCAGACTGCCAGAGCAGGAAATTCGAGGTACGCTGCTCACCGGAAGAGCGCAGGAACAGGTCAACATCCGGGATTTCGGGTTCATCCAGGAAACGGCGGAAACGGTCCTCGCTCAGGCGGTCGGGATCCAGCTTTCCCGCCTTGGCGAGGCGGGCCACTTCGCGGGCGGCGTCCACGATCTCCGCCCGGCCCCCGTAGTTGACGCAGAACTGGAGGGTCAGTTTGGTGTTGCGGCGGCTCTGCTGCTCGGCCTGCTCCAACTCCCGGATCACGGAACCCCAGAGCCGTGGCCTGCGCCCGGCCCAACGGATCCTCACCCCCATCGCGTCCAGTTCATCCCGGCGGCGGTGGATGACCTCGCGGTTGAAACCCATCAGCCAGCGCACTTCCTCCGGGGAACGTTTCCAGTTCTCGGTGGAGAAGGCGTAGGCCGAGAGGTAGGGAATCCCGATCTCCAACGCCCCGTGGATGACATCCAGCAGTGCGGCCTCACCGCGTGCGTGCCCCTCGGTGCGTTTCAGGCCCCGTTGTTTCGCCCAGCGACCGTTGCCGTCCATCACGATGGCCACGTGCCGGGGTAGCTTCGCCGCCGGAATCGCGGGCGGGCGGGCACCGGAG
>CAJPNZ010000078.1 GCA_905372155.1 Propionibacteriaceae bacterium
TGCCGATCCAGCGCGGCCGAGGCCACCGCCACCGCCACCGCCAGATCCACCGACGGGTCCGTCACCTTGGCCCCGCCCACCGTGGAGGTGTAGACGTCCGACTGGCTGAGCGGCAACCGGGCCTTGCGTTCCAGCACGGCCAGAACCATGGCGATGCGGGACGAGTCGAGGCCATGGGTGGCGCGTTTCGGGGAGTTTCCCGGGGTGGGGGCCACCAGCGCCTGCACCTCCGCCAGCAGTGGTCGGCGTCCCTGGAGGGTCACCGTCACGCAGGTACCCGGCACGGGGGTGGAGCGGACGGTGGTGAACAGACCCGACGGGTCCGGCACCTCGACGATGCCGGTCTCGCTCATCTCGAAACAACCCACCTCGTCCGCGGGGCCGAACCGGTTCTTGGTGGCCCGCACCATGCGGAACCCGGAGTGGCGGTCCCCCTCGAAGCTGAGCACCACGTCCACGAGGTGTTCCATGGTGCGCGGCCCGGCGATGGAACCGTCCTTGGTGACGTGGCCGACGATCAGCACCGCCATGTTGCGGTTCTTCGCCACCCGCGCCAGAGCGGCCGTCACCTCCCGCACCTGCGCGGGCCCGCCCGGGGTGCCGTCGGCCCCGGTGGCGGAGATGGTCTGCACCGAGTCCACGATCAGCAGCGACGGCGAGACCTCCTCGACGTGTCCCAGCACGGTGGCGAGGTCGTTCTCGCTGGCCAGGAAGAGATCGTCGTGGACGGCCCCGGTGCGGGCGGCGCGCAGCTTCACCTGCGAGGCCGACTCCTCACCGGAGATGTAGAGGGTGGTTTCCCCTGTGCCCGCCCACTTGGCGGCCACGTCGATCAGGAGGGTGGACTTGCCCACCCCCGGTTCGCCCGCCAGCAACACGACCGCGCCCGGCACCAGGCCGTCGCCCAGCACCCGGTCCAGCTCCTCGATCCCGGTGCGTTTGCGGCGGGCATCGTCGGTGGGGACCTGCGAGATGCGTTGCGCCGACCGCGACGGGGCTGCCGCGGCGACTTTCGTCAGCTTCGGGGCACCCCGCTCCACGACGCTGCCCCACGCCTGGCACTCGCCACAGCGCCCCACCCAGCGGGCGGTGGTCCAGCCGCATTCGGTGCACTGGAAGGAGTCCTGTTTCGCCATGCCGGGGAGTCTACGGAGGGCCACCGACAAAACCGGATCGGAGAATCCGAATCAGTTGAGCCGGACCGTGGGTGTGTCGAAACAGTGGGGTTCACGGCTGCTCGAGCCGGGCAGGCGCCGAGCAACCGATCCGCGGGAACCGACGAACCCGCTCACTGCACGGCCGACGACCCCGCACCGGGCCCCGGACAGCGCGCGAGCCTGTCGAGGATGAGCTCCAGCCCGAACTCGAACTCCTCCGCACCGTAGTCGTAGTCGTCGCCGCTGGTTTGCTCAACCGTGAACATCACCAGGTACGGGAACTCGTTGGCGGAAAGGTCCATCTGCTGCGCGAGCTCCTCAGCCCCCTGCTCCGTGTCGAAGGGTGCAATTCGGTCAGGACGAACCCGTACACATAGGAGTCGATCACTGAGAAGGCGTGGCCGGCGAGCCGCACGGGAAACCATTGCCGGTCAGGTTGGCCAGAACGGCGTCGCGGTGACAAAGCAGGGCAGGCCCCGGGGGCACCGTGACTGGATCGTGCCCGGCGCCCACGGATGAGCCCGGATGGCGGCCCGCAGCGACCTGGCCCGGGCGGCCATCGCGTCCAGGAGCGCATCCTTGTCAGCGACGTGGTGGTAGGGAAACATCGCCGCAACGCCGAACGCGGATCCAACGGTGCGTGTGGTCGGCCTTCCCCAGCAGGTCCCCGGCCCGGGCGAGGTTCGGGTACGTGTACTGGCGCGGGGGTGAACAGCGGAGACGCGCGTTCTTGCCGCGCGCTTCCCGGCGGGCATGGGCGGTGCAGCACGACATGATGTTCGGGATGCGCGCCCACGCCGGCGAGTCCTGGGCCGGACACTCTCAGGAGCGGTGGATCAGGTCGGCGCCGGCGTCACTGATGTCGCAATCGGCGATGAGGCGTGCGTAATGACCGGCTCCCGCTGGGGTGAGCATGCGTAGTACGACGTCGTCGTCGATCTCGTGGGCAACGTCGGCATCGGGCCGGGCGCCGGGATGCTCAGGCCGGAAGACGCGCTGCTGCTTGCTGGCATCGCGACCGAGGATCGGTCCGACATTCGCGATCTGTTGCGGCTCATGGCCGGCGGAGAGCCGACCGCCGTCATCGAGCGCAGCATGCCCCGGGAGGAGACCGCCGAGGCCTACCGCATCGTCGACTCGGGCCACAAGGTCGGCAATGTCGTCCTCCGACCGAACGGGTGACCTGCGGACCCAAGGCGACCCGATCCACGTGAAGTACCGTCCTCGCTCCGCGCCCGGCGTGGTTCGCCGAGCAGGGCCCCACCCACCGCGCCGAGGCGTTGCCGGCGAGATCGCATCCTTAGGATCGCTACGGTTTCACCGCCGGCACCGTCGCCCGGTTTCGGTCAGATGACCACGGTGCCCCTCGACGGTGACTCGAAGGTCACCTGGGTGATTCCCGGATGCCCGTTGGGCGCGACCAGGTCCAGGTGAACTCCGTCGAGCGAGTCGTTCACGGGGACCCCGAGCCACTCGGACAGGCGGTCCGCGGAACCGGAGATCTGGATCTCGGTCAGGCGCAGCGCGGAGCCCAGCGCGGTTGGGCGCAATTGCACATTCGAAACCCATTGCAGGAAGAACGGAAGCTGGGGATCGGCCATCAAGCCCCTGACCCCGAGCTGGCGCCACTCGAGGATGCGGCCGTCGGGGAACTGGCGGGAACCGGGCACCGCGGCGCGCTCCAGGCGTTCCTCGAAGGGCGCGATGTCATCGACGCTGACGGCCCACCCCAGCCAGCCGCCGCCCATCTCGGAACGGGCCCGCACCGCCTGTCCGAACGGAGCCTTCTCGGCCGCGGGATGGTCGAGGACCTCCACAACCTCCAGGTAGCGGGAATTCGCGAGGGGAATGATGCAATTCCGGGTTCCGAACCGGGGGTGGAAACCACCTTCCTTGAAATCAGCTCCCAGCTGCTCGGCCAAACAGGCGACATCGGCCTTGATGCCCTGCGGTCCACTGGCAAAGATGATGTGATCGACGCGCATGCTCTCATTCTGCCTTTTGCAATGTGCCATGTCCCAATCGGGTGGTGCAACATGTCGCGACGGTTCCCTCGCCTCGGCAGGAGGTGCTCGGAGGACGCGACGTCACGGACGAAAGCGCGGGAGACTTCCCGAGCTTTGATCTGTGCGTACCGTGTGGTCGGTGGACGGCGCTAGGGTGGGGCCGTGCCCGACCCATTGATATTGCTTTCAACCACATCGGTCTATCCCGATTCCACGCCCAGCGCATTTGATTTTGCGGCCGAGGCGGGATTCGACGGGGTGGAGCTGATGGTCGGGGTGGACCAGATCAGTTTGGACATGGAGGCCATCGCGAAAATCAGCGACCGTTACAAGATGCCGGTGAGGTCCCTGCATGCGCCGACCCTGTTGATCACCCAACGGGCCTGGAGCAGTGACCCGTGGGAGAAGCTGAGGCGCTCCGCCGAAGCGGCCAAACGAATCGGTGCCGACATCGTCGTGGTGCATCCTCCTTTCCGTTGGCAGCGTGATTACGGCGAAGGATTCGTCCGGGGTATCCGGGAGCTGAATCGCACCTCGGGAGTGACCTTCGCTGTCGAGAACATGTACCCGTGGCGCACCCCTGCGGGTTCGTTCACCGCCTATCTGCCGGACTGGGACCCGACGAACCTCGACTACGACCACCTCACCCTCGACCTCAGCCATGCCTCGACCGCCCAGTTGCGGTCCCTCGACCTGGTGGAGCGGTGGGGCGACCGACTGGCCCACGTGCACCTGACCGACGGGAGAGGGTCGTTCAAGGATGACCACCTGCTTCCCGGCGAGGGCGACCAGGACGCCTGGGCGGTGGTGCGTGAGCTGGGGCGTCGCGGTTTCGAGGGGCACATCGTGTTGGAGGTCTCCACCCGGCGGGCCAGAACGGGAGGAGAACGAGCCGACATGCTGAGGTCGATGCTGGAGAATACCCGGGAGAACCTGAAGGCAGGGGTGGGGGAAGCGGCGAGGAAGGGCTGAGATGCGACGTTCAGGAGACTGGATCCGGTGGCTCGTCCTCGGATCGTGGGTGGCGCGCCGCGCAGCCCAGGACCCCGGGGTCTGGGAACTGGCCAGCAACTACGTGGCAGGACGAGAGGTCTGCGACGCCGTCGAGGTCGGGTCGAAATTGTGCAGACAGGGCCTGCGGCTGGGGTTTTCCTATTTGTCGAGCCACGACCCCGGGGAGGACACCAATGCGGTGATCGACGAACTCCTGAAGCGCATGCAGGGCATCTCAGACGGCTCCGAGGTGGCGGTGAAACCGTCGGTCCTGGGGATGAAGACGTCAATCGGACAGGCCAAGAAGGCCTTGGCGGAGTTGTGTGCGACGGCCGAGGGACACGGCGCGCACGTGACTCTGGAGATGCAGTGGCCCGCCGACTACGACGACGTGATGGATCTGTACCGGACGGTCCGCGAGGATCACCCGATGCTCGGGATCACCCTTCCCACGAACCTCCTGCGGGTGGAGACGGAGTGCAGAAGGCTCGGGGCCGAGGGGGCCAGGGTGCGGTTGTGCGTCGGCTCCTACCCGGTGGGACATGCGCTCGCCCACATCACCGAGCAGGACAAGGCGCTGGCCCTGGTGCGCTGCCTGCGGATCCTCATGGAGTCGCGGGCCTACCCGATGCTCGCCACCCACGACCCGCGCATCATCGAACTGGCCCAGGAACTGGCGCTGCGCAACGGGCGCGGACCCGAGAGTTTCGAGTACCAGATGTTCCACGGGGTGCGGCCCCTGGAGCAGCGGCGGCTGGCCGACATCGGGCTGCGGTGCCGCACCTACATCCCGTTCGGCCCCGGCTGGTACGGCTACCTCGCCACCCGCATGGCCGCCCGTCCTCGCATCCTGTTCAGTTACGCCCGCGCCCTTCTCGACAAACGCTGATCCCCGGCCAAGAGATACTGATTCGATGACCTCCTCTCCTGCCCCTCGGGACATGCCGGAATTCGAGCCACCGGCGCAGACACCGGCGCCACTTCGCAGCCGGGGGTCGCCAGTGCGCATGGGCTCTGGAAACGCAGGGGGCGGCGGAGGTGGCGGTAATGGCCGGCCCCGGTTCTCCTGGCCGTTCTTCCTCGCGGCACTCGGGGTTGGGGCCGTCCTCGTCGGAATGGTGCTGGCGCTGTCCCAACCGCCGGGAACGGGTGAGGAAGCTGGCAGCGGTTGCTCCGCCGCTCCCGACGTCGTGACCCCCCCGACCGGGTCGACCCAGTGGCAGCAGGCGTGGAGCTTCGAGACGGGTGAAGGAAAATGGGGAAGTGAACCGGGCCAGATCAAGCCCAATTTCTGGGAAGCCTATGCACATGGCGACTGTTTGGTCGTGATCTCTGGGTGGAAGGCGGGGGAGAAGACGCGCCTGACCGGCTACCGGATCGCCGAGGATGGCCCCCAGCGCCTCTGGTCCATGGAGGAAGAATATTTTAGCAGCCCCAGCTCCAATGACAATGTGTGGTGGGGTGGGAAACTGGTGCTGGGGAGTAAGCTCCTCGATCCCGCGACCGGCGCATTGAGCGACGGTCCTTGGGGTTCTTGGAGAATCCCCCATGTCCTCTCCGATGATTTCGCGTTGATCTGTACGGAGACTTCGCACACCCCACTGCGTGATGCCTGCTCGTACTGGGACTGGAATGGTGGCGCACCCACAAAACGCTGGACGCAGGAGTACGACGGGAAGCTCTCAGTGCTGACCCACCAGGGACTTGCGGGGACCGCGGACAAGGGAGCGGTGCTGGCGGAACGGAAAACCGATCTTGCCGCCACTGAAGAGCCGATCGTGGCCGTGTCCCTGGAGGATGGGTCGCTGTTGGCGGAGTGGCCTGCGGTGGCATCCAACCAGAGGGGCCGGTACATCGAGGCGGACGACGGGTGGATTCATGTCGCGCCGGAGGGCACCGAGGCCTCCGCCGTTTCCCTGACCGGTGAACGGACCTCCTTCCCGCTGACCGGCTCCAACGCTGCATTGCTGGTGGCCGAGAAGGGAAAACCGACCATTGAGCAGTTCCGGGCGGCCTACGAGACCGGTGACGTCAGCTGGGCGCGGGTCGTGATCGACTGTCCGAGCGGCCCGGAGTGCTCCCTCAACGGCAATCCGTTTCTGCTGCCCAAACACATGGCGTATCGGGGAGACCCGGGCAGGGCGGGTTACCAGCTGGCGTGGTCGATGAGTTCCGATGGCCGGAACCTGTTCATGCGACCCCACGGGCTGGACATCGGGAGGGCAGTGTGTCTGGTCGACATCCCGGGCGGAAAGGACATCCCGCTCACCAAAGGCAGCGTGACGAACCGAGGTACTGTCGCACCGCTCATGCGAGACGACCTCGTCATTGCCATCGAGGGCTCCTCACTGGTGGGGTACCGGCCCCAATAGCGCGGTCCCGACCCATCCCGCCGATCGCCGGATGAACCCCGTGTGATTCGATCCGCTTCGTCGTCGCGGCCCGGCCCGCCCGGTTCACCTCTAGACTGATCCGGTGATGAATCCGGGGCCGGATGTGCGGCGGCGGCTGCACCTCGAGATGCTGGTGGTGCTGGGGATCTCGCTGGGTCAGTCGGCGGTCTACGCGTTGCTGTCGCTGATCAACAAGCTCACCCAGGAAGTGGCGCTCAACCGGCAGACCACCTCCATCAACACGTCGAAGACCCCGGACCGGCCGTGGCTGGACCTGGCCTACCAGGTGGCGAACCTGGTGTTCCCCCTGGTTCCGGTGGCGCTGGTGCTGTATCTGCTGTGGGTGTACCGGCGGCCCCACGGCGGTCCGCTGCGCTCCATGGGTTTCGACCTGCGGCGGCCCGGCTTCGACCTGGCCCTCGGGTCGGCGGTGTTCGTCGGAATCGGGGCCGGTGGTCTGGTGCTGTACTACGCCTCCCGCGAGCTCGGGTACAACACCTCCGTCTCGCCGGCGAACCTGACGGCCGCCTGGTGGACCGTGCCGATGCTGCTGCTGCTCGCCGTCAAGAACGCCGTCCTGGAGGAGGTGGTGATGGTGGGCTACCTGTTCACCCGCTGGCGCCAGTCCGGCGGCGGGGTCGTCGCGGTGCTCGCCGGCAGCGCCCTGATCCGCGGCGCATACCACCTCTATCAGGGCTTCGGGGGGTTCGTCGGAAACGTCGTCATGGGTCTGCTGTTCGGCTGGCTCTACCTCAGGACCAGGCGGGTGATGCCGCTGGTGGTGGTGCACTCCCTCCTCGACATCTTCGCCTTCGTCGGCTACGCCCTCCTCAAACCCCACATTCCCTGGCTGTGAGGGGCCCCGTCCGGTGGCGGTCGTTCCACACGACCGGGACGGACGTTGCATCGGCGCGACTGTCTGGGATTCCTTCTAGGATTGGGCCCATGCGAGTTGGAGTTTTTGGAGCCACCGGTCAGGTCGGCGGCGTGATGCGCAAGTTGCTGGCGGAGCGGAACTACCCCGTCGATGAGATCCGCTACTTCGCCTCCGAGCGTTCCGCGGGCAAGGTCCTGCCCTGGGGGGATCGCGAGGTCGTGGTGGAGGACATCGCCAAGGCGGATTTCCACGGCATCGACGTGGCCCTGTTCTCCGCCGGTGGCGGCACCTCGAAGCAGTGGGCACCGGAGGTCGCCCGGGCCGGCGCCACCGTCATCGACAACTCCTCGGCCTGGCGCATGGATCCGCGCGTGCCGTTGATCGTCTCCCAGGTCAACCCGGAGGACGTCGACAAGGCTGAGCTGGGCATCATCGCCAACCCCAACTGCACCACCATGGCCGCCATGCCCGTGATGAAACCCCTCCACGACGCGGCCGGCCTCGAAGCCATGCAGATCACCACCTTCCAGGCCGTCTCGGGTTCCGGGATCTCCGGGGTGCGCACCCTTGCGGAACAGATCCGGCAGATCGACGACCCGCAAGTGCTGGCCCACGACGGCTCCGTCCTCGCGCCCTCCGATCTCGGCCCCTACGTCAAACCCATCGCCTTCAACGCCCTGCCCCAGGCGGGTTCCTTCGTCGACGACGGTGAGGGCGAGACCGATGAGGAGAAGAAACTGCGCAACGAGTCACGCAAGATCCTCCACATCCCCGGGCTGCTGGTGGCGGGCACCTGCGTGCGCGTGCCCGTCTTCACGGGACACTCCCTCAGTATCCACGCCCGGTTCTCCCGCCCCATCACCCCCGACGAGGCCTGCTCCCTGCTGACCGGAGCCCCCGGCGTCGAGCTGTCCGAGATCCCCACCCCCCTGGAGGCCGCGGGCAAGGATCCCAGCTACGTGGGCCGCATCCGGCGGGACCAGAGCGTTGAGGACGGGACCGGTCTGGTGCTGTTCGTCAGCAACGACAACCTCCGCAAGGGAGCCGCGCTCAACGCCATCCAGGTCGCGGAGCTGCTGGTCCGATGATCGCCGTCATCGGGGCAGGGGCCATGGGGGAGGCGCTCATGGCGGGCTGGATCGCCGCGGGCACCTCACCCGACGAGATCGTCGCCGTCGATCGGGACACCGACCGCCTGGCGAGGCTGCGGGAACGCCGCGGGGTGCGTTCCGTCGAGGTGTCCGGGGTGAGCGTGGCCGAGGTGGTCGTGGTGGCCGTCAAACCCCACCACGTCGCCACCGCCCTCACCGACATCGCCCCCCATCTGGGACCGGACGCCGTGGTCGTCTCCGTGGCCGCCGGCGTGACCCTGGCGCGGCTGACCGAGGTGCTGCCCGAGGGGCAGCCGGTGATCCGGGTCATGCCCAACACGCCCGCGCTGGTCGGCAGGGGGGTCGCGGGCCTCGCGGCCGGACCCACCGTCACCCCGGAACAGACCGCCAGGGTGGTGGCGATGATGGAGGCCGTCGGGATCTGCGTGGAGCTGCCGGAGAGCCAGTTCGATGCGCTCACCGCGATCTCCGGTTCCGGGCCGGCCTACCTGTTCCTGACCGCGGAGGCGATGATCGAGGCCGGGGTCCACCAGGGCCTCGGACGGGACATCGCGACGAGGCTGGTGAACGGCACCTTCGCAGGGGCTGCTGCCATGCTCGAGGGGGTGGAGGCCTCGGCCACCGAGCTGCGGGAACGCGTCACCTCTCCGGCCGGCACCACGGCCGCCGCGCTCCGGGTCCTCGACGAGAGGGCCGTGCGGGCCGCCTTCCTCGCCGCCGTCGAGGCCTGCGCCCGTCGCAGCTCGGAACTTTGAGCGAGCAATGACCAGCCCCGGCCGGCGATCCGCGGCACCAGCGAGGGAAGCGTCAAGGCCGGGAACCCGAACCGTTTCGATGCTTGGAACAAGCACCGCCATGGCCGCAGGACCGCCGGGGAGATCGACGCGGGTCGAGCAACCCGGTGACTCCTCGTCCGCGTTTCACGTCTCGCAGGGTGCGAACAACGGTTGGCGTCCCGGTGGCGTCGCACGTTACGATAGGGAACCTGCCGGGATCGTCCCGGCATTTCCCTGTACCCCGCTTCCGGGGCGGTTACTGAAAGGCGAACAGTGGGCTCTGTCATCAAGAAGCGCCGCAAGCGCATGGCCAAGAAGAAGCACCGCAAGCTGCTGAAGCGCACGCGCATTCAGCGCCGCCGCGCCGGCAAGTGAGCTGATCCCCGCCCGCCCGAGGCGGTGCGGGCCAACCCTGCAGGAGTCTGTGCGTGATCCACACCGAGGAACCGGAACCGACCGGGACGCCCATGGGAGCGGTCACGTTTGTCGGTTTCGGCCCTGGGGACCCCGGGCTCATCACATGGGCGGGCAGCCGCGAGGTAACAGGGGCTGATCTTCTCGTGGTCGACTCCCCGACCATGGTGGAAGAACTCGCCTCGGTCGGTATCGAACCCTTGGGCGAGGTCGTCCAGGTCGAGGCCGACGAGGTGGCCCAGTTGGTCGCTGCCGTGAGCGATGGGCGTTCCGTCGTGAGGCTCGTCGTGGGAGACTTCTTCACCGAGGCCGGGCACGTGGACGTTCTGCGGCGGCTCCTGGAGGGCAAGCGCATCCGCACCCACCTGATCCCCGGGATCACGACCTGGAACGCGGCCCTGACCTACGGGGCCGTCGCCCCCACTTCTGTGATGGGTTTCTGCGACGCCTCCGTCGAGCTGCCCGGCAAGGATGGCTGGCCCAAGCGCGGCACCGTGGTGATCCGTGCCACCGACGAGTCGATTTCCCGGGTGGTCGCCGAGGCCCGAGCCGTCTACGGGGAGGCCGCCGAGGTGCTGGAGTTGACCGGGCTCGGCGGCACCTCCCAGAAAACCCGCCTGACCACGTGGGGTGATCTCGGATCCGAACCCTGCGGTGGGCCGCGGTTCCTGCTGTTCGGCCCCGGCACCGGTGACGTCGCCCGCGCCCGCGTCGACTGGTTCGAGTCCAAACCGCTGTTCGACTGGAGCGTTCTCGTGCCGCGCACCAAGGACGAGGTCACGGAGCTGACCGACCACCTGGCCCGTTTCGGGGCATCCACCGAGGTGGTGGCGACGATGTCCATCGAACCCCCCCGCACGGAACAGGCAATGGAGAAAGCGGTTCGCGGGATCGTCGACGGGCGTTTCCTGTGGGTGGTTTTCACCTCCCAGCACGCGGTGCGGGCCATCGTCGACAGACTCGCGGAGTACGGCCTGGATTCGCGTGCCCTCTCCGGTATCCAACTGGCGGCGGTCGGCCGCGGCACGGTGGAGGCCCTCGGCCGGGTCGGCCTCACCCCCGACCTGACACCGTCGGAGGGCGACACCGCCCGCGACCTGGCGTTGGAATTCCCCGCCTACGACGACCTGATCGACCCCATGGCGCGGGTGCTCGTGCCGACCGCCGACGTGTCGGTGGCGGATCTGGTGCAGGGGCTGACGAACCTCGGCTGGGAGGTCGAGGAGGTCACCGCCTACCGCACGGTGCGGGCCGCCCCGCCGCCCGCCGAGATCAGGGACCGCATCAAGACCGGGTTGTTCGACGCGGTGGTGTTCACCTCGTCGTCGGCGGTGCGCAACATGATCGGCATCGCGGGCAAACCGCACACGACCTCCATCATCGCGGCCATCGGGCAGGCGACCGCCTCGACCTGCGAGATGCACGGTCTCAGGGTGGACGTGGTGGCGGATTCCCCGAGCTTCGAGTCGGTGGCCGTTGGCTTGGCGCGGTTCGCGGATGAACGCCGTGCCAACCGGTTGGCGCAGGGACTGCCGGACACGAAACCCTCCCAGCGGCGACGCCGGCGTCGCAAGGACTCCACCCGGAGGTCGTGATGCAGCAGCCGACGGTGGTTCACCTGATGCGGCATGGGCAGGTACACAACCCCGAAGGGGTGCTGTACGGGAGGCTGCCCGGTTTCGGGCTCTCGGAACTCGGCCACGAAATGGCCGTACGGCTCGCCGAGTACTGGGACGGTACCCCGCTGACGCACCTGCGCTGCTCGCCCTTGCAGCGGGCCAGGGAAACCCTCGCGCCCACCGCTGAACTGTTCCCGCAGCTCGACGTGGTCATCGACGAGCGCGTCACCGAGGCGGCCAACGCCTTCGAGGGCAAGGTGTTCGGCGCCGACAACAAGGCCCTGCGTGACGTGCGCATGATCCGGCACGTGCTGAATCCGCTGCGCCCGAGCTGGGGTGAGCCCTACCGGGAGATCGCGGCGCGGATGCGGGCCGCGATGGGGGATGCTGCAGCCGCGGCCGGCCCGGGCGGGCAGGCGCTGGTCGTCAGCCATCAGCTTCCCATCGAAATGGCACGCCGCGACGCCGAGGGCAGGCCGCTGGTCCACGACCCCCGTCGTCGCCGCTGCACCCTGGTTTCCGTGACCTCCTTCACCTTCCGCGACGGTTTCGTCACCGCCGTCGACTACGCGGAGCCCGCACAGGACCTGCTTCCTCCCAAACGGGGGCGCAGGTTCCGGGTCGGGACCTGACCATGCGACGCATGCACGAGGCCCCTTGCCAGCTCCGGGGGGTGGGAGTGCACAATGGTGGCTTGTTTCCCCAATACCCGGAAGGAGCCGACGTGAGGGATTCCCGCACCGAGCGTCCCGCCGGGCACGGGGGGAAGTGACGTCCTTTGTCCGACACCTCCACGTGGTTGATCGACTTGTTCGAGGAGCAGGGGCCGACGATGCACCGGTTGGCCGTGATGCTCGGCGCCGAATCCGAATCGGGCCACATCCTGCGCACCTCGCTGCTGGGGTTGGCGAAACGCTCCAACCGGATCGTCGACCCGTCGGCCCGGGTTGAATACCTGGCGGAACAGGTGGTGCACCAGGCGCGCTCCGTACGGGGACCGAGCGGGACGCTGGAGTTGCTGAAGATCTCCGATCCACGCCAGGAGGAGATTCGTCGCGCCATTCTCGCCCTGCCCATCCGCCTGGCCGAGATTCTGCTGGTCTCCCACTACCTCTCCGTTTTCGGACCGGAGCTGGCCGGGATCATGCGGATGACGGTACGGGGCTGCAATCAGCGACTCGAGGAGGCCCTCGACGCGCTGCGCCGGGCCGTCGGCGAACCGGAACCGGTGAGCCTGCCCGGGGTGATCGAGTCGCTGTCGCAGGAACTGACGGCCGCGTTGCGTTCCGCCGCGCGACTGGTCCAGTCCCCGGGGACCGAGACCCTGGAGGCGGAACTGCGATCCCTCAAGGGAGCACGTGCGCCCGGGGTTCCCTTGCTGCTGGCCGTACTTGTGGTGTTGTTGGTTCTGTTGCTGGTGATCTCCGCGACCTGGTTGTTCGGTCGCACCCACCAGGCGACAACCGTTCCGACGCTGGTCGAGTCACAGCAGTCCGTTTCGCCACAGGCGCGGGTGCTGCCTGCGCAGGTGCAGGCGGTCCCGGTGTACTACATCGGCCGTCAGGACGGGAAACTGCACCGGGAATTCCGCAACCTGGCGGCCTCGGGGGACCTGGTTTCGACGGTCGTGAACGCGATTCTGGCCGTGGCCCCTCTCGATCCCGACTACAGGTCAGCCTGGAACCCCGGGGGGGTCATCGGCGTCAGCCGCGAGGGGTCGGTGGTGACCGTGAACCTGTCCGCCGACGCCTTCCCCGACGGCGCCGACCAAGAACTGACGCAGCAGGCCATCGGCCAGGTCGTCCAGGCGGTCCACGAGGTCCTCGACGCCCCGGATCTGAAGGTCCGGTTCACGGCGAACGGAGAGGCTCCGCCGGCTGCGTTCGCGGGCGAGCACCAGCTGCCGGGGGTGGCGTCGCTGGCGAAGCTGTGGATCGATGCTCCCGGCAACGGCGTGCGGCTGGCCGCTGGGGCCGTGACCTTTTCCGGCGTGGTGCAATCGGACGCGGGGCAGCCCCGGGTGCTCGTCACCGACGCCAACGACACCCTGCTGGCCTCGCAGTACGCCCAGACCGAAGTGACGACGGGCACCGAGGGCTGGCGTCACTGGTCGGTGTCGCTGACCCTGGAGGCGGGAAGTTACCTGGTGCGTGTGGAAACCAGCTGGACCGATGACATGGGGGTCGTGCAGACGTCGCTGGAGAGTCGCAGCATCACCGTCGAGTGATGCCCCACGCGAGCTCTCAACGAGAAGTGACCCAACCGGCCACCTTGGACGTCCAGCGTGCGGGCATCAAGCGGGTGGCCTCCGCCAGGAGCGTGTTGCCCACCCCGTCGACGACGTAGGGGCGGTGACGGCGCAACGCCCGGAACGCGCTGGTCACCACCTGATCGACGCTGCGGCGCTGCCGCATCACCTGGTCATTGCCTGCGGTGGCGAAGAAACCGGTCTCGGTGGGGCCGGGGCACACGGCCAACACCCGTACGCCGCTGTCGTGCAGCTCCGCCCACAACCCGATCGACAGGCGCAACACGTAGGCCTTCGTCGCTGCGTAGGTGGAGAACCCGGGAATCGGCTGGAAGGCGCCGGTGCTCGCGATGTTGACGACCGCCCCGCGGCCCCGCTGTTTCATGCCCGGCAGGGCGACGCGGGCCAGTTCGGTCAGGGCCACCACGTTCAGCTCCACCTCGGCGGCGATGCGCTCCGGCGGCAGGTCGGTGAAGTCACCGATCGACCCGAAGCCCGCGTTGTTGACCAGGGTGTGGATCTCGCGGGAGGCCAGGTCGGCGGCCAGCACGGCCCGGGCGCCGCGGTTGGTGAGGTCGCAGGGCCAGGTCTCCACCTGGACGCGCCGCGTTGTGCGTAATTCGGTCGCGAGCGCCTCCAGTTTGTCGGTGCTGCGGGCCACCAGGATCAGGTTTGCCCCCTGCCTCGCGAGTTCTCGCGCAAAACCGGCCCCGAGCCCACCTGAGGCCCCTGTCACAACTGCCCAACCTGTCATGGGGGAAGTTTAGGCGTTCAAACATCGATCATCAGGTGCAGGCACCCCGGTTGCGCAACTCTGCGGCTGCTCGGAGGGACGAGATCGTCAGGGCCGGCCCTCGAATCTCTTTCCCGAAGCTGGCCGTGTCGAAACCACGGTGACCGTGGCCAGGGTCTTGTGGTCGGGTGGTTTCGACTCGGGTCGCTCGTTTCTCGCGGCCCGGCTCAACCGGTTTCGGGGAGGGCGGGCCGGTGGCGCGTGACAAGATGGGGTCATGCAGCATTTCGACATTGCCGTGATCGGATCCGGCTCGGGCAACTCCATCATCGACGAGCGTTTCTCCCACCTGGACGTCGCCCTGATCGAGGACGACCCGGTTTTCGGTGGAACCTGCCTGAACCGGGGCTGCATCCCCACCAAGATGTTCGTGGTGGCCTCCGAGAACGCCCGGACGCCCGGGCACGCTGCCCGGCTCGGGGTGGACCTGGAGTTCAAGGGCGCCGACTGGCCAGTCATCCGCGACCGCGTCTTCGGCCGCATCGACCCGATCTCGCGGGCCGGACGCGAGTGGCGTCGCAAGGGGAGCGGGGCGACCCTGTTCGAGGGCCACGCCAGTTTCGTCGACGCCCACACCCTCCTGGTCGGTGACGTGCAGATCAGCGCCGACCAGATCGTCATCGCCACCGGGTCGCGGCCCAGGCCGCTGCCGGTGGAGATCCCGGAGGAACTGCGGTCGCGGTTCCACACCTCCGACGACGTGATGCGCATGGACGAGCTGCCCCGGCGGCTCGTCGTGCTCGGCGGCGGGTTCGTGGCCTGCGAGTTCGCCCAGATCTTCGCGGGTCTCGGGTCGCAGGTGACCCAGATCAACCGTTCCGAGGTGGTGCTGCGCGGCGAGGACCGGGAGATCTCCGAGGAGTTCAAACAGGAACACGCCAAGCTGGTCAACCTGATCCTCAACCAGAGCATCGCCGAGGTCGCCACCGGCCCCGACGGCGAGGTGCTGGTCATCACCACCGACCGCAACGGCGTCGAGTACGAGTACCTGGCCGACGCGGTGCTGGTGGCCACGGGGCGCATCCGCAACTCCGACTCCCTCAACCTGGCTGCCGCCGGGGTCAAGGTGGGGGCG
>CAJPNZ010000079.1 GCA_905372155.1 Propionibacteriaceae bacterium
ACGGGCAATCAGCCAGTCGCTGATCTCGACGTAGCGCTGCTTGCGTTTCCCGGTCTCATCCGATGCGGCTCCGGCCATGGTCGTGTCCGATTCTCCTCCCGGGTCCGATACCAGTCGGAAGGCTACAGGACCGGACGTTCCCGGTATGCCTTCCGTGTCGGAACGACCCGTTACCTCAAATGAGTATATACAGATTGTAAGAAGAAACTCTTGTAATGCACGGCTTCGTGGCGCGTTTGGGCAGGGTTCGGCATCCTAAATGCCAGCTTGTTGCTTTTGCACTCTATACATGTTATGTTCTCTGTGTCGATGAGGAACCCGACACCCGAGGAAACGAACACAGGAGGAACCGCAATGAAACCGACCAAGCCGGCAGCTGAGATGACCATCGCGGAGCTCGCCGCCTACGTGGACCACTCGGTGCTCAAACCGGAGTTCACCCCCGATGAGATCCGCCGAGAGGTCGAGAATGGTATCAGGTACGGCTGCAGGACCGTTTGCGTCAACCCCGCATCCGTCGAGATCGCGGCGCCCCTGTGCGACGGCACCGCCACCGGGGTGTGCGTCGTCGTCGATTTCCCGTTCGGCTGCTCCAGCACCGCCTCCAAGGTGGCCCAGACCCGGATCGCCCTGGAGGGTGGCATCCAGGAACTCGACCTCGTCGCCAACTACGGGTGGATCCGTGGAGGCGAACTGAAGCGTGTGGAGGAGGACATCAGGGCCGTCGTCGAACCGTGCCACGATGCGGGCGTGATCGTGAAGGTGATCCTAGAGACCGATGCCCTGACCCGCGACCAGATCAGGGCGGCGGCCGAGGCCGCCATCGCCGCGGGGGCCGATTTCATCAAGACCTCCACGGGCTTCTACACGGGAACCAACCAGCACGAGGCCACCGGTGCGTTCGACGACATGGTTGCCCTGATGATGAAGGCTGCTGCGGGACGCTGCCGGGTCAAGGGGTCAGGTGCGATCCGCGACCGGGAACACTTCCTGCGCCTGATCGACGCGGGCATCGACCGCATGGGCGTCGGCTACCGCTCCACCCCCGTCGTGCTCGGCGTTGTCGAGGACGGGGCGGGATCGGCGGATGCCGGCGGCTACTGAGCAGGAGATCGCGCGGGGCCGGGCGGTGGAGAGGCCACTCGTGGGAGGATGCATGCATGACCGATTCCCTGAGCGCCGCCCAGGCGAGGCGCGTCTCGCTGGCGTCCCAGGGGTTCACGGGACGCCGGCCGGTCTCCTCTCCGTCACGGGCGGGCATCGAGAAGGTGGTGCGCGGCCTGAGGGTGCTGCAACTGGACTCGGTGAACGTCTTCGAACGCAGCCACTACCTGCCGGTGTTCTCCCGGTGTGGCCTCTACGACAGGACCCGGCTCGATTCCCTGACCGGGGATCCTCCCGTCCTGACGGAGTGCTGGGCTCACGAGGCTGCCCTGGTGCCGGTCGAGGATCATCCGCTGTTCGAGTTCCGCCGGGCCCGGATGCGCGCCCGCTACGGTGATCGCGAGATCTACCGCGACAATCCGCGGCTGCGGGCCTGGCTCCTGGCCCAGATCGCGGAACGCGGGCCGCTGCGGGCCAGCGACATCGACCACGAGCACAACCGCCGCACCGGGGCGTGGTGGGGGCTGTCGAGGGTGAAGCGGCTGCTGGAGTACCAGTTCCTGTTCGGGGAGCTGGCGACGGCGGGCCGGGTTCGAACGCCGCTATGCCCTGCCGGAACAGGTGCTGCCCGGGCATCTGATCGGGGCCGGGGCGCCCGAGGGCTGGAACTCGCGCGGCGGCGCGCCGGTTGCCGCCTGGCTGCACCGGGATGCGGCGGTGCCCTCCCGGGTGCACCGGGATGCGCTGCTGACCCCCTTCGACCCGGTGGTGTGGTACCGGCCCCGCGCGGAACGGATCCACGGTTTCTGCCGCGACGAGCTGCGTGGCTGGCTGGAGCAGGCGGGATACCACGACATCTGCTTCCACGACGCCGGGGTGGTCGGCAAGGAGGTCGATGGCGAACGCCAGGACTTTCCGATGTTCCTGGCGGTCGCGAAGGTCTGATGGACCAGAAGGCCGTGGCACGGCTTTCGCAACAGAGCATAGGCTCGGGGCATGGTTGAGAACTTCGACTCGCGGGCCGCGTCCTGGGACGACGACCCGGCGCGACTGTCCCGGGCCCGTCAGGTGGCGGAGACGATCAAGGCGAACCTGCCACTGACCGGGCGGCCGATCACCGTGGAGCTCGGTGCCGGGACGGGGTTGCTGTCGCGTTGCCTGGCCGACGTGCTCGGGCCCACCACCCTGTTGGACTCCTCGCCCGCGATGGTCGAGGCCGCGTCGAAGGTCCTGGCGGCAGCCGGATTGAAGGACTGGAACGCCGCTGTGGCCGACCTGTCCGAGGGGATCCCGGGCGGGCCCTACGAGCTGGTGCTGGCGCAGATGTTCCTCCACCACGTCGACGACGTGCCGGCCCTGCTGGGGTCGCTGCGCCGCTTCGTGGTTCCCGGGGGCGTGGTGGCGATCGCCGACCTCGACCACGACGCGGACGGCCTCTACCACTCGACGTCCGTCGATTTCCACGGCCACCACGGCTTCCGGCGCGACGAGCTGCGCGGCTGGCTGGAGGGGGCGGGATACCGCGACATCAGCTTCCACGACGCCGGGGTGGCCAACAAGAAGGTGGTCGGCGGCCAGCGCCTGGACTTCCCATTGTTCCTGGCGATCGCGAGACACTGACACCCGCAGGAACCATGAACGCCAGCGGCGCGACTTGGCGCCGTCGCTGGTGACCCCGCTGGTTCAGCGGTAGTTCACGAACTGGACGGCGAAGTCGTAGTCGGCCTCCTTGATGAGGCGCTGGACCTCCTGGAGGTGGTCGCGTGACTTCGAACTGACCCGCAGTTCGTCGCCCTGGATCTGCACCTTCACGCCCTTGGGACCCTCGTCGCGCACCAGCTTGGAGATCTTCTTCGCGTCCTCCTGTTTGATGCCCTGCTTGGTGGTGCAGGTGATCTTCCACTTCTTCCCGGAGATGCGGGGTTCGCCGGCGTCGAGGGCCTTCAATGAAACCCCGCGTTTGATCAGCTTCGACTGGAACACGTCCAGCACCGCCTTCGCGCGCTCCTCACCGCTCGACTCGATCTCGATGGCATCCCCGGACCAGCGGATGGAGGAGTCGGTGTTCTTGAAGTCGAAACGTTGCGACACCTCCTTGGCGGCCTGGTTCAGCGCGTTGTCCACCTCTTGGCGATCAACCTTGCTGACGACGTCGAAAGAGCTGTCCGCTGCCATGGGTTCCTCCTCGGATCGTGGGCCACCCATTGTGCCAGCCCCACCCGGTCCTTCTCCCCGCCGCCGCTCCGTCGCTCCACCGCCCGCGAGTTATGTCATTTGGAAAGAAAGTGTGGGGTGCACGGTACAAAACCTTTCACCACGGCCTCGAAACTTTTCACGGGAGCCCGCGGCCACCCCGGGTTGGACGTATCCGCCCGGCACTGGTACTCTTTCCGTCGCTGGTCAGCCAGCGTTCGGCAGGTTGCCCGAGCGGCCAAAGGGAGCGGTCTGTAAAACCGTCGGCGTTGCCTACGTTGGTTCAAATCCAACACCTGCCACTGCCCCGGATCGGATGGATCCGGGGCTTGAACTTTCTCACGACCCGGTACCCGCCCCGCGACGATGGCAGCGGGCCTCGCCGCCACCCGGGATCCGATAGGACTCGGCGGCCACGAATCCGAGTCGCAGCGCCAGGCGCTCGGATCGGGTGTTCCCGACCGCGATCATCGCGGTGAGCGGCAGCTGCGGGATGTCCGAGAGCACCCTGCGCGCCGCGTCGAATGCGATGCCCCGGCCCCAGTAACGCTTCCCGAGCCGGTATCCGAGTTCGACGGATCCCGTCGGTCCCCACTCCGCGTTCCAGTCGTGAAGGCCCGCGAAGCCGGCTACCCGGCCCTCGACGCACAACGTGTGGAAGCAGTAGCCCTTGGTGCGGAACAACTCGCGCTGGTGGTGCACGAAATCCTCGTAGTACGCGAGATCCCGCACCCGCCCATCCCCGATCCAACGCATCACCTCGGGATCCCGGAAAAGCAGGTGGAGGGGTTCGGCGTCGGAGATCTCCGGTGGTCTCAACACCACATCACCGGTGGCATCCATCCGGTAATCGTACGTGGCTAGGCTCTTGTCATGTCATCAACTCCGCACTTCTCCCGTGAAACCGGTGAGATCGCCCCTCTGGTCCTCATGCCCGGCGACCCGCGTCGCGCCGAACACATCGCCCGGAACCGGCTCGACGGCGCCCAGCTGGTCTCAGACGTCCGGGGCATCGGAACCTGGACCGGCACCCTCGACGGGGCTCCCGCCACCGTGACCGCCTCCGGGATGGGGGTTCCGTCGATGTCCATCTACGCCACCGAACTGTTCTCCCGCCACGGGGTGAGGCGCATCTGCCGGGTCGGCACCTGCGGGGCCTTCTCGCCCAGGGTGCGCATCCGCGACGTCGTGATCGCCTCCGCCGCACACACCGACTCCTCGGTGGCCACCGTCGCCGTGCCCGGGGTGACGTTGTCGCTGGCACCTACCTTCGACATGCTCGCCGCCGCCGTGGCGCAGGCGCGACGGGGCAGCGACCGGGCGGTTCACGTCGGTTCCGTGTTCACCAGCGACTACTTCTACCACCCCCGCACCGACATCACCCCGGAGCTGTCCAAGCTGGGCACCCTCGCGGTCGAGATGGAGGCCGCGGGTCTGTACGCGGCGGCCGCCCGCAACAACGCCGAGGCCCTGGCGGTGCTGACCGTCTCCGATCACCTCCTCGACCACTCCGCCGACCTCACGGCCACCGAACGCGAAACCATGTTCGAAGACGCCCTCGAGATAGCGGTGGCCGCCCTGCTGGCCCGCGGGTAGGGCGTCACACGAAGCCGGTTGAGCCGGCCTGCTCGCTTGGCGAGCTGGTCGTGTCGGAACCTCTCGCACGTGTTCGGGCAGCTGGGGTCGGGTTCTGGTTACTGGGCGCGGGATGGTTTCGACTCAGCCGTTCGCGTGAGCCTCGCGTGCTGGCTCAACCAGCTTCAGAAGAGATAGGGCGCTCGCGCCCCGCCTCAACCGGCTTGGTTCTTCTTGAAGCTGGTTGAGCCGATCCTCACGAGCGTCAGCGAGTGGGTCGTGTCGAAACCAGGGTGAGTGTGGCAGGGGAGATGGCTTCGACTCGGGGAGGGGAGTTCGTCAGGCGGCGGCTTGTCTGCCGTCCAGTTCGGCGAGGATCTCGGCGTAGCGTTTCTCGTCGAGCCGGTACCCGACGCGCAGGATCAGCCAGCTCGCCGCGATCAGCACCATGGGAATCAGCAGCATCACCGACTTGAACGCGGCGACGCCGGCGGCCGTCACGTCCTCGACCACCCGGGCGCCGCTGATCCCGGAGACCAGCAGCGCCAGGCCGACGAAACCGCTGCCGATGGCGTTCGAGGCCTTGTAGATGAACGGCTGCATCGCCAACGTCACCGACTCGTTGCGGCGCCCCAGCTTCCACTGCCCGTACTCGACGCAGTCGGCGATGAACATCAGCATCAGCAGTTGGATGAACGCCTGCCCGGTGAACAGCAGCACCCCCGCGACCGCCACTACCGTCAGCGACGAACCCGCGAACCAGAACACCACCAGCCCCACCAGGCACAGGAGGGTGGCCAGGGTGTGGATCTGGAAACGACGCAGGAACTTCCGAACCAGCGGGAAGAGCGCCAATCCGGCCAGCTGCGTCACCGCGAGGATGGCGGCGAACACCGAATAGGTCGCCTCGTCGCGGTAGACGTACTTGAAGTAGTAGATGCCGAGGCTCGTGACGGTCATGTAGCCGCCCATGAAACACAGCATCGCCCCCGCCGCCCACAGCAGCTGGTCGTTGCGGCCGATCACCCGCACCAGCTCCCGGAACGGGGTCTGCGAGGCGGCCACCGTCACCTGCTGCCTGGTGAACAGCAGCGTCAACGACTGGAAACCCAGCATCAGCACCACCAGCAGCGCCGCGAAGGCCAGCCACCCCAGCTGCTCGCTGCCGAGCAGCCCGCCGAGCGCCTTCGTCGCGGGCACCACCGCCACCACTACCGAGAACAACCCGAGGTTGGCGCAGATCCTGGCGATCACCCCGATGCGTTCCCGCTCCTTCAGGTCCTGGGAGAGGGCGGGCAGCATGCCCCAGAAGGAGATGTCGTTGATGGTGTAGGCCACCGACCACACCAGGTAGACCACGGTGAACCAAACCAGGAAGGCCACCCCCGAGATCCCGAGGTCCACGAAGATCCCCAGCGTGGCTGCCCCCCACAACACCGCACCCAGCGCGATCCACGGTTTGAACTTGCCGAACCGGGAGCGGGTGTTGTCGACGATGACACCCATGAAGGGATCGTTGAGGGCGTCGAAGATCCGCATCGCCACCAGAACCACCGTCACCACCGCCGTCGCCGACTGCGAGATGTGCAGCACCTCGGTGAGGTAGAACATCAGGTACATGCTGACCAGCGCGGCCGACATGTCGCGGCCGAGCGTGCCCAGCCCGAAACTCAGCCGATTGCGCCAGAGAGCCGGATTCATGGCGGAGAGTCTTGCAGGTCGCGAGGCCGGATGGGGAATCCGGCCCGGTTGACCCTGACACGGTGTCAGGTCCCACGATGGTGTCATGACCGAGACGAGACTGATCCGCATCGGGGAGTTCTCCACCCTCACCCGGCTGTCGGTGCGGATGCTGCGCTACTACGACGCCAACGGCGTCCTGAGCCCGACCGCCACCGACGATTTCACCGGCCACCGGTTCTACGCATCCTCGCAGGTGCGCGACGCGACGCTGATCCGTCAGCTGCGCGACGTCGGGTTCTCCGTCTCCGCCATAGCCGCCCTGCTCCCGCAACGCGACGACCCCGAGGCGTTGGGTCGCGCGCTCGCCGTGCAGCGCGATCAACTCGTCGCCGATGCCGAGGCGGCCCGCCGCCGCATCGCCGAGATCGACCGACTCATCTCCCACACCACGAGGAGGGCCACCATGGCCGACATCACCATCACCACCCATCCCGCGCAGCTCGTCGCCGCCCTGCGCACGAAGATCGACTCCTACACCGACGAACACAAGGTGTGGGCGAAGCTCATGGAGGCGTTCGAGGCGCAGGGACTCGCGTACACCGGTGAGCCCTGCGGGGCCACCTTCCACGACCCCGAGTACCGCGAATCCGACATCGACATCGAGATCTGGGAGCCCGTTTCCCCCGGCGCCGTCGCATCCGAACCGCTCGTGATCCGGGAGCTGCCGGAACAGCGGGTCGCGGTGGCGGCCTTCCGCGGCGGCTACGACCAGTTCGGCCCCGTCAACGAGGAACTGGCCGAGTACATCACCCGCTCCGGGTTGAAGATCACCGGCCCCATGTACAACCGCTACATCGTCGGCCCGGGCAAGACCGATGACCCGGCGCAGTACCTCACCGAGATCTGCATCCCGGTCACCTGAGAACGGATTCTGCAAATCCACGTCCACAACGTCTGCAAACTGATGCCTAGAATGTCTGCAAACTGACGCCTAGAGTGTCTGCGGATTCAAGGCCAGGGAGGCGGACGATGACCGGGGCGTATCTTCGACGCGTGATGGACGGCGCGATGAGGCGCGCGCTCAGGATCTCCGGAGCGGTGATGCTGGAGGGCGTGCGCGCCTGCGGGAAGACCCGAACCGCCCTGGAAGCGGCGGGATCGTCGGTGCTCATGGACGATCCCGCCGCGCGGGCGCTCAACGATCTCGCTCCGGGGCAGCTTCTCATCGGTGCCCGTCCCCGCCTGCTGGACGAATGGCAGATCATTCCTGAGGTCTGGGACCAGGTGCGGCGCGCCGTCGATCGGGAATCCGCCCCCGGGCAGTTCATCCTCACCGGATCGGCGACCCCGGCGGACGATCACACCCGGCACACGGGAGCCGGACGTTTCATGCGTCAGCGGATGCGAACCCTCTCCTGGTGGGAACACGACCCCGGGTTCGGTGCGGTCTCCCTGTCGGGGCTCTTCGAAGGTGAGCGGCCGGCTGGGGAACCGGATGCGCTGACCTTCGAGGAGGTTCTAGGCCGGCTTCTGCGCCCCGGTTTCCCGGCTTGGCGTGAGGCCCCGCCCGAGGACGCGACCCTGCTCCTGCGTGGGTATTTGGACGAGGTCATCCGCACCGATCTGTCGAGGCTCGGGGGGATCCGGAACTCACCCGCGGTGGTCGAGGCGCTGCTCACCGCCATCGCCGCGAGCAGCGCCTCCGCCGTCTCCTTCCAGACCCTGGCCCGGGATCTCGCGCCGATCGCACCGGACCTGTCGGCCGCGACCGTCAGCCGCTACGTGGACCTGCTGGCCCGGATTTTCGTCGTCGAGCGGCAACAACCCTGGGCGCCGAAGCTGCGCTCGCGGGCCAGGCTCCGGACCTCCCCGAAACTGCACCTGGCCGATCCCGCGCTGGCCGCGGTCGCCCTCCAGGAGCCACTGTCCTCGTTGCGACAGGCCCCGGCGACCGCGGGCGCCCTGTTCGAGAGCGCGGTTCACCACGATTTGGCGGTGCTGGCGGGTGCTTTCGGGGGAAGGATCCAGCACTACCGGGATTCCAACGGCTATGAGATCGACGCCGTAGTGGTGCATCCCGACGGCCGCTGGGGTGCGGTCGAGGTCAAGCTGGCCGGGGCCCGGATCGCGAACGGGCACAGGGCCCTGACCTCCGCGCTGGAGCAGATCGACGGGGAACCGTCGTTCCGCCTGATCGTCACCGGAACGGGCCCGGTCCTGACCCTGGACGATGGCACGGTCACGTGCGGGCTCCATCGGCTGTGCCCGTAGCCAGATCCTGTTGCGGAAGTCATGCCCGGCTGCGGCGCACCGGATCGGGCGATTCGACGCCCCGTCCGGCGCATCCTCGCCCGGGCGACACTTTTCGCAGCAGGCCCTAGGGGACTTGCCGTCGCCATGAACCTCTATCCTTGGTTCCCGACCAGGAGGACCAATGATCCAGCACCTCGCCGTGCAGATGCGCGCGGCCATCGCCGAGCACGCCGACCGTCCAGCCACCCGGATCCGGGTCGGCGGCGACTGGTGCACCCACACCTTCCGCGAGTTCGGTGAGCGCATCGACGAGGCGGCGCAGGGGCTGCTGAACCGGGGAATCCGGCCGGGCGACCGCATCGGTTTGTTCGCGAACAACTGCCCCGAGTGGTCGGAGATAGACTTCGGCGCCGCCACCGTGAGGGCCATCCCGGTGCCCATCTACGCCACCTCCACCCCGGAACAGATCCGGCACATCGCTGCCGATTCCGGGCTGCGGATCCTGTTCGTGGGCGGCCGCAGCGAGTGCGAACGCGTCCTGGAGGTCGCCGATGACCTGCCCGAACTGGAGCACGTGGTGATTCTCGAACCTTGGGAGGGCATGCCGGAACGGGTCATCACCTACGACGACTTCCGGGCCGAACCCGACGCCCGGGCCCTGGAGGCCCGTCTCGCGGAGGCGGGCCCCGACGATCTGGCGTCGATCATCTACACCTCCGGTACCACCGGCGACCCGAAGGGGGTGATGCTCAGGCACTCCGCGATGATCGCCCAGAAGGAGGCGATCGAGGACATGTTCCACTTCGGGCCGGAGGATCACTCGCTGTGTTTCCTACCCCTCTCGCACGCGCTGGAGCGGGCCTGGACCAGCATCATCCTGCTCAAGGGCTGCATGAACACCTACGTTCCCGACGCCCGCACCGTCGCCGAGGCCTTGGTGCATACGAAACCGACGCTGCTCGTGAGCGTCCCCAAGCTGTACGAGAAGGTGTTCGCGACCGCTCACGCGAAGGTCGCGGCCTCGGGAATCAAACGTGGCATCTTCAAGTGGGCGCTGCGGGTCGGGGCCCGCAACCAACGGGCCTACCGCAAGGGAAGGCGACCTGCGTGGTTCTGGCGCGCCCAGCTCGGCATGGCCGACCGGCTCGTCCTGTCCTCGATCCGCGTCGCCCTGGGCGGCAACAAGGCGGTCCTGGCCTGCGGTGGGGCGCCGCTGCGCAAGGAGATCGAGGAGTTCTTCTCGGCGGTCGGGATGCCCATCTACACCGGCTACGGGCTGACCGAGGCCTCGCCGCTGGTGACCTTCAACTCGCCGGGCGGGTTCAAGATCGGCACGGCGGGGCGGGTACTCAAGGGCGGGCAGCTGCACATCGGCGAACACGGTGAGGTGCTGTTCCGCGGCCCGAACATGATGGCCGGGTACTGGAACAACGAGGAGGCCACCGCCGCCGCCATCGACTCCGACGGCTGGCTGCACACCGGGGACGCCGGATACGTCGACGTCGACGGGTTCCTGGTCATCACCGACCGCATCAAGGACATCATCGTCACCTTGGGCGGCAAGAACGTCGCGCCGCAGCCCATCGAGGGCCTCATCCTCGCCGACCCGCTGTTCGAGCACGCTGTCCTGCTCGGCGACAACCGGCCCTGTGTGACGCTGCTGGTCAAACCGTCGCTGCCGCACGTGGAGGAGCTCGGGAAACTGATGCAGTGGCCGGGTGAGGTGGCCGACTGGCTGAAGTCCAACGAACTGGCCGAGGAGTTGCGCCGACGGGTCACCGCCCTGACCGACAAACTCCCGAGCCAGGAGAAACCCCGCGCCACCGAACTGATGGACGGCGACCTCACCACGGACAACGGCCTGCTCACCCCGACGTTGAAGGTGCGCCGCAGGCAGGTGGAGGAGCGTTTCAAGGAACTCATCGACGGCATGTACGAGGCACTGGAACGGCGTCGGCGCTCCAACTGAGCATCGGCTGAGCGATCTCACTGAGCGAACAGGAAACCGTGTCTGGCATCGGACAGGCGGAATCCAGCCAGCTTGTGAAGGACCCAAGGCCAGCTGAGCCGGGCTGCGACGAAAGGGCAACCTGAGTCGAGGTTACTCCAGCACCCGGTGGATAAACCCCGCCACGGCCGTTCTGCTCTGTGTTGGGTCTGCCCACGAAACGCTCCGCACTCCAGTCGAGAGCGAGGGCCGGCGCGGAGAGCGCGACGCCCGTCCTGGCCAAGTGGGATCGGATCGATGTGGGAATGTCCTTCCTATCCCCTACAAGGTCCTGCCAAGGGGTGTTCCAGCCATTCTCACGATCCCGCGAGAGCTTTGTCAGTTCTCGGCGGCTGGCCGGTCCTCGGCCAGGACCGGCAGGAGGTTTGCCATGCGACCTGCTCCCGCCGCGACCTCCTTCCGCTGTTCCTCGGTGAGGGCGCTGTCGCGGGAGAGGCCCTCGAACACCGCCTTGCGCTGTTCTTCCACCTCGGAGGGTGCGGCGATGAAGATGCGGAACTCGATGGTCATGGGCGCTCCATTCGGCTAGAGGACGATGCCAGGGTCGGCGAGTTCGGGTGGGATGGGGGCGACGAGTCCGGCGTCGACCAGGGTCTTTACCCTGGGGAGTTCCTCCAGGGGCCATTTGGTGGCGAAAAGGAGGCCGAGATCGTCGGGGTGAGCCTTGAGGTGCTCCTCGACCATGCGGGAGCCGGTGAAGTAGACGTGGTCCTTGACGTTCGCCCCGGGCTCGTGCGGGTTCTCCATGCCGCGCTTGACGCGGACGGCCATGCCTACGGCGGTATCGACATCGAGGTGTTCGACGAGCGCGTCGACGACATCGACAATGCCGGCCCGCAGCGCGATGTCGACAGCGAGGACACGGGCGGCGTAGACACGGTCGCGGGCGTTGAAGTTGACGCCGGCGCGGTTCTCGCGGCACACCGCGAAACCCTCTTCGGTGCGCATGGCCGAGCCGACGGCGTAGCGGGCTACAGGCGTCCGCTGCCCCTCGGCGCGGTGGCGGCGTAGGACGTGGGTGCCGATCTCGTGTACGAGTAGCTGCTGGACGGCGCACGGGGCGAAGGTGGCGTCGGCGCGGACCTTGACGCGGTGCTTGCCGCCGAGGACGGACATGTCTGCGGCCATGCCCGGGTCGACGACTACCTCCCAGCCTTCGATCTCAAGCCGCTGCAAACAGACGCGCATCGCCTCGGCAACGCCCTCCGCGTCGACCGTCTTTTCCTGCCCGGGGTCGGCAGGGCATCGCAGGACCTTAGTTGCGGCGGCAACGTCGTCGGGCGTTATGTTGCCGTGCAGCTTGCTCGTGTGGCCGGTGACGCGCTCGGCGGTGTGGTTCTTGGCCTCGGAGGAGACGTCGCGAGCCTCTTCGAGGACTGTCTGGAGCGCCCAGACCTCCTGTTCGTGCAGGTCGGCGGCCTTGAGGGCGGCCTCGCAGGCGGCGATGGCGTCGGGTACCTTGTCGAGGTCGGGATATTCGTACGTCCAGGTGGTGCGTGGACCGTCGGTGGTGCCGGGCCGGCCGGTGCGAGCCCGCAGCTCGGCGCGAATGGCGGGTAGATCTACAGGGTTGCCCCAGGCCGTGGGGCGCACGACCTTTCCCAAGTGTTCGAAGGCCGCCAGCAAATCAGTCATTTCGTTCCTTTCCGGGCTCGTGCGTCGTCGATTACGCGGTGGAAGAGCGTGATCCAGCGCTGTTTGATCGTCTCGTGCCCCCCCCGACCCATTGCGTATCCAGGGTCGGCAGTGGGGCATTGATGAGCCCGAGGTCGTGCAGGTGCTCCCAGAGGAAGTCGACGCGCGGAGGCCGGTCATCGGGGATATCAGTGGGGTTGTCGAGGGCCTCGCGGACGTAGGTGTCGTCGCCTGTGGCGAGCAGCCGCAACCCCGCGACGATAAGGCGCGCGTTCCGTTCCTCCTTCAAGAAGGCCCCTCGGGGTCGGTGACGCGGCCCAGCTCTCCGCGACCTTGTCGTCGTCGAAGATATCCCGCAACCCGCGCCGCAGGTTGTTCATGACCCGACCGTCTATGACGTCGGAGTCGATAGCGTGCCGATGGACCTCGAGGCTGAGACGCAGCGCTTCCGACTCCACCATCCGGTCAGCGAACCGGGATGTCGCAGACTCACCACCGACGACAACAGGCAACCGATCCGTAACAGCCATCGCAACTCCTCATCCACGACACGGCAAGTACAACGTTCCTTCGCTCGTACTTGACGGACGAGGGCGTAGGTCGCAGGTCGGCACTCGCAGGTTGCAGTGCCGACCGTAGCGGCCCGGTCACGCACACCCATGACTCCATCCGGCTCATTCCTCCATGTGTTGGCGGAACGGCTGGAGCAGGTCACGCAACTCGTCGCCCTCCCGCACTCCCTCCTCCTCAAGGTAATCAATCCAGCCTTCGACGCTCAACGCCAATTCTTGGCGATGTGTCCTGTCGTGATAGCGGCTCTTCACAGAAGTGAGTGGATCAGGGGTCTGAACCCGCCCGCGTCGGGGAGGCACCGGGCGATGTAGTTGACGATGTTGCGGAAGCCTTTGGCTGTGCCGCGGAGGTGTTCGAGTAACCCATTCACGGCCTCGGTGGGGCCGTTCGACGTGCCTGGATGGTCGAAGAACGCCAGGATGTCATCACGGCGTCGCTTCATCGTCTGCCCTAGCGACCGCAACTCCTCGAGGCCGGCCGGGACGCCGCTCTGGATGCTGGTGATGAGCCGGGTCATGATCTTCTTCCCTTCGGCCGGCTGGTCGGCTTGGTAGGCCTCGATCACGCTCTGATAGAGGCTCCAGGTGACCTCGAACGCGACATGCCGCTCGTCGGCGAACACCTTCGCGAGCCGGTGCTGCTGCTTGGTGGTCAGCAGCCCAGCCCGGGTCCGGGCGACGCGTCGGATATCGTAGAGCGGGTCACCGGAACGCCCCCGATGCCCCAGCGTCTCCTGCTGGACACGTTGCCGGCAGCGGTCGAGCTTGTCCCCTACCAGGGCCACCACATGAAAGGGATCCATCACGGTAGTGACGGTGTCGATCGTTTCGACCGCGGCGGTCTTGTAGCCGGTGAACCCGTCCATCGCGACGATCTCGACCCGGTCCCGGAACGCCTTGGTCTGGGCTTCGAGCCAGGACTTGAACGCCTGCTTCGAGCGGCCCTCGACCACGGCCAGAACCCGTGATGGGCCGGTTCTGGTCCTTGTCGGGGTCAGGTCGATGATGACGGTGACGTAAATTGTCGCCGTTTCGGGTGTGCCGCCAAAGGTGCTCATCGACCCCGACCGTGGTGACACCATCAAACCGGTCTGCGCTGTCGATCAGCAGCTCGGTGCCGGCGGCCAGGATCGCATCCGAGGCGGTATTCCATGCCACGCCGAGGTTGGCCGCGACCCGGGCGATCGACATCCGGTCGACCACGATCGACTTGACCGCCAACATGATCGCGTCACGCGACAGCTTCCCCTTCGACGGCGCCGCCGCCGTGATGCTGTGACGCCAGATCCGTCGACACGGCCAGCACCGGTAGCGAGGAACCACCACCTCCAGGATCGTCGGCTTCCATCCGAGCGGCACATGCACCAACCGGCGCAACACCGCATCGTCTCGGACCCCGGCCTAGCGCAGCCCAGACACGGAAGCGGAAGTGTCGTGGGGCGGCAACGCACCACAGTGTGGTCAGGTTCGACGTGCTGGACGGTCACGAACAGCCCGAAACGTTCCAAACGACAGAACGTATCAAGGCACGGTGGGGTAGCGTTTCGCACAAGAACCCTCGGGTTTTCAGATAGGGCGTAGACACCCTCATCCCGCCAACCCCAGGGCCCGCCTCACGTCACCAGGCCCGCCCGAACTCCAGCCCCATCACCCACCACCTTCTGTGAAGAGCCTGAATAGCGGACAGTCGGGAAATGGCATCGCGGATCCACTGCCCGGCTTGTTCCGGTCGCCCTGCCGTCGAAAGTGTGGATGCCAGCAACAGGCGCGAATTGATGCTTCTGCTTCTTTGCTCGAGCAAGTCGAAAAGTTCTATAGCTCTCTTTAATCAAAATCCGATGCCCGTGGGGTATTCAGGCCGGCCAGGGGAATCAGGATTTCCCGGGTGGATGTGCTGGATACCCCGTCGGGTGTGTAATATCCTTGAGGCTTATTCATGGGGTGTAAGCGAAGATGAGTCCCGTGACGGCTTGTATTGTGGTTTCGAAGGTGTTGTAGGGGCGGCGGTAATCGGTGTGCAGGACACGCCATGTTTTGAGGTTCGCGATGACACGTTCGATGAGGTAGCGGACGCGGTTGATGGTCGTGTTGTTTCTTTTATCGGTGTCGGTGAGTTCACCATGAGCGGGTTTCCGGGTAGGGGTGATCATTCCCAATCCGATGTAGCCCTTGTCTCCAATATGCGTCGTTGCATCAAGTGCCTCGAGGAATCCGGATTCCTTGATGGCCTTTGCATCATGCACACTACCCGGCAGGGGTGGGGAGATCCAGGCGAGGTGCCCGGTCAGGGTGCAGGCCACTTGCAGGTTCACTCCCGTTGTGTGGTGCTTGCCTG
>CAJPNZ010000080.1 GCA_905372155.1 Propionibacteriaceae bacterium
CGCCGGTGACCGCAACCTGGTCTCCAACATCCTCACCCACCCCGGGATCGACGCCATCTCCTTCGTCGGCTCCACCCCGGTGGCGCACGTCATCCAGGACACCGGCGTCGCCCACGGCAAGCGCGTCCAGGCCCTCGGCGGCGCCAACAACCACGCCATCGTCCTGCCCGACGCGGACCTCGAATTCGCCGCCCAGCACATCTCCGCCGCCGCCTTCGGTGCGGCAGGTGAACGCTGCATGGCGCTGCCCGTCGTGGTGGCCGTCGGTGGCATCGCCGACAAGCTCGCCGAACTGGTCGCCGCCAATGGCGCGAAGATCAAGGTCGGTTTCGGCCTCGACGAGGGCGTCCAGATGGGTCCGGTCATCACCGCCAAGGCCCGCGACCGCATCGTCGGTCTCATCGACGACGCCGAGAAGCGCGGCGCGAAAGTGGCGCTCGACGGCCGCGGCCTGAAGGTCGAGGGCTACGAGGGCGGCTTCTGGCTCGGTCCCACCGTCCTCACCCACGTCCCGCTCGACGCCCCCGCCTACAAGGAGGAGATTTTCGGCCCGGTGCTGTGCATCGTCGACGCCGAGAACTACGCGGAGGCCATCGAGATCGTCAACGCCAGCGAGTTTGGCAACGGCGCGGCGATCTTCACCAACGACGGCGGCTACGCCCGGCGTTTCCAGCTGGACGTCGAGGCCGGCATGGTGGGCGTCAACGTGCCCATCCCCACCCCGGTGGCCTACTACTCGTTCGGCGGGTGGAAGGAGTCGTTGCTGGGCGACACCCACATCCACGGCCCCGAGGGCGTGCACTTCTACACCCGCGCCAAGGCCATCACCACCCGGTGGCCCTCGGAGTCCGGCGCGTACGCCGCGACGATGAGCTTCCAGCGCGAGGAGTGAGCAAATAGCGATGGGGCCCCGACAGCTGTCGGGGCCCCATTTTGCTAGCCGGGCGGTCGAAGATCAGATGATCTGGGCCGAGGTGGCGCCTCCGTCGGCTAAGCGAGGGTGGCTGCTTGACGCCAACGTTGTTCTCGTCGTCTGCGCAGTCATGTCGCTAGACCGTGAGGGTTGTTCAGGGACACTTCCAATACGAGCCTGACAAGGCGTGATGCTGAATGACTGACGGCCCCTGAATAAGCCTTCGTGTGTATCCGGTTGTGTGTCCTGACCTGTTGACAACTCCGATGTGCCACGTGGGCGGCTGGAACTGGGCCAACGATAGCGGGGCGCTGAACGCGGTCCCGGTTCTTCGATCCAACTGCGGCGTGCGGTGCCCCTATCAGGGCTGTGAGTCGTTCCGTGGATGAGTCGCGTGGCATCCCTCAACTGTGAGGAACGGTAACGAGTGCGGTGCTGTCCTGCGAAGCCGAGGCTCAGGTCCAATTCCACCAATTCCAGGGGAAGGACGTGTCGGTGGGGGTGTTGGTCGTGACGATGGTCGTGAACATTATGCATCTTTCTTTCTCGGGTCTTGAGGTTGCTTTCCGGCTGACCTCTTGGACTCGATTCAAGATGCTGACGTAGCGTCAAAGTCAAGCCCCTGGTGCGACATGACGTCACTTTGGGGCTTGGGAGGGGTCAGGACTCTCACCGTCTGACGACCTCAGGCGCTTCCGAGCGCTTGTGATCACAGTGAGCTGGGCCTCGTTGTAGGTGAACTCCTCCATGGCGGAGGCGAGGGCAAGTGCCTTCTCACTTGTGGGGGCGAATCGAGCACGGATCGGGCCAAGGACCCTGACGTAGTCATCTACCAGTACCGCGATCTCTTCTGGGGAGGCGTCTGGCTCAAGGACTTCCAGTCTCGTATCCAGCTCCCGGAGCTCTCGGAACCCAGGGTCGTCATGTTTTTCGATGAAAGCTCGGGTGAGCTTCTCGTACTTGAGTCGATCAGGGTCGTCGGCGAACGCCGCGAGTAGTTCGATTTCAAGTTTCAACCGGTCCTCGACGTCGAGTCCGGACTGCGCGTCTGCCCAGGCGCGCTCCAGATCGGCGAATTCGATGGCAACGTCGAGTGGGGCCTGGGCGTTCTGGATCTCCTCGATCTTGGTCCGCTTTTCCTGGAGCTCGTCGATCTGCTGGGTAAGGACTTGCCGTTGCGCGTCCAGGGCTGCTGTGGCTTCAGGGCTCGTTGGGTCGTCCATGATCTGACGCACGTGCCGAAGGTCGAACCCGAGCCCCGTCAACCGCTTGATCCGGATCAGGTCTATGATGTCCATGACGTTGAACAGACGGTAATTCCCGGAGGTCCGCTCCGCCTCCGGCAGGAGGCCGATGCTTTCGTAGTAGCGCAGAGTGCGTGGGGTGAGCCCAACCATGCGAGCCGCGTCCTTGATCGAGAAGTCCATTCGTGAGTTCCCTTTCCCATCGTGCCGGCTGGTCGGGAGTTTACCGTCGGAGGGTGGCCTCACTAGGTTGACCTTGACGTAACGTCACGGTGGATGCTGTCGGCATGTCCATCAACAACGACCTGAGCAACGAGATGTCGCCCGGTGCGCCGCCTAACCGGTCGGGCGAGCAGGCAGCCTTGACGGGGCTCACGTGGAGCACGCAGGCGATCAGCGACTTGGTGGGCATCACGGTTCGTACCTTGAGGTACTACCACCAAATCGGTCTGCTCCGAGAGCCCAAACGGACGACGAAGGGACTCCTGTACGACGAGACCCATCTGCTCACCCTGCTGCGCATCAAGCGTTTCGCGATGATGTCGCTCACCCTCGACGAGATCGCCGACATCATCCACACGCCGGCTAGCCCTCGTGCCCGTCGCATCCTCGTGGAACTGGACCAGGCCTTGGCGGATCGGGTGGCGGAAATCGAGAGTCAGCGTCGTGTGATCGAAGAATGTCTGCGGGACAACGCTCCGGTGGATGTTCTGCCCAGGTTCGCGCGGCATCTCGCCGCGCTGCGGCGGTTGGGGAGCTACGACACCTCAGTTGCTGACAAGGCGCTGGAGGAGTTGGCAGCTGGATGCGGTAGTGAAGAGGTCGCGAGGGTGGTCGACGAGGTGATCCAGGACCCGGTGATCTCCCGCCTGTCCGTGCTCGAAGAGAGGCTGCGTCGACTCAACGAGAACTCGGGGGAGCCGGAACTGGCCGACTTGGCGAGGGACTACGGGCGACTGCTCGTGGAGATTTACAGCGCCAACGCTGCAGAGGGTCTTAAGTCATTCTCTGGGCACGACTTGATGGAGGCCATCGGCCTAGTCGACTCTGCTGCGAATGAGCAAGAGCGAGAAGTTCTGACGCGTGCCCTCACGGTCCTTGCAGCGCATGAGGGTTATTCAGGCAGGCCTGATTGCGGCCTAAAATAGCCTTGCGATAAGAGCGTAGTGTTGTTCGTATTCGTTCAGCAAAGTGCAGTAGAAGTGAGCCGCTGGATGTGAAATCTTGACCTTGTCGGGGATAAGTTGGCTAGGTCTTTTGATAACCCTACAATTCTGTAATCCATACGAGCGGATCATCGAAGACTGCCAAGTGCAACTCAAAGATTATGCGGCCGTTTCAGTGTTTCGCTGGGCAGGGGCGGTGTGAAGGGGTCTCTGAAAGCCCCGCTGCTCCTGCGTTGCCGTGGCCGAGCTGCTCGCCTGAGCTTGACTCAGGCATGCACCACCCTCCCGGAGTAAATGTCCAGCTCATCGCCGATCCGCAATATTCAACAACTTTCCCGACCCGTGGTGAAGTGCGTAGTGACTGCCTCGATTGCGAAGCTACCCGGTGACGGCGTGCCTGGTGTGCCGGGCCTCAAGTAGACTGCTGCCGTATATCTCTTAGAGCCGATATTGTCTAGGCTCGGTGGTCTCCAGAGGATATGTGACTGGACTTTGACGCAACGTCAAGATGTTTACTGGTATTCATGAAGAGACCGACGAATGGCATATCAGGTCGGCGCATGCAAGAGGGCTGATCGCTCTCGACGGCGTTTAGATGGTCTGGTCAGTCCATGGGGAACGCTTGGCGGGACTTGGTTTGACGTTTGCATCGGGGTTCACAAGTTGGAAAGGAGGTGACACATGCTACGCGTTCTGGACAAGGTTGAAGAGAAGTGCTTCGCATCTGATGCAACGGTGGCGCCCGGTGGGTGGTGCTGCTGGTGTTGGTGCTGCAACTCGGCTTCCGTTTGGGGCTGATGACTTCAGTTTCTTTCGGTAACCAAAGGTATTCCGGGTCGAGAACTCTCGCTCGGCCCGGGATGTCTTCCCTGGAGAAATTTTCTTGGGTACAACGACGAAGATGAAAGCAATGGAAGGCGACATGACTCAAACTGTCGAAACAATGGAGCGGGTCCAGGTCAGGACAGGTCTCTATCTTCTGCCGCACGGGGATGACGAAATCTTTGTGCGGGATGGGAGTCGGGCAACTTTTTCTAAAGTTATCCGAGATGAGGATCGGCGGAGGCTCCTCACGTCAATAATTCAGAGCGCCACCCAGCCCGTGGATGTGGCGGAACTCGCAACCAAACTGGAAGTTGACGAGGCCGATGTTTGAACCCTCACCGATCGACTGGAGGAGGAGGGTGTCTTGGAACGCAAACGACACTTGAACTCGCTCCAGGTTCTGGTTATCGGCGATGGTCAGATAGGCGATTCGCTGCGGAATATTGTCGACGACATGCCAGAGATTCAAGTGGCTGACTCCGTCAATGAAGTCGATGCCATGGCTCTTGAAGCTGCTATGACTGGCATGGGTCTGGTCATCGTGGCCACAGACAGCCTGCGCCCGCATCTCAATCATGAGGTCAACGCCGCAGCTCACTACCTCCGCGTCCCGGTGCTCTACTGCTATGCCGACGGACCTGATGTGCAGGTCGGACCTTTGGTCTACCCCGGGGAGACTGCGTGTTACAGCTGTTTCGAGGTTCAGGACGAGGGGGCTCGCCACCTGCGTGACGAGTTCCTGATCTTTAAGGATGATCTGGGTCACGGGCGGCACACAGCGAGGGTTTCCGGACCAACCGCGGCCATGGCGGCGGCATGGGCGAGCCTGGTGGTGCGAGATGTGCAGACCCGTGATATGTCTCGGTTGGCTGAACGCGTGGTGCGGGTGGAAACCGAGCGATTTGAGGTTGCATCGCACCGCGTGCTCCAGATGCCGCGTTGCCCCGAGTGCTCCCGTGTACGCCCCGAGCTTCAACACACTTTCTTGTAGGGGGTCCAGGATGACTGTCACGACTGAAAACGCGACTCAGAGCCCCGTCGTCGAAGCCAGTTTTGAGCATGGGCTGGAGCAGACGGTGCTGCCGGGGCGCGGACTGACCCTCTGTGCCCCGTCGCGACGCGACCTGTATCAGAACCGGCTTGCCGATGCCTCGGGCGATGTTGCCGAGATGTTCCAGATCAACGCTCGCTGGCGCCGAGGCGCCTTCGAGGAGCTGCCCAATGTCGAGGAGCAGAAGGCTCTGCGCCGATGGTTTCTGAACGCGGGGAGAGTGTTCGACTTCGTGGACTCCGGCCCTTCACCGATGCTCCCCTTGGCTCAGGTTCAAGCGCCGCTCGGACCCGCCCTGGCCGCCATGGCTCGAGCGGGTGCTGAAAGCGGCCTGCTCTTCGCCGCGGACATCCTCGTGATTGCCGATGGCTGGTCTTACCTCCTACCCGCCGGACAGGAGCATCTCGTTCGGCTGCGGACTTTCACACAGCAGCAGCGCAGGGACCTTGTGGCGGCAGTCTCACACGATGTACGCCAAGCCTTTGACGAGGCGTCGTGCCACTTGGCAGTGGTGGTCTCTCCACAACGAGTGCAGGTCACCCATGGACCTCGTGGTTACCGCAATGCGTTGATGGAGGTTGGGATGCTCATCGGCAACATCGGCTCCCTCATGGCCGGCCGTGGGCTCCGGCCCACCGTGGTTGTGGACTTTATCGACACCGCTGTCGACCAGACTCTGGATCAGGACGGAGTCGAGAGGTTCGTAGCCGCTCTGGTCTCCCTGAATCCGGACAACCCGAAGGAGGACGAATCCCATGACTATCACTGAAACGCCGGCAGCCGGCGAGTTCACGATGACGAGCGGTTGTGATAGCAACTCCTGTGATGACATTCCCCCGTTGCAGTTGCAGCTACGTGAAATCCTGCACGATGCCCGCGAGCGGGGAGAATGCACCGGCAACTATGCCGATGCTGTGGAGCGGATGATGGTCGAAGGACTGCCTCTGATGACAGATGACACGGTCCGCGTCGGTCACCTGGTGCATCGATGCCTGCGCGCCGAGGCCCAACGTCGATGGCGCCGATCTGTCAAAGACGTTGCGGGCACCTGATCTCAAGGTTGGCCGTGACGGAGGTGAGCGGGTGAGCCTGCCCACTGACATTCCTCCGGAAGCCAGAGAATTCCACGAGCTGACGCGGCTACGCCGCTCAACTCCCGTGTTCTCCTTCGAGCCCCTCTCCTTGGGGCAACTTGCCGCAGCGTTGGAGATGACATTCGCAAGTAAGGGTCTTGACCGCGCCTATCAGCGTCGCGACGTTCCCCGCCGAGTCTTCCCATCAGCCGGTGGCCTGCAGTCCATGGACATCCACGTGCTGGTCAATAATGTGGCAGGGCTAGAACGCGGGCACTACGAGTACGATCCGTTGGACCACAGTCTCGTGTTGGCCGAGGCTGGGGACTTCCGCGTGCCCGTGGTGGAGGCGAGTTTCGCAACAAACTGGCTTATGCACGCCCAAGTCGTTATAGCGATCGTCGGAAACTACGAGCGCGTCGCGTGGAAATAGGGCACCCGAGGCTATCGCTACATGGCCATGGATGCGGGCGTCGCATGCGGTCAGCTCTACTTGGCGGCAGCGTCTCTCGGTCTCGCCGTCAATGCAGTGGCGGCCTTCCAGGACGATGCGACGAACCGGCTGTTGCGGGTGGACGGACGGAATCATTTTACCCAAGTGCTCGTCACCCTCGGTAACAAGCCAGGTGTCCGACGATGACCGCCAGCGCTTGGGCGCTGGCAGTGACAATCGGCATTCTTCCCGCTTTCGGCATCACGATGGTGGTGATTGATTTCCTTGCCAAGCGCCTTCGGATATTCGTACCTTGGGTCGTGGATCGCGCCGCCCTGATCTATCTCGGTTTCGTGGCGGCTGGGGTCGCGGTTTTGGTGGGGCTAGGTCTCCTGCCGGCGGATGTGTTCTGGCGGACCCCAAGTTGGGGGCTGGTCGTCGGACTGGTCTTTGCCGCACCGGCTGCTGCCATTCCATATCTTCTAGAACTGGCATTGGTGTCGGCCGAGAACTCCGACTCGAAGCCGACCCTCGCAACCGCGCTATTCATGCGTGAAGCTGAGCCGGCCGTGACCGCGCTGCTCAGCGCGCCCGTCCAGTGGTGGTTCGTAGCAATGGGAACGGCGATCACGGAGGAACTGCTGTTTCGAGGAGCCCTCCTCCTCCACGCGGTTCTCAGCGATGTTGGTTTTCTGCCAGCGTTGCTGGCTTCGGCCTTCGTGTTTGGGCTGCACCACGTCGCCTTCGGCGTCAAGGCGATCATCAGCAAGGTGGTCGCAGGGTTGCTGTGGGGCTGGTTGGTGTTGATCTCTGGGACCGTGATCGTGTCTCTTATCGCTCACATGGTGTTTCAATGCTTGGTGTGGCGTCGATATCAGAGAGTGGAAGGTTGGTTGAGCCATGCTGATTGACGTTCATGGATCCGGCGCGGGTTATGTCGCGAGCCCTGCGGATGGCACGCTGCGCGATGTGGTCGCCAGTACCGCTCGGCTGGCTGAGGGCGTTTACATTGCCAGACGGCTTGGGGTCTCCGTCGAGTATGCGACCCAGGCCCGAGCAGGAAAACTCACCTTCGCGTGGGGCGGTCCTTGGGTGGACGCGCTACCGCGAGGGAGGATTGCGTCACTCGCTTCCTGAGACGGTGGATGCTGCCATCGTACAGGGGCTAGCGCGCTGTGGTATGTCCTGGTTGTGTCTGGGAGCAACGGTTTCCCATGGCAATATCGTTCGACTTACCGAAGTCGGCGTGACACTCGGACTTGGGCATGCGGTGGAAGTCGGTGCCGGTGCCCTGCAGTGGTTGGAGACCGGGGCAGCAGCACGGGTGACCGTCGAGGGGCTCCTCACTGCGGTTGTATCTGTTGCTGTCAGCTGCGGCATGTTGCCGCAGCAGCCCCCTGCGACAGCCCAGGAGTCCCTGCTCGCACTAGGACGCCACGTCACCGATGCAACGCAGATCGGTGAGCGGATTTGTTCTTGGGGGCAACCGGTCGTTCCATTGCTGGCCGCTACTCGTTACGCCGCCGACCTGTCTGCCCTGATCACGGCGGAGGGCATGTCGGAACTTGTCTCTGTTATGCCCCATCACCAACGAATAATGGCATTACGGCAACCCGGGGCGATGGCTATGGGACGCCGGGAAGCGCTGCGATACCTCGGACTACGAGCCCTGTCGTCGAGTGAACGCCGTCAATTGGCGGCTGGCTGGACAATACTGCAACACGTGCTCGCGCACCTTGCCGCCAAAGGACACCCTCTACTTGGCGGTTCCGGGGCCCCAGGGCTAGGGCTGCATCCACGCTACGCTGTTGATGAAGAGATTCGAATTTGGCAGTCCGCCGGGGTTGGTGAAACTGCCATCCAGGCCGCTTTCGCCGATCCGGCAATTGCCCAGGTAATTAAGTAATTCAGGAGGAATCATGAAGGTCTTGACTGCAAGGAACATGCGAAAATCGTATGGCAGCGTTCGTGCAGTCAACGATGTGAGCATTGATGTGATTCGAGGTGAGATCGTCGCGCTCCTGGGGCACAACGGTTCAGGCAAGACCACCCTGCTGGAATGCATTGAGGGGTTGCGGAAGCCGGACTCCGGCACCGTTACGATTCTCGAGGCTGAGCACCGTCATGGACAGCGTATCCCGTCCCGCATGGGCGTTCAACTCCAGGAAGAGCAGCTCCCGTCGCGGATAAAGGTCCGCGAGGCACTCTGGTTGTACTGCCAGATTTATGGAGTCGATGCGCCACCGCCGGATCTTATGGCAGCGATGGCACTCGAACCTTTACTCGGTAAACGCTTCGATGCATTGAGCGGCGGTCAGAAGCGTCGTGTCAATCTTGTTCTGGCCTTCATCGGCGATCCTGAGCTGGTTCTGCTGGATGAGCCCACTGCGGGCCTCGATCCGGAGGCGCGACGGGCCCTTGTGCAGGTGCTTCGTAGGCGCAGTTCCGAGGGCATGAGCATCCTCATGACGCTTCACGAGGTCGATCATGCTGCGGAATTGGCGGATCGGGTCGTCGTCATGGCCCACGGCGCCATCGCTGCTGAGGGGACGGTTGATGTCCTCGTCCACAGCTTGGGAGCCAATGCTTGTGCGGTCCTGGTGGGTGGTACCGATGTGGCGCCTTGGCAGCAGTGTGGTGAGGTGTATCCCGGTCCCGAAGACACTTGGCTCGTCTACGGTGACCGGCACTTGCTCCAGGAGGCTGTTAACTCCCTGCCGGGCGGTGGAACCGCAGCGCTTCGCTCAACCAACCTCGGTGACGTGGTAACTCGCGCAGCTCGAAAGGAAAAGATATCATGATTGGTTTGCGTTCAGCGGCGGCCCTTGCCGTCACGGAAACCCGCCTCTTCGGGCGAGAGCCCTTTGCAGTTTTCTTTTCGCTGGCTTTCCCTTTGATTCTATTGCTATTCGTCGGATCGGTTGGGGGGGTGGCTGAGTTGCCCGAGGGGGGCGCTTCATCGACGGCTATATGGCAGTCATGGTGGGCGTCACAGCTGCAAACGTCGGGCTCATGGGTATGTCTATCCATGTTGCGGAGAACCGTGGCCAGGGTGTCTTGAAACGCTACCGCCTCTCGCCGATGCCCTCTTGGGCGTATTTTATGGCCCAGTTCGTCACCGCGCTGATAGTTTTGGTGGTCTCGATCGCGGCGCTCGCCTGCATTACAATTCTGTTGTACGGACCCCCAACTCGGGTGAACGTTCCGGTATTCATACTTGTGAGTTTGATTTCGCTCTACGTCACACTGAGTTTTGGGCTGCTCTTGGGCGGCCTCCCCTTACCAGTGCGCAGTGTCCAAGTGGTCTCCGCGGCGGTTTTCTTCTTGGCGTTCTTCGCCAGTGGTGCCGCATTGCCCCGGGACTCATTCCCTGGCTGGCTTCACCGAGTCTCAGACTTCAATCCATTGACCATCATCAACGAGTCACTCATGAATTCCTACGCTGATCGCCCCGTGGCTTGGATATCCGTTTTTGTCTTGGTCGGGGCTACCTTCATTGTCAACCTCATCACCCTTCGAACCTTTGATTGGGAAGGAAACCACTGATGTCCACTGCAACCTACACTCCCCCCACAATCGCCAGCTACCCGCGGAGAGATGGTGTTGTATCTCAAACTTTCAACTGCCGCCGACCGGTGATTAAACCCAAGCTGGACCGTGACGAGACCGCTGCCTTGGCCGAAGTTGAGGAGTTGTACTGTCCCAGCGGTTTTATCCGGCTGCTGACGACCTACTTCCGCCCGGCGTCAGGGGCTGGCCTGAATGTTGGCCACGGCCAATACTTTGACTTCGACCACATTACGAGCCGCCTATTGGGTGTAGCGGGTCTCAACTCCTCCTACGCCAGCCAGGTATACGGGGGTGGTAAAGGACTCGATCTACACGAAACCTATGTCTCCAGTATGGGTGAGGGAATCGAGCGGGTCCTCGGCTCGTTCGCCTTTCTTTCGTGGGCGGACCGCCTGCAAACCGGCACGCGCCGGGAGATGGAGGATCGAGGGAACCGGTGTCTTGGTCCCGAAGATCTGCCGATCTTCTCCGAGGCCCAACATGCCGATCCGCACTTCGCCTTCGACCGGTGGGATGACAACACTGAGATGGGCTGGATCCCGGGCAAACGCCTCTACTCCGGGGAGACCGTGTGGGTTCCGGCGCAGCTGGTGCTTTTCATCTACTACCGACCCGACGATGAGCCTCTCATCGGACTGGCACCCTCGGGAGGGCTGGCCAGTCACATCTCCACGGACCGTGCGATCTACCATGCCCTGGATGAGCTGATCGAGCGTGACGCTGTCAACCTGAGGTGGCATGCCCGGGTTCCCCTTGACACCGTGGTCATGGATGTGGTTCCCCGGAGCCCACGGATCCGTCAGGCTCTCGAGCAACTCGAGCGAGGCATTGGCGCACCGACGTTCTATCTGCAGAACCTGGATTTCTTCGAGTTCCCGGTCCTGACCGCGATTGAGTTCGACAACTGGCTGCCTGAGTTGCGATACAACGCTGGAGGGGGTATTGGGGCCAGCCCGGATGCAGCGATGCGCTCGGCACTGGGTGAATACTGCCAGTCGGAGAGATCGCTGCGCATCTGCCAGCTAGCCGATAACTGGCAGTTCGAGACTGCCTTCCACCGGCTGTTCGGTATCCATGCCGACGCGGAACCCTATGAGTTCACCCGCTTCGTTCAGGCAATCACCTACTACGGTCATCCCCGTAACCAGGAGCGCGCCGATTGGTACTTCAACGGAGGAGGCGAGATCACCTTGAGTGAGCTGTACGCCCGCTGTGACGCCGCCGACCCCGATCCGCATCGGCGCATCCACATGGCCATGCAGGCCCGCGGGATTGATCCAATCATGTTTGATTTCACCCCGAAAGACTTCCGTCAGACTAAGGTTTGGAAGGCCTTCATCCCCGAGCTGTCCCAGCCCTACCCGCCGCAGTCCCCGGCTTTGGGACACCCGCGGTACCTGGCCTGCCCTGTCGCGGCTGGCTACCGCGAAACTCCTATCGACCAAGCGGATCTTCTGGCGGATCCGCTGCCATACCCCTAAGGAGATCATCATGACCGGTACGGCAACGCGTAACCTACGCACCCTCGGTGCAACCACCGTGCTGTGGCTCCTCGCCACAGGAATCAGCGCCGGACGCACTGGAACTCTGCTTGGCCTATTGCCACGACTCTTGCAGTCTGGGGGGAAGATTGACGTCCTCCTGGTGCTCCTCTTGCATATCGCCGGTGCGCTCGCGACGCTGGTAGCGGTGTTCGTCCACTCCCGAACCGGTCTGCTCCTGGCCGTGCTGTACACCGGCTATTCAACGGTGGTGCTGGCCCTCGGCGCCCCGAGCGCAAGCCTGCAGATGCTGACATGGAGCATAGGCGGCCTCACTTTTGCCTCGCTCCTCGTCTGTGCAGCCTCCCCGAAGGGGCCAGCGATAAGGGGCCGTAGGCTGCCAGCCATTGTGCTGGCGCTGGGTGCGGGGGTGGTGGGAGTGGTTCTCCTCCTGATTCTCCGCTGAACGGTGGGGCTGGCCTCCGGTGACTGCGAAGGTCAGCCCTATCCCGGGCCCCGTTGGATCGCATGTCCAGTATCTGAGGAGCCAATGTGAGAATGTGTCATGCGTCAAGTAATTTGGGGCGGTCGTCTCCCAGATCACTGACGACGACATCCGCTACGTCGTCGGAGTACTGACGTTCCTGCGGGCACAGGAATACAACCAGCTTGAAGTGGGCCTTGCAAGAGCGAGAACAACCGACAAGACGAGCAAATCTGGCAGTCAGGGGGTACAGGGGGCCGTGGCAACCAAGTACTGTGGGCCGACTTGGAACTGGGTTCCAGGGTAGAGCTCGCAGTGCTCCTGCCCGGTACACCTGAGCTGCAAGTACGGAGTCGCCCTCGTGATGGTCGCCAGGGACGCCCCATGTCACCCTGTCGCGTTGGTGAGAGACAGGTCGCCGGGGCCCTTCATGTGTGAGTATCCACTCGGCCTTGCTCTGAGCGTGGGCCCCATGGGTTGGTGCGTGGTCTGCGAATGCGACTCCACGCGACGACGCTACTGTTGTGTGGTCACCTCGTTCCGGAAAGACACACCCTGGAGAACCATGAAGGACAGCTCTAGTTTGATCGACGATCCGCGGTGGCACTTCGGTGCCGGAGCGGAAGGCCAGCCTCGCTCCTACAACCAGTGGATCGCCGACTGCTGCGACGCCAACGGTGACAGCATCTGGCCCTACGAGGGCGATGGCGCGGTGCGGGACGGCATGGATCCCGCAACTGTTGAGACGTTCTGGGGGACCGGGGAATACCTGGAAAAATACGGGCCCAGGATGGACCGCGTCGGAGGGCCGCGCGGAGCAGCATACCTCTTCGGGGTCGACGCCCCGCGCCCCGTCGTCTTCGCAGAACGTTCCCTCGAACCGGCCGCAGCCAAGCTGCCCTACCATCGGTATCGATTGACCGGTCAGGAACTGCCACCCGCGTGGCGAATCGAGACCGGGCGGGTGGTTCCCGCCGTCGGAGGCCGTGGCGGGGGGCGTCAGGTGCTGTTCCGCGACGCCGGAAAAGGTCTTCTCAGCGTCGAGGAACTGCTGGAAACAGGTCTCCTGGAGGAGGTGCGTGAACGTGCCTGATTGCGTGGAGCAACTGAGGTGTGCCCTGAACGATGTGGGTGTGCCGGTACATGATCGTGAGGATGGTCTGCTCATAGGGGGCGAACGAAACGCCCGTACCGTCATGTTCTGGGAGGACGAAGGAGCGTGGCACGTCGGTCATCTGGATCGAGTGGACCAGGAGCGCGTCGCCGTCTTGACCGCTGCGGATCGTGACGTGGCGCTGCGGTGGTTGATCTGCCGCGTCGCCAACCAGTACCGCCGTGCACAGGGATGGCCGTGGCTGCTTCCGCTGCGGGCAGCACCGGCACTCGCATGGGGGTGGGGTGTCGAGCCGGTTCCGGAGCCATCAACCTCTGAGACCGCGAACATTCGGGTGTGGGCAAGACCGGTTCGTCTGGAAGGGGAACCAGTTGATGTGCGAATGCTCACCGCTCTTCCGGCCGCCGTCGAGGTGGCGGTTTTGTCCCACCTGATGGACCTGAGTCCCGACCAGGTCCTGGACTCCTACCTCGCCCCGAACGGCGGTGCCCTGGAACACATGGCGGAGACGGGAGACCCGGTGGCGGCCGCGGAAGAGGCTTTTCAACGCATGGCAGCCGCCCGTGAACTCCGGATGGTTCCTGACGAGGACGGTTTTCACGCCACGGAGACCGGATGGGTTTCCCACCTCTGGATCGAGGACGGCTGCTGGTGCTTTGGCCACACCGAACGTGGCGAGCAACGTAGTGCAGAAATCGCCAGTCCTGAGTTGGGTCTGGTGCTGCGGTGGATGGCCTTCGGATGGCTGAACGACGTGCGACGTGGTAGGGGTTGGCCACGGATCATGACCGGACACTGGGAAGCGGGGACGGCGCCCGGCTGGAGCCAGCAACAGCTGCGAACCCACAGGACCCTGACAGGACCCGCGGGGTCTGGAACCGAATTGATCCTGCGTGGGCACCGGCCTCACGCTCTGGACGTGTTGTCGCACCTGATGAATCTGAGGCTGGACCAGGTGGTCGATTCCTTCCTGTCCGAGGACGGTGGGTTGTTGCGCGAGGCCGTCGACCCCGGACCCCAGCGTCACAACCCGGCCGTTCTGGAATACGTCGCGCAGTACGGCGATCGTCTCGACCAAGTGGGTGACCCGCGTGGTAGTTATTTCTGTGCGGTGCCCGGCCCGAAACCTTATTCCTTCGAACAACGCTCCCTTCCACCCGGTGTGGTGAAGGAACCCTACTATCGGTATCGGCTGTTGGATCTGCCACCCGAGGCGAGGTTGGTGACCAGCATCATTCCCCCCTGGTTCGGCCAACCGGGCGGTGCCCGTCAGGTGCTCTTCCAAATCGGTGAAATTCTCTTGACGGCCGAGGAATGCATTGACCTGCGCATTCTGGAAGGAGACGCCTGATGTCCATCATGGAAGAACTGGTTGCCTACGCATCGGAAGCCGGAGCTCAGGTGGCGGAAACCTCCGGTGGGAATTCCATGACGTGGAATGGCGGATTTTATTCGCACCATCTGTGGAACGTGGATGATGAGTGGTTCTATGGGTATGGTGAGCGAGGCCGTGAACGCGTTCCAACCATGTGGAGCCCGCATGATCAGCTCGTGTACAAGTGGGCGGCCAGTCGGATCGCAATCGACGCCCGAGCAGCACTGGAGCTGCCACCGATCGTTCTGCCTGAGGCCATCGAAACTTTGGGGGCTGAGTGGAAACTCGTTCAACGGACCGCACTGACGGGAAGCTTGAGCCTGGAAGGTGAACAGATCCCCATCACATTGAGAACCGTTTTCCCTCGGTGTCGGACCCTCGTCGAGTTCTCACATCTGATACGCCTGCCCTACGACGAAGTACTGGCTTCCTACCGGGCGCCCGACGGAAGTCCGCGACTCGGATCATTCCTGGAGGCTTATTCATAGGGTGTAGGCGAAGATGAGTCCGGTGACGGCTTGTATTGT
>CAJPNZ010000081.1 GCA_905372155.1 Propionibacteriaceae bacterium
TTGCTGATTTCCAGGCTGTGATCGAGGAGTTGGAGAAAACCGGTAGCGATACCGAACAGGCGGTTGCGCAGGCCCACGCTGATGCTGACCCGACCCGCCAATGGCCCAACAAAGCAGGAACCGCCTCCCTCGGCGTCGCAGATCAAGCACCTGAAGACGCGAAGGAGGACGAGGAGCGCGGCAAACTGGACCCTGCTGTCAAGGAGGAATGGAGCAAGCTGAGCGACGAAGACCGTAAGAAAGTGCTGCAGGCGATCGTCGATGAGGAGTTCGCCAAGGATGGCATGGAAGCGCCAAAGATATCCTTCAAGCATGAGGGGAAGATGGAGGTTATGGCGCATGGAATGAAGGCGGAATTTGGGGAATTGGTAGAGAGCTGACGATCAACGAAGATCGTCTCAAGGATCCGCAGATCTTGCATACTGCCGCCCATGAATCCAGACATGCCGAGCAGCATGAGACTATCCGCGATGCCAAAATCGGCTTTTGGGACAGAGTCTTTGGGAACAAGAAGAAAAAAGAGCTGGAAGAGCATGGCGTTACCCGCGAAGAGGTGGATTCGTGGGAAGACAATTTCAATAACTACAAGAGCTCCTCGAATGGGTTCGAGGAATATTACAATCAGCCTGTTGAGAAGGATGCGCGAAAAGCTGGGCGCGAGTTCGTCAATTCACTGACCCCAGAGAAATTTGATGAGTACAAGCGCAAGGCCGGGGTTAAATGAGTGAGCGATGGGGGAGGGGCGGTGTGCGTCGACGTAGCGTGCTTGGTGTGAGCCTCTGCGCGTTGCTGGCCGGGTGTGGTTCGGGCCGGACGAGTGGCGAGGAGGGGATGAGCGGTGAGTGCGTCCCAGCGAGCGAGGCGATGTCGAGCCCGAGCGTGAGCCCCTCCCGGAAGAGCGGCACCACGGTGGATATTGCGTACTTTCCCGAGGACTACATTGTCGGTGAGGGGTTGGCAGTCTCCCCGGACGGCGCACTGGTGGCGGCCAGCCAGTCGCGCGCCCGGTCCGTGTTGGGGCTTGACTCTACGTTCGGAACCGTGATCTGGGACGCATCCACGGGGAAGGTTGTGCGGCGGTTGGACAATCGTCGAGACGGAGTGCTGGCCTGGCACCCTGGAGGTGAATGGCTGGCAGTGGGTGATGCCTTCAATGCCGCGATTCAGGTGACTGATCGTGAGGGAAACCTGCTCTGGGAGCTTCGAGGACACGAGAGGATCGACGAGCTCGGTTCACCCATCGTCGATCTGGCGTTCAGCAAGGACGGGGAACTCTTGGCGTCGGCGAGCCGGGACGGGACAGTCCGACTCTGGGGGATGCGCAAGGACCAGTGCCGGCCCGTGCGGGTGCTCACGATCAGCGAACCGCGAAGACTCAGCTTCAGCCCAGACTCGGATCGATTGGCGGTGGCAGCAGGGGACGGGTGCTCGATCTGGAACGTGCACAGCGGTGAACGCGAGAAACTGCTGCACGAAGTACCGCATCCGGTCAAAGGGGTGGCCTATGGCCCCGACGGTGTCCTGGTGGCCATCACCTCCGACCCCGGGGCGTCGTATCTGATCAGGGGCGAACAAGTCGAGGCCGGCCCGGAACCACCGACGAGTAGCCCAAGCCATGTCGCGGTCAGCAAGGACGGCAGGATCGCAATCTCCGCGTCAAGCGATCCCTAGGTCATGTTGTGGGACCCGGCAACCCAGGTCAGCTCACTCGCCCCGGAGCCACCGGAAACGGTGGGGCGCATGGAGTGGTCGCCGGACGGACAGAAACTGTACGCGGCATCGCAAAAACACGGCGTGCTGTGCTGGTCGGCGGACGGCCTGCGTCACTTCGATCTCCCATGAACGCGCGATACCGACGATTCAGGACTCCTCGGATGCGCGGCATGCTCCGAGGTCGGCAGCAAACCTGAATCTCACGACGACAACACGTATAGGCGATGAGGGCGACCCGAGACCAAGGAGAAGCAATGGATTTCGTAGAAGTAATGAAAAGTTTTGTCCTGAACCCGAGCGAGGAAACGCTGGCTCCGCTGCAGGCCGAGGTCATGGCCGCCGCCAACTACGACCCCCTCGTGTTGTTCGAGTCCGTGGTCTCTCCGCTGATGGACAGCGGCAAGTATCAAGGAGCCGTCGACGCGGTGTGGCGCATGCTTCCGGGGGTGTTCCTGAGCCCCACGGCACATGCGATGCTGGCCCACGGCTACGACCAGTTGGGTGACGAGAAGGCGGCGCGGCGCGAGACGAAATTTGCCCGGCTGGCCATGGACACCCTGACGAGCAGCGGCGCCGGAACCCAGGAGGCCCCGTACCGGGTGCTGCGGGTGAGCGATGAGTACGACGTGTTGCGCTACGTGCAGCGCACGTCCGTCGCGCAGCGTGTGGTTGTCATCGACGGGCAGGGGTACGACGTGCACCAGTGTTCCGACGGCAGCGAAGTGTGGTTCGAACTGCTGTGGCAGACCAGCTGAGCGAGTAGCCGGAGTGTATCGGGCGGCCCATCAGAGCGGGAACCTCGTTGGAATTGCCCACCACCCCGCGATCGCCGGAGACAGGGTCCTGGACAGGGCATGACGTACCCCGCGCCGGTCCCCGGGAGCGAGCATGACCTGGAGGATCTGGCGCGACGAGACGGTCGTGGCAGGTGGCTGAGAGCGCCCAGGATGCAGGGGCGGGTCGGTTGGTGGAGGCTTGGGCGAGTGGTTTGATGGCTCGTCTTGGGCGTCTTGCCAAGGAACTGGTGGTGACCACCGCCCCGTCCACGGACTCGAGGAACTCGGACAGGACACGGGCCACAGGCTGGCGTGACAGGGCGGTGGCGGCGGGTAGAAGACATCAGCGTGGGCTCCCCGGGGCGAAGGGTTGATCCGACCACCACGCATCGCCCCCTGCGGGGCCCACGCCCTCGTCAAGGCGACACACCGACCCCTGTCAACCCACCCACCAACTTTGCCGATCGCCCGCTTCGGCCGACGACACACAGAACCATATCGCGGGACCTTTTAATCTTCTCCGCCAAAGAAAATGACGCAAAACAGCTGGCCCGAAAGAAAATCAACGAGATCTGCTGCGTAGGCATGCGTATGTCTGTCGATGCGGTGCGTAGATTCCCGTCTGTGTCTAGCTGGAAGGGTCGGCGCTGCGGTACAACGGTAGATGTCAAATGTGAATCTCGGAGGCGTGTGGGAACCACGGAGGGAACATGGGAGTTCGTTTCAGAATGTTCGCGGCAGTATTTATGTGGGTGCTCATGATTATCTGTTTGGTACTCGCCGTTGTTAATTTCTCTCAGCGGCCCGTTGAAACCGCTATGGGATGCGGGATGCTCGGTGTGGGTATTGTCGGACTGATCGGTGGCTGTATATTGAGCCGCCCGGCGCGTCCTCGAAGCCGATTGAGGTGATCTTATGAGTTCAGTACGTTTCAAGAGCGGGCTCAATGTTGATGTGGTGAACGCGTCTCAGCTGTTCATGCTCTCGGATAGTGATCAGGTGCTCATGGACAACCAGGCGGTTGCTCAGGTCGCGAAGGCCATTGATGGGCACCGGGACATGGTTGACATCGTCGCGGCCGCGTCCCGGCACGTGGGACCTGCGATGGCCTTTGCCGCAGTGCGATCCATGCTTGAGAAGGGCTACATACGGGAAGACGCCCTCAAAGGCGGTGCCTTTGGGGCGTATTTGGAGAGTCGGGGACTTGATCCTTCCCGTACGATCAATGAGCTGGCAACCCGTCAGGTGAAGCTGTTGCCGCTGGTTCTCCAACGTCCCCGTGACGAAGTTCAGCGGACCATGGAGCAGATCGTTTCCGGCCTGGATGTGCTGGATCAGCGTATCGCCGTCGAATGCTTGACGGAGGACGCCGACACCACGGCCCTGGGGCCTTCCAGCCTTTTGGTTGTCGTGGCCGAGGACTACGTTCACCCCCGGCTCGAGGAATTGAACAAGGAGCTCTGGAATAAAGGAATATCGTGGCTGCTTGCCAAGCCTTGGGGACAGTCCCTCTGGTTGGGACCACTGTTCGTTCCCGGGCAATCGGCCTGCTGGATGTGTTTGCAGGAGCGGCTTGTCGCCAACCGACATGCGGAACGGTATCTAGCGGAGCGACTTCAGCGGCTGCCGTTCATACCGGCATCCGGACTCATGCCGGGAGCGGCTCGGATCGTGAGCCAAGCGATCCTGACTCATCTGGTGGCCGTGGCCGGTGGAGAGCAGTCCCCGTTCGTGAACGTGCTGCGAAGCATGGATCTGGGAACCATGGCGGTGAGCGACCACGCCGTGATCCCGCAGCCGCAGTGCCCGGTGTGCGGCACCATGGCGCATCGCCCCACCGCTGACGTCGTTCTTGCCCCCGCCAAGGGCCTGGACGGTACGGATGGTGGTTACCGCGTGTGCACCCCGGAGGAAACCGTTGAACGGTTGGCGAAGCACGTCAGCCCGATCACCGGGGCTGTTTCGAAGATCGAGAGTCTGGGAGCCGACGCCGACGGTGTCACGTTCTCTTTCGCGGCCGGTCACAATTACGCGACCGTCGCCGACAACCTTCGGCTGCTGGTGCAGAACATGCGCGGCCAATCGGGAGGCAAGGGCCGTACCCGTCAGCAGGCCAAGGCCAGCGCTGTATGCGAGGCGATTGAGCGTTTCTCCGGTGTGTGGGAGCCAACGGTCCCCGCAGTCCGATCCGCCTGGAGGGATCTGGATGTCCGAGCCGTCCATCCCGAGAGTGTGCTGCTGTTCAGCGACGCGCAGTACGAGGGTCGTTCTGCCATCAAGGAGATCGACAACAAGTTCCATCGAATTCCCCAGAGGTTTGATGAGACGTTGCCGATCGATTTCACTCCGGGACGTTCCCTCACAACGGGGGAGCAGGTTCTTGTCCCGGCGGGGCTTGCATGGTACGGAACACCCGATTTGAAAGTTCATCCGTACGCATACACCGACTCCAACGGTGAGGCCGCTGGAAACACCCTTGAGGAAGCGATTCTTCAGGGAATGTGTGAGGTGTGTGAAAGAGACGCGGTGGGAATGTGGTGGTTCAATCGCGTGCAACGTCCGGGAGTCGATCTCGACTCCTTCGGGGATCCATATATCGATATCCTTCGCGAGTTCTATGCAGATAAGGGTAGAAATCTCTGGGTGGTGAGCCTGCAGAATGATCTCGAAATGCCGGTTTTCGCCGCCATGTCCAGGCGTGATCAGGACGTCCAAGAAATCATGGTCGGTTTCGGCGCTCATCCCGACCCCAGCGTTGCTCTTTTCAGATCTCTGACCGAGCTGAATCAGTTCTTGCCGTTCGTGTCCTTGCGCGACAAGGATGGTAAGACCATCTATCGCACGCAGGATTATGCGACGATCGAGTGGTGCAAAAATGCCACCGTCCAGTCAGAACCTTGGCTTTTGCCAAACCCCGACCTTTCCCCGGTGAAGTTGACCGATCTGCCCAGCACGGGTACCCGGCGCATCGACGAACTGGTGGAACGGCAGGTTGATATTCTCGATCGGGTCGGTGTCGAGACGATAATAATCAACCAGACGCGCCCCGAGATCGAGCTTGCGGTTGCAAAGGTAATCACGCCCGGGCTTCGTCATTTCTGGCGTCGAGCGGCGCCGGGTCGTCTGTATGACACTCCTGTGAAATTGGGGTGGATCGATCGTGCGTTGTCCGAGGACGAACTCAATCCTCGAAGTGTATTTTTCTGAGGGAGATTTCCATGCAGAAATTGCTGGCTGCTGAAGGGATTGTTCTTGGGTGTGATGGTGACACCTTGCAGGTTGCCGGAGAGCGGGGCGAGCGCGGTCTCCCGGTGGGAGGTGAGGTTGCCCGCCGCATCGCGCGATTGATGGAGCAGCCGTGCGCGGTTGATGAACTCGCGGATGGGCTCCTCACCGCTCGCGACGGCATGCGACATATGATGATGCTGACCACGGCGGTGCGCGATCTGAAGTCCTTCGGTTTCATCGATGAGGTCGTCGAGATCCAAGGGGTGGTGGTCGCTCGATTGATGAAGAAGGGGCGACTTCCCTGGCGTGAGGGCGACGTGCCAGATGATGCTGTTGTGGCCCGCCACGTGGTGGCGACCCGTGAGGGCCGGTGGGTGAAGCTCGACAGCGGCCTGGGCTGTGGATCGGTCAAGGTGGATGCTTCCATGGCTGGCCATGTCTTGGTCGGAGAAGACATGGCCCCCGGGGGGCGGCTCTCGCCTCTGCGTGAGTTGATGTGGCGGGCCGGCCTGTTGGTGTCGGCCTCGTCCGAGGAAGCCATGGAACAGACGATGTGGGATCCGGTTGATCTCCTCATGATCGAACGTTCCAGCGACTCTAGTGCGAATTTTCGCTATGGCGGGACCTATCGCTATCGCGAAACGCATGCGATGCCACCGCTGGTCGAAGCAATACGAGTGGATGAGGTGGTCGATCTTCCGGAGCCCGATCCGGACCGCTGGTTCCTCGAGGATGAGCCTTTTGGGGTGATTACGGAGCGACGTCGTTCCACGTCCTCCTTCCGGGAGGATGTGGCTCCGACCTTGAAGCAGCTGGCGAGTGTTCTGCATCGTTCGGCGCGTATCCAGCGTAGGTTCTGCGACAGCTACGGCATGGAGGTTTCACTCAGGCCAGTCGCGGGGGGAGGCGCGCTTCACGAGTTGGATATTTACATTGCAATAGATCGCTTGGAGGGACTCGAGCAGGGATTGTGGCGGTACAATCCGGCCGATAATGTCCTGGAACGGGTTCATTGTCTGAAAGAACCATCGAGGCTCGTTGAGGAGATAGCCCGGGCAACCTTGAGTCACGCCAAGCCGCCGGTGTCCATTGTCCTGCTGGCTCGCTTCGCGCGGGTGCTGTGGAAGTACGAAGGCGTTGGCGCGGCTCTGGTACTGAAGGATGCCGGAGTCCTGATGCACGCTCTGCAGCTTGCCGCGATCGCGGAGGGGCTGGGGGCCTGTGCGCTGGGTAGCAATTTCGCGCACGAGTTCGAGCAGATCACGGGTCTTGGTTTTCCGTCGCATGGTCCCGTGGGTCAAATGGTTCTTGGGGTCAAGAAAGAGGAGGAATAGCAGTCATGCTGTACCGGTTCAAGGCTCTCGCCAAGCGACGGGATCCAGATCAGCTTGATGTTCCGCTTGCCCTGGCGAGTCCAAGAGGCTGGGTGGTTACACTGGTGATCGGTTTCTGCATGCTCGCACTGATTGGCTGGGGATTTCTTGGGCGAGTTCCTCAGCACGTCACCGTCACAGGTCGCCTGCAATACCCGGGTGGTTTGGTGACGATGCAATCAGATGCCCGTGGAACCGTGAAGAAGTTGACAGAACTCGGTGTTACGCTCGACCAAGGTGATGCGCTCGCCTATCTCCAGCGGGGCGCAGGTGAGGACGACGCACGAATCAGCGGAGTGACTGGCGGGCGCGTCATACAGAATCTGGTCAGCGTCGGGGATGTGGTGGACGCGGGAACTCCCATCTCTGTGGTTGAGCCCGGTGCCACCGAGGGCGCGGCGTTGGAGGCCGTCGTTGAGGTCCCCGCTTGGCAGATCCCCTCAGTCAGTCGTGGTCAGGACGTGAAACTGACGGTGTCGGGCATACCCTCGGTGCAGTACGGGGTGTTGCGTGGGCGGGTGGAATCATTGGCGCCTTTCCCGGCGGCTACCGATGGTACACAGGTGGGCCCCACGCAGGTTGTGATTCGCTTGGAGCGTGCCGACACAGTGAGTGGCTACGCCTGGACATCGCATAATGGCCCGGATCGTCGAATCGAGTCGCAAACGCCGGTCGTCGCCGATATTTCCATCGGCGAAGTTCCTCCGTTGGCGCTGTTGGGTGCGTGAACCAGATGCATGCTCCCAGACGTCGTCCGACACGTACGCCATCGCTCATCCAGATGGAAGCGGTGGAGTGCGGCGCAGCCAGCCTCGGCATCATTCTCCGGGCCTATGGGCGTGTGGAGCCGCTTGAGCGACTCAGAATAGCCTGCAATGTGACGCGTGACGGCGCCAATGCGGCTACCATTGTGACTGCAGCCGAGTCCTATGGGCTGGTTGGTGGGGGAAAAGTCATGGACATCGATGATCTGAGTGCAATAGATCATCCCGTGATCATCCACTGGGCTTTCCAACACTTCATGGTTCTCGAAGGTTTCCAGAAAACGCGGCGAGGGATCGTCGTCCACGTCAATGATCCTGCGAATGGGCACCGCGCAATGGCCTTGGATGAATTCGATGGTGGATTCACGGGTGTGGTTCTGGACATGACGCCGGGCCCCAGCTTTTCCAAGGAAGGGAAGGACGTTTCAGTTGTCACCGCCGTCGTGAGGCGGCTGCGTGGCTCGGGGAGTGCGTTGGTGCTGACGCTGCTCGCCACCACGTTGATCGCGGCTCCAGGTGTGCTGGGGCCAATCATCCAGCGCTGGTTCGTGGATGAATTCAATACCGAAACAATTGTTGTTACATTTCCCGTTCTCCTTCTGATTCTTTGTGCGGTTACGACGGGGATATTGACCTCAATTCAACGCGAGCATCTCAGGCGTGTGGAGATTCATCTGGGAATGAGTAGTGCGACTCATTTCGTGAAGGAACTGATGCGACGTCCTGTGGCTTTCTTCCAGCAGCGGCATGCTGCTGATCTCTCCCGACGCATTGACGCCAACTTTCGGGTCAGCACATCCATAAGCAACAACGTTGTAGTAACGCTGGCGAGCACGACGCTCATCATTGTTTACGGAATCGTTCTCATTACCCTCGACCCTCTGCTGGCAGCTCTCGTCATGCTCGTTTCGGCGTTCAACGTGGTTGCCCTGCGCAAGGTTCTGCGCGAGCAACGTGACGCCGCCAGCTCACTTCAGGCCAAGGACGCCGGCCTGGCTGCTTCTACCATGCAGACCCTGTCGACCATCGCATCGGTCAAGGGGAACGGAACCGAGCAGATGGCTTTCGCCAAGTGGAGCGGTCACTGCGCCAAGGCCGTCTCGGAAGGGCAGCGGCTTGGCCGAGGACAGTCCTTGGTGACGGTGCTGCCTGCTGCGCTGGCGGGTGTCAACACCGCTCTGGTGCTGGTTGTCGGAGGGCTCCGAGTGGCGAGTGGCGTGTCCGAGGCGGGTCTGCTCGTGGCTTTCCAGGCCTTGCTCGTTTCCTTCAGCCAACCGCTCGTTTTGTTGGTGAACCAAGCGAGCCAGTTGCAGACCACCCAGGCGGACCTGGCGCGTCTGGAGGATGTTCTCAACTATGAGGGGGAGCCCGAGGACACCGACAGCTCGGCACGGGTCCTGACCGGTCGGATGGAGTTTGATCACGTTTCGTTCTCGTTCGATGGCGAGACGAGTTTTCTCTCCGACCTCAGTTTTGTCGTGAAACCGGGCATGAGCGTGGCGTTGGTCGGGGCATCGGGTTCTGGGAAATCGACGGTTGGGCGTCTTGCGGCCGGTCTGTTGCAGCCGGCGTCCGGACGGATCCTGTTGGACGGATGTCCTCGGGGTGAGCACTCCCGGCAGTCCATCTGCGCGGCCATCTCCTACGTTGATCAGAACGTGACCTTGTTCGAGGGCACTGTGAAGGACAACGTGACGCTGTGGGATGACTCCATCGCGGAAGGCTCGGTGATCCGGGCTCTCGAGGACGCCGAGGTGCTGGCCGCCGTGACCCAACGAGCTGGAGGGATGAATGCGTTCGTGGCCACGGGTGGCCGGAATTTCTCGGGTGGTCAACGCCAGCGCTTGGAATTGGCGCGTGCGTTGGCGAACGAACCCTCCCTGCTGATCCTGGACGAGGCCACGAGCGCCACGGACACGGTGACAGAGCGAAGGATCATCTCCAATCTTCGTCGTCGAGGATGCGCAATGCTGGTAATCGCACACCGCCTGTCCACGGTTCGTGACGCCGACCTCATTCTCGTCTTCGACAAGGGCAAGCTCGTTGAGCAGGGAACCCATGAAACCTTGATGGCCGGTGGCGGCACCTACGCCAATCTTCAGTTCGCCACATCAAACGAGACAGAGGTCGCATGATGACCGTCAAAGACAGACGAGACACACTGCCGGTTTCAGCGCTCAGTAATGATGGACCCCGAAGAGCGCTTCCGGGAAGGGTGGACTGGGCCTCGGTGGGGCCTTTCTACGCGTTGGATGATCCGTCGCGTGGAATCGAGATCAGTGAAGGAACGGCCGATATCTTTGCGGTCACCGAGAACAGGTGGTGCCCGCTCGGTACCGTGTCACCAGGCTCCATTATCATCGGGTGCACCCCGGTCCTGGGCTGGAGACTCGGCGTGCGAAGGGCGGCCGACGTCGTGTTGCAGCCCTTTGAGCTCGATGAAGAACAGAAATTCCTGGAATGGAACACGGCACGACGGCCGTTGTTCGCGGCGGGGCTCGAGGCAACGCTGACCACCCTCAACATCGACTCCATCGTTGCCCGTACCTTGCCGCCTCGTGACTTCGACATCTTGACGCCGGGCGAGATCGATGCGCGGCGTGGTGACGTGATGCGACCAATCGATTCCTGGGTTTGGGTTGAACACTCCCCGGCTCTCGAGGTGCACTCCTCTTCCATGATCCCGGGGGACGAGGAGGAAACCACGCCACGTCGTGTCTGGTTCGGGCTCGGAAAATACGACTGGGTTCATTTCGACAGGTCGGCCAGCACCCGTGTTGCCACCACTGGGGAACTTCTGGAGAGTGGGCAACTCGGTGCTGCTTGGGCGGATCATTTCGCTGGATTGTTGCTGGCCTGCTCTCGGGGAGCGGCACTCAAACAGGATGAGCAGCGCGAACGCATCGAGGGCGCGGCGCGCCTGGAGATCGAGCAGATGAAGGAGACGAGTCGCGCCAACCAACGACTCGCCAGCGGGGACGATCGCGAACGTGAGTTGGGTGACCTGCTGGGGCCGTGGGGTACCGCCATCGTGCGAGCCCTGCAGTTCGACAAACAGCGGATGGTTCCCTCGATGGAAATCGTGCCAGCGCTGCGTGCAGCTAAATCCTTTGACGACATAAGCATCCTTGGCTGGGTACGACTGCGTCCGCTGAAACTCTCGGATGGTTGGTGGCGTGAGTCTCATGCGACCCCCTTCGTCACGTGCCACGGTCCTGAGAAATCGCCGTGCACGATCACCTTCAAAGGAACACAGCCGTGGATCCAGCGATGGCAGGATGCCGAGGCGCGCCCACTGGAACAAGACGATCTGGCGGTCCTTGATGCTGAGGCCAAGATCGCGGAGGCGCCGCTCGGCTCGCGGGTGACCACCTTGCGGGGGCTTTTCGGATTCGCAGCGGCCGGCTCCGGGAAGGACGTGGCCAGCCTCGCCTTCTGTGCCGCCGTCGTCATGTTGTTGAGTATCGCGACACCTGTTGTTTCTGGACAGGTCGTAGGACAACTGGTGGGGCGTGGCGAAACCTCCGTGATCGTGCAGGTCGGGGCCGTCATGCTCACGATCGCGCTTCTCACCGCTGGTATGCAGACCCTCCAGAATCATCTGGTCCTGCGGATAAAGGGACGCATGGCCCAGCGCCTCGGGTCGGGAATCTGGGCGAAGCTTCTCGCGTTGCCGTTGTCGTTCTTCGAGAGTCGCTCACCCGGGGGGCTCGGAACGATCATCCTCAACATTCGACAGGCGCAGGAGACCGTCTCGGGGGCGGCCGTCGGGTCGGTCCTTGGATTGATGATCGCTTTTGCCGATCTTCTCGTCCTGGTGGCCGTGGCTCCCGCCGTCGGAGCATTCGTGGGAGTGCTCCTGCTCCTGGTCACGGTGGGTCTTTGTCGTCTGATGCTCCGGGACATCGCTGCTCAGCGTTCCTGTTTGTTGACGCAGCAGGACGTCAGCGGGTTGACCCTCGCCGTCCTGTCAGCCATGCCCAAGATCCGTGCCGCGGGCGTCGAACATCGTGTTCTCTCACGTTGGGGACGCGTCCAGCGCGAAGTACTCCGACATCAAATGACGAGCCGTCGGCTGGAGGCCTGGATCCTGGTTCTCACCTCGATTCTCATGCCTGTGGTCATCGCCGTGGTCATCGCTGTCGGTAATGCCACGGCAGCGAGTGGTGACAGAACGGGTGTCATCACGGCGATCTTGGCGACCCAGCTGCTCATCACCAATTTCATCCAGTTCGTCTCCGTCTTCCAGGTGTTGGCTCCGGTCGTGCCGATGTTTGACTTCCTGCGCCCCATTCTTGACGCGGTCCCAGAATGTGGTGAAGGGCGAGCGCAACCAGGGGAACTTTCGGGTGACATTCGTCTGCACGAGGTCAGCTTCCGCTACGGAGCGGATGGCCCATTGGTCCTGGACCGGGTGAACCTCGTCATACACCGCGGGGAGTTCGTTGCCATCGTCGGCCCATCCGGATCCGGGAAATCCACCCTGCTCAGAATGTTGATCGGATTCGATCAGCCGGACAGCGGGTCGGTCATCTACGACGAGCAAGATCTTGCGGAGCTGGACGTGGCTGCGGTGAGACGCCAGTGCGGGATCGTTCTGCAGAACAACGGGACTGTCTCGGGAACGATTCGAGACAATATCTGTGGATCTGGGACATACAGCGACTCGGAGGTCTGGGAAGCTGCGGCAATGGCCGGTGTCGCTGACGACATTCGTGCCATGCCGATGAGATTGAGCACTCATGTCGCCGACGATTCATCAGGGTTGTCCGGTGGCCAGCGACAGCGTCTGATGATCGCTCGCGCCTTGATATCAAGACCGCGGATCGTGATTTTTGATGAGGCTACGAGCGCTTTGGACAATCCCACGCAGGCCGCGGTCACGGAAAGCATCCGCAGGCTCAACGCCACCCGAGTCGTCGTGGCGCACCGGTTGTCGACGATCCAGGACGCGGATCGGATCGTGGTGGTCGAGCATGGCCGTGTCGTTGAATCGGGAACATTCGATGAACTGCTGGAACTCGATGGAGTCTTCGCCCGCATGGCCGAGATCCAGGAAGCGGAGAAGAGCGTCGATCAGTATGCGTAATGAAATCCTACGCATGCGTGACGCCAACAAATCCCTTGATGATGCAGCACGAGATGGTCAATAATTAGTTCATGAAGGTCGCGGCCTTCGGGAAGTAACGGATTCAGGAGAATGATTATGGGACGATTCGAGGTAGAACGTCAAAACTTCATTCGCGCATACACAAGGTTGCTCGTCTCCAGTTGGTCTGACGATTTGTACTTGCAGCGGCTCTTCGCCTCTCCCCGCGATGTTCTTGCGCAGGAAGGGCTGGAGGTTCCGGCGGCTGTGACGATCCGAATCGAAAGGGCGGCGGCCCCGGTCATGGGGGCGGATGCCCCGGAGGCCGCGTTGGACACCCAGGTTGAGTTGTGGCTCAAGGCGGAAGAAACGGGTGAGCTGGTGCTCTACATCCCCGATGCTCCTTTGATTACCACGGAAAGCTTGGACGCGATCGATCTCGCGGGTGTCTCGGGCGGGGAAGCGGTGGTGTGTTGTTGCTGTCCGTGCACTTGTTGCGTGTGAGGCCTTCCGATCCCGAGATCAATTATCGAGTGCAAATTTGATCAAGAAATAGAAAGCATCGCCATTTAGTTCGGGGAGGAACAGTGTCAGAGAATCAGGGAATGCAGGAGTTCGCTGCGGCGTACACCAAGTTGCTGGTGGCCGTCTGGAAGGATGCAAAACTTGCTGATCTGCTGAGATCTGATCCGCGTGCCGTTGCGGCTGATGCCGGGCTGGTGATCCCGTCCGATGTCGAGGTCAAGGTTGTCAAGGCGAGTGACGATCTCCCGGACGATCCGCAGATGGAGCTTGAGATGTACTACGGTGACTTCCAGAAGGGCTTGGCGGACAAGATGGTGACGCTGGCCATTCCTGAGGTTTCCATGCTGAAAGTGCAGGATCTCACGTCTGAGGAACTTGCGGGTGTCGCTGGTGGGCTCTGCATAAGGCTATGTTGCAGCTGTAGCTGTTGAGATGACTCCACGTGGGGTATTCGATGGCAATGTTGTCGAGTGAATGCTTTGCGAAATAGGTCTCGTTGAACGAGGACGGGGCTTTGAGAGAAATGATTCTACGTAACATGAGGAGAGGCAATGTCAGAGAATCAGGGTTTCCAGGATTTCACGGCGGCGTACGCCAAGCTGTTGGTGGCCGTGTGGACGGATGAGAAGGTTGCCGATCGGCTGAAGTCCGATCCGCATGCCGTTGCGGCTGATGCCGGGCTGGTCATTCCAGCGGATGTCGCGATCACGGTTTCCGAGGTTGTCGGTGAATCATCGGGCGAGCCCCAGGCCGCGATGGAAGCGTACTACGGTGACTTCCAGAAGGGCTTGGCGGACAAGGCAGTGACGCTGGCCGTTCCTCAGGCTCCCGCTCTCGATGCGCAGGACCTGACCTCTGACGACCTCGCCGAGGTCGCCGGCGGCAGCGCTTGCTGCTGCTGTGCTCCGTGCTGCTGCACTTGGAAGTGACCTTCCCGCAGGTATTGGCGAGAGTGCATTCTTGTGACGGTTTCCGTCCAAATCTAAAGATGTGAAGTAGGAATAGTTTAATCCAAATCAAGGAGGAGTAATGTCAGAGAATCAGGGTTTCCAGGATTTCACGGCGGCGTACGCCAAGCTGTTGGTGGCCGTGTGGACGGATGAGAAGGTTGCCGATCGGCTGAAGTCCGATCCGCATGCCGTTGCGGCTGATGCCGGGCTGGTCATTCCAGCGGATGTCGCGATCACGGTTTCCGAGGTTGTCGGTGAATCATCGGGCGAGCCCCAGGCCGCGATGGAAGCGTACTACGGTGACTTCCAGAAGGGCTTGGCGGACAAGGCAGTGACGCTGGCCGTTCCTCAGGCTCCCGCTCTCGATGCGCAGGACCTGACCTCTGACGACCTCGCCGAGGTCGCCGGCGGTTTCGCTTGCTGCTGCTGTGCTCCGTGCTGCTGCTGCTGGAAGTGACCTTCCCGCGGGTATTGGCGGAGAGTGAGGCTTATTCACAGCTATCCTCAAGTGCGCTCTGACTAGGGGTTTCGCTGGTCGATGCGTCGCCTGTGCATAAGCCTCAGTGCATTCTTGTGACGGTTTCCGTCCAAATCTAAAGATGTGAAGTAGGAATAGT
>CAJPNZ010000082.1 GCA_905372155.1 Propionibacteriaceae bacterium
CGGTTCGAACTGGCTTTGTCCTCTTTGAAGTTGGTTGAGCCGGCCTGCTCGCTCTGCGAGCTGGTCGTGTCGAAACCATCTTGCGGGTGTCCGGGGAGTTGGGGTCGGGTTCTGGCTACCGGGTGCCAGTGGTGGTTTCGACTCAGCCGTTCGCTGGCGCTCACGTACTGGCTCAACCAGCTACGGGGGGCGCTCACGTGCTGGCTCAACCAGCTTCGAGGGGGACGCTCACGTGCTGGCTCAACCAGCTGCGGGGGAGGGGGTCGCGGCCCGGTTCGAACCGGCTTCGGGAGTCCTGGGTCAGGCGGTTTGGAGGCGTCGCAGACCCAGGAAGAACGGCACCAGGCAGCAGCAGGAGAACGCGAACCGGCCGATCCTCCAGGCCGGCTCCTGCGGGGCCAGGATCGAAGCGACGCAACCCGCCACCGCGGCGACGATCAGCGCCACCACCGGCCAGGCCACCCGTACAGGGGCGTGGCGTCGCGTCACCGCGAGCCGCAGCACCACCGCCTGCGCGAACAGCGCCAGGAAGGTCGCGGCCGCGGTGCCGTCGAGCCCGAAAGGCACGATGAGGGCGAAGGTCGCGGCGATCTTGACCACCACGGCCACCACCGACGCCCACGCCAGCGGCACCGACCAGCGGATCGTGACGAGCATCTGGCTGCTCGCCGCCGCAGCCGCGACGGGAAACGCCGCCAACCCGATCAACGCGACCACCGAGACCAGCTCCTCCTGCGCGTAGGTGGAGGGCGCGAAGATCTGAAGCAGCGTGGGAGCCGCGACGGTGACGCCGAGCACCGCCCACGCCACCAGCGAGAACACGCCGTCGCGGGAGGTCGCGATCACCCGCCACCGCTGGGCGTCGTCGACGACGTTCTTCAGACGCGGCAACCAAGCGCGGTTGGTGAACGTCAGCATGAGCGTGACGACGTTGCCGATGGTGAACGCCACCTGGTAGCGCGCCACCTGCACCTCGCCCAGCATGCGCTGGATGATGAACCGGTCCCCAGCGGTGAGCAGGAAGGTCGACAAACCGGTGAGGGCCAGCGGAATCCCGAGACGTAGCCCGCGACGCAACGTCTCCTTGTCGAACAGCCCCGCCAGCCGCGGCCTGGTCCACGCCAACCCCAGCACGAGCGCGACCACCTGCCCGATGACCCCGCCCAGCGCGTACACCTCCGCGGTGCGCTCCCAGGTGAACAGCAGCGCCAGGCCGAACAGCAGACCCCCCACCGTCGAGATCAGCGACACGGTGGCGAACCGCGCGAACCGGTCCTCGGCCTGCAACAGCGACAGCGACAGCATCACCCCCGCGCCGGGCGCGGTCCAGCCCAGCGTGATGAGCACCAGCGTGTAGCTGGAGAACCCCAGGGCGGGCGCCCACAGCGGCGACAGCAACGCGATGCCTCCGACGATGACCACGTCGATGGCCAACCCGGCGGCCAGCAGTCCGCGGGCGCGGGCGGGGTCGGCGTCCTCCACCCGCTGCATCTCGAGGGCCTGGTCCAGACCGAGCACGGTGAGGACGATCAACAGCTGGTAGAGCGCGATTGCGGCCGACAGCGACCCGAACGCCGCCACCGGCAGGACGTGGGTGAGTATGGGGGAGACCACCGTCGCCACGACCATCTGCATGGACCAGATCACGACATAGAGCATTCCCCGGCCGAACAGGTCGGAGGTGCCTCCCCTGCCCGCGACCCCGGCCGTCTCCTCCGGGGGCGTGGCCTTCTCTCCCGGGGTCATGGCAGCGGCCACAGGTCCTGCTCGATCCGGTCCAGCAGGGCGGTGGAGTCCTCGCGGAACTTGCGGGCGAACAGGGCGGGCCAGACCTCCCGGGTGCGGGCGGTGCGCAACGCCGGGAGGTCGATTTCGTCCAGCCACCGCGGGTTGGGGCTGGGTTGTTTGCCCCAGTCGATGTACCACGCGGCCCCCGGCAGGTGGCTCGTTTCCCACCGGGCGCCGAACGCGGGGGAGGTCAGCAGGCTGGGGATCATGGTTTCGTCGGGGATCCACGTCGTGCGGAAGTAGTCGACGAGATCCGGCCGGGAATCGACGATCTCCAGGATCAGCTCGGCGTGGTGGCGGGCGAGGATCTTCAGCTGCGAACCGCCCGCGGGGCGAATCCCCTTCGGCCAGCGCCTGGGAATCAGCGACCAGACGCGTTTGCGGTCCCGGACCCGGTTGCCGAACACGAAACGGTCGTAGCCGCCCATCGGACCCCAGTGCCTGATCGGCAGCCTGCGGATCTGGGCCCACGACCTGCCCCGCGCCCGGCCCAGCCGCTCCGCGAGCCCCTCGGCGTTGACCAGTGGGTAGTCGGCTCCCGTCATCATCACGACGTGCTGGGCGTCGGTGGTGGAACACACCGCCCGGTAACCGGCGAGCTCTGCCTCCAACAACCCGAAGGTCGCCCACCCCGAGGAGATCCGTGGCAGCAGCCGCACCCGCTCGGGAAGCGCGGAGGTCAGCTCGGCGTGCATCTGCTGCGGCACACCCGCGTCGACGTGCAGGAAGATCGGGAACCCGTCGAGCACTCTCACGAGCCGTCGTAGAAGTTTCGGCTTGTCGTGGGCGAGGAGAACGACTGCGACGGTCATGGAACGTTGCTTTCCGGAAGTTCGTACACGGCGACCCCGTCCCCCTGGTAGGCGACGGTGACGCCCGGGGCTTTCCGGAGCGCCTGCTCGAGGCGGGTCTGGTCAGAGGCGAGCAACTGGGCGTAGCGCTCGTCGAAAGCTTTCATCCGGTCGCTCACCAGCACGTAACGCACCTTTGCCGGCACCTCCATCCAGTGTTTCATGAGCATCTCCAGGTCGGCCTGCGGGTCGTAGTCGGCCCCGGCCCTGGACGGGTAGACCTCGGTGGTCTTGCCGCGCAGCAGCAGCTCCCGGGACAGGTAGAACATGTCCTTCCCGGACAGGCGCAGCGGCTCGGCGAGTTCGCTTCCCAACGTGAACACCTGGGTGTCGGCGGTGACGTGTTGTTCCACCCATGCCACGGCCTTCACGTTCTCGGGGTTCATCACCCGGGTGTAGTCCATGCCGGTGGTGCCGATGACGAACACCGCGGTCAGGGCGACGACACCGGCGTTGCGGACCGGGTGCCACGGGACGGTCCAGAACCGGCGGCCCGTCTGCGGCAGGTTGATGGAGCCGATGATCGCGAGCCACGGCAGACAGAACAACGTCACCCGGAAGATGCCTTCCGAGCCGTAGGCGGAGGCCGCAAACAGCCCGGCGGGGCTCGCCGCGGCCAGCGTGAGGCCGACGGTCATGCGGTTGTGGAAGCGGAACAACGCCAGCAGGGCGACCACGCCGATGCACACGAGCGCAACGGCGGGAACCCAGAACGTGATCGTGTTGATCAGAGCCGGTGAGAGGGCGCTGGAGCTCGGTCTGGTGGGGGTTTTGAAGTTCGAGAGGATGTTGAACAGCTCGTCGAGGGACACGTACGACTTCAGCACGCCGCGGTTGAGCAGCGCCCAGATCACGGCGGGCGCGACGAGCACCACCGGCGACCACCACATCTTCATCAGGCCTGCCACGACCAGGGCGATGCAGATCAGCGTCGCCAGGAAGGGACTGAGCTGGTGGGTGACGCAGGCGGTGACCGAGAGCATCAACGCGGCCCAGACCCGCGACCACTTCAGGCCCGTGCTGTTGCGCAGCAGCGCCGTGGTGGCGGTCGTGACGAAGGCCAGACCCGCGACCTGGGGGGCGTAGAAACTGGTGGTGAGGCTGGAACCGAGAGCGAACACCAGCCCCGCCCACCAGGCGCGTTCGTCATCGACGAAGTAGCGTGCCAGCTGCGCGACCGCCAAGCAGTTGACGCCCGCGCCGACGGCCCCGAACACGGAGGCGTACATCATCAGGTCCGGCCAGCCCGCGGCCTGCTGCACCAGCGCGCTGGAGGCGAAAAGACCCGAGTAGGCCTGGTAGATCCCGGCCCCGCGATCCAGGCCGCCGTTGGTGATGAGCAGGTTGACGATGCCGAGGTGGCGGGCGGCGACCTGCACCGTCGGGGTGCCGTACATCACGGCCTGGCTCATGGGGACGACGGTGGCCAGCAGCACGATGCTCCAGCTGCGCCCGCCGACGCTGGAGAAGGCCCAGCACACGGCGAACACGATGGCGCTCAGCCCGAGGAACCACAGCGGACCTGCGGCCAGGGCGGCGCCGTAGAGGGCCGGTGACTGGGGCTGCGCGGCCGCGGTGAGCACAGCGACGAGGAACCCGGCCGTGGCAAGGCCGATCGGCCCGATCATCGCCCGGCCCGTCCGGCGCATCCACGTCGCCTCCAGGGTCGGCGGGCGTTTGCACGCCACCCACACCGCCACCGCCGTCGATGCGAGCATGATCAGCGTGGCCATCACACGCGGATGCCAGAAGCTGCTGAGCGCCATCGGCAGCGAGCACAGGATCAGCACCGCGAGGCTGCCGACGAACCACGACAGGATGAGATCGAGACCACGCAGCCGGTACACCACCCCGATGGCCAGGCCGGGGACGGTGTGCAGCAGGACGGCCACCAGCAGACCCTGGAAACCACCGTTGCCGCCGGTGACCGTCAACACCGTGCCCACCACCCCGAGGAAGGCCACGAGCAGGGCCACCCAGAACCGGTTCAGCGTCTCCTCGTCATCCCTGGCGGCCGATGTGATGGCGGCGGGCTCCATCTCCGGGTCGGGAACGATGGAGACACGCGCGGGGACGGTGGCTTTTTCTCCACCCTTCCGGGAGTCGATGCTCATCTGGGATTCCCCTCGTTGCCATGCGCGGTTTCGCGCTGTGTGGGCGGTCGATGATGTCCGTCCTCGGGTAGAGTCACGCCATGCTGGAACATCCTATGCGCAGCAGCGACAACCCCGAGTGGGTCGGTGCGGTGTGGGTCGGTCAGATCGATCTTAGCGACGTGACGTCGGCGCCGGCTGGTTCGTCGTTCGGGCTGTCCGGCGGGTCGGGATACCGCAGGGCCCGGTTCCTGGTGCGCGAGGGGCAGACGGTGCGTGGTTTCGTCACGGTGGGCATCGAGGAGGGGCAGGTTCGGGTCGACGAGCTGCGGCGGGTCGCCGAGGAGCTTCCGGCTGCCGTCCCGGAACCGGAGCCGTTCCGGCCTCCGATCAGCGTGGTGATCAGCACCCGCGATCGGGGACGGCTGCTCCGTGAGGCGGTCGGTTCCGTGCTGGCCAGCGACTACCCGAGTTTCGAGGTCGTGGTGGTGGACAACGCCGGGTCCACGTCCGAGACCCGGGACGTGGCGCTGGGGCATTCCGACGCCCGGGTGCGCTACGTCCGTGAGCCGCTCGCGGGGAGCTCCCACGGCCGTAACCGGGGGCTGCGGGTGGCCGCCCACGAACACGTCGCCTTCATCGACGACGACGTGGTGGTGGACCGTCACTGGTTGACGGGGATCGCTCGCGGTTTCGGTCGCACCCCCAGGGTGGGGTTGGTGTGCGGGCTGGTGCCCAGCGGTGAGATCCGCACCCGCACGCAGGCCTGGTTCGACCAGCGCGTGACCTGGGCCGAAGCGAGGCATCCCCGCGTGTACTCGCTGTCCTCGCCACCACCGGAGCTGCCGCTGTTCCCCTTCCAGGTGGGCGCCTACGGCACGGGCGCGAACAACGCGGTCGCCCGGAGGGCCTTCGAACGCGTCGGTGGATTCGACGTCACCCTGGGCAGTGGGCAACCCACCATGGGCGCGGAGGACATCGACCTGTACGTGCGCATGCTCGCGGCCGGGTACTCGATCAGCGTGGAACCCTCGGCCATCACCTGGCACCGTCACCGCTCCGACCTTCCCGCGCTCAAGGCCCAGGCCCGCGGGTACGGCACCGGGATGGGGGCGTGGTTCACGAAGATCCTGTTCACGCCGTCGCTGCTGCGCCTGGCGCTGCCGAAGGTGCCGGGCGCGGTCGCCAGGATGCGGACGATAGCGCGGGGCGGCTCGTCGAATCCGGAGAGCACCGACGCGGAGTTCGGGCTTCCGCACGGATACACCGCCTCGCTCGGGGCGTTGGAGATGCGCAGCGCTCTCACCGGTCCCTTCCGTTACGCCCAGGCGTGTCTGGGCAGGTTGCGCGACCACTGGCGGTCAGGGACGGGGACGTTCGGGTGGAATCGGCGCCCAGCACCGCGACCCGCCCCGCGAGAGATGGGTGCGTGGCCAGCAGCTCGTCGTGGAGATCCGGCAGCAGGAGCAGCACCTCTGCGGGATCCGCCGCGACGAGAGCCTCCGGGCTGATCACGGGCACGCGACTTCCGGGCATGCACCGCCCCTGCTTGGCCGGTGACGCGTCGCCGACCGCGAGGATCGCGCCGGAGGCGTCCCCCACCATCGCCAGCTCCGCGACGGCCTTCGACGCGGCACCGTAAGCGAACAGGCGCGTGCCCGCGGCGCGGTGGCTCTCCAGATAGGAGCGCAGCCGGTTCGTCGAGGCCGAGACCGCATCCGCCAGGCAGGCGAGCCCCTCCGGGGCCGCCAATCCCCGCCGGGCCTCGTCGTCGTAGGCGGCCAACAGATCGGCGTCGGGCTCTCCGCCGCGGCTGGCGATCACCACCGCGACCCCGCCGTAGAGGTCGTAGCGCAGCACGCTGGTGGGGGTGATCCCGACCGTGCCGAGCGCGTTCCTCAGCGACGTGAGGGTGAAGTAGCCGTGGTGGCCGTGGCGCAGCGCGGTCCAGGCGCGCTGCGCGACGATGTCGCCGAGCGGCTGGATGAGGAAGACGGCCAGGCCGTCGCCGGCCAGCGCCTCGGCGTGGCGGGCGAGGGCGGCGGGGAGGTCGCGTTCGTGCATCAACCCGAAGCTGTCGACCACCAGATCCGCGGGGCCGTCGGTCGAGACCAGATCGAGCAGCGGCAGCCAGCTGCCGCCGTGCGGGGAACCGAACTCGACGACCGTGGCTCGGCCGTCGAGGTGACCGAGCCTCCCCAGGTCCGCGACCGCCCGGCGGGCCTGGTCGACGACCGCCCGTGGCTCCGGCACCGGAACCTCCGGTTCGGTGGTGTCGTCGGCGTCGAGCTGCGCCAGCCCGCAGCCGTGGCACAGCCGCATGGCCAGCGCGTGGGTGGGGTCGGGCAGCGGGTCGGTGGGCAGCGGCCAGTGCCGCGGCGACGGTTGGGCACCGAGGTTGAGCACGATCACGCCGTCGCGGGAGCCGCACAGGATGCACTCAGCCATGTCGTGTCTCCTTCTTCGGCATGATGGGGGCATGGAGGTACGCGCAACCAGTATCAGCGGGGTGGTGACGTTCAAACCCCGCCCGCATCGCGACAACCGGGGGGTGTTCACCAGGACCTTCGACGCGGCCATTGGTGCGCGTCACGGGGTGGTGTTCGGTGAGTACGCCCAGGACTCCCAGTCGCGCTCGGCCCCCGGTGTGCTGCGCGGCCTGCACGGCAGGCTGGGCGACGGCGAGTCCAAGCTCATGCGGGTCTCCGCCGGTGCGGTGTTCGGCGTCGTGGTGGACGCGCGCATCGGGTCGCCGACCTTCGGGTCCCACGTCTCGCTGGTGCTCGACGACCACGACTTCGTCGCGTTGTGGGTCCCGGCCGGGTGCCTCGTCGGGTTCCAGGTGCTGCGAGGCCCCGCGGACGTGCAGTACCGGATCGACCGTCCCCACGACCCGGCCGAGGACGTCGCGGTGCGCCACGACGACCCGGACCTGGGTATCGCGTGGCGCCCCGGCGAACCGATCATGAGCGAGCGCGACCTCACGGCGGGTTCCTGGGCGGACCTGGTGGCCCGGCTCCGCGGCTCCTGAGCGTCGCGACCTCATGTCGTGGCCCGGAGCCCGGCGTCGATCCGGGAGGATTCCTGCAGTTCACGGATCCGGGCGAGCCGGACGAAGCGGCGGGTGAACAGGTCCTCGGTCATGCCGTGGTCGCGGTAGGCGGCCACCAGCTCCCGGGCCCCGTCGGCGATGCTGCGGTGCACGTTCGCGCCCGGCAGCAGGCGGCGCAGCCGGGAGAAGTCCACCCGGTAGGAGCGCGGGTCGTTGCCGGCCTCGCCGGTGATCCGCACCGCCGCTCCGGTCTCGGCGGCGACCACCTCCGCGATCTCCGCGACGGTGACGTTGTTCGTCTCGGTGCCGACGTTGATCTTCTCGCCCCGCACCTCGTCGGCGGGTGCCGCCAGGGCGGCCGCGAACACCTCGGCGATGTCGGCGGCGTGCACGAGCGGCCGCCACGGGGTGCCGTCGGAGAGCACCAGCACCTGACCGGTCAGCAGGGCGTACCCGACGAGGTTGTTCAGCACGATGTCGGCGCGCAGCCGCGGGGAGAAACCGAAGGCGGTGGCGTTGCGCAGCGAGACGGTGCAGAAATCCGCGTCGGTGAGTTCGTCGAGGTCCTTCTCGACCCGCACCTTGCTGATCGCGTACGGGGTGACCGGCGCCAGGTCGGCGTCCTCCGCGACGAGCCCGTCGCCCGCCGCGCCGTAGACGCTGCACGTCGAGGAGTACAGGAACCTGCCCACGCCCGCCTGTTTCGCGAGCCGCGCGAGCCGCACCGAGGCCGCGTGGTTGATGTCGTAGGTGATCTCAGGTGCGAGGTGTCCGAGGGGGTCGTTCGACAACGCCGCCAGGTGGATGACCGCGTCGAAACCCTCCAGGTCGGCTGCGGTCACGTCCCGCAGGTCGAGGTGCAGGCCGGGCGGGTCGGTGGGGGCGGGGCCGAGCACGCAGTCGGCGAACCAGCCGACGTCGAGGCCGGTGACCTCGTGACCAGCTGCTTGCAGCACCGGGGCCATGACGGTGCCGAGGTAGCCCTGGTGGCCGGTGAGCAGGACCTTCATGCGGGAACTCCGATCTTCACTGTGGTGGTGGGCACGACGAAAGCCTCGGCGTACCGGTGGTTGCACTGGATGCCGCGCAGCCTCATGAGCGCGGTGAACGCCTCCGCGTCGAACCAGGGATGCCCCTCGGCCTGGCTGGGGTAGCGTCGGGTGATGACGTCGGTCTTGAGGCGCGCCACCTCGTCGGGCACGGGCACGAACGTGGCCGGTGCGGGCAGGTCGGATTCGTACTTCGCGATCTCGTATCCCCACACCGGTTGGCGGCGGAAGGTCTGGGCGAGCAGTTCGGCGACGAGCCGGTGGTCCTGGTGCGCGTCACCTTGCTGGGGACCGATCACCAGGTCCGGTTCCCCCGCCTCGCGCAGCGCCACGACGGCCTGTTTCACATCGCCCCAGTGGGCCGGGAGCCGGTTGTCGGGAAAACCCGCGACCCGCACGTCAAGGGTCGTTCCGTCGCACAGCTCCGCCAGGGCGGCCCGTTCCTCGTCCTCGCGGACGGTTCCCGCGCCGGTGAGGACGAGCACCGTCACGCGCATCCCGGGATTGGCCCCGCACAGCATGCGCACGGTGGCGCCCGCGCCGATCGCGATGTCGTCGCAGTGCGCCCCCGTCAGCACCAGGTGATGTACCGGTTCGAGGATCATGGCACCGTCACCATGTCGCGACGGCCCCACGGCACGTTCCCGGAGCCGTACATCGCGTCCAGCTGTGCGCGTTCCTTGAAGGTGTCGGCGGGCAGCCAGAACCCGTCGTGCCGGTAGGCGATCAGCTGCCGGGTCGGCAGGAGTGACTCGAAGGCGACGTCCAGGTTGCGTCCGCCGCCGAGGTGGTCGAAGAACGGCTGGCGCAGGATCAGGTAGCCGCCGTTCTCGCGGATCGGAAGTTCCTCCAGGCGGTGGAACCCGGAGACGGTGTCGTTATCGCGGATGTTGATCACGTGGAACGAGGCGTGTGGGCGCACCGCCAGCATCATTGCCGCGGCCGTCGGGAAGGCCTTCATTCTCTCGACCATGTCGTCGAGGGAGACGTCGGTGAGCACGTCGGAGTAGTTCGCGAAGAACATCTCCTCGTCGGCGACGAGGTGCCGGGCCAGCCACAGCCGCTCCCCGATCAGGGTGTCCATGCCGGTGTCGAGGTATTCGACGTTCCAGTGGCGGGCCCGCGGATGGTTCGCGACCACCAGGCTCACCGCGTCCTGGATCTGGTCGGCGGCGTGACCAAGGCACAGCACGAAATCGGTGTGGCCGTAGGCGGCGTAGTGGCTCATGACGTGCACCACCAGCGGTAGATCGCCGACAAGCTGGAGCGGTTTGGGCAGCCCCTCTCCGCTCCACCCGAGCATGCGCATGCCGTGACCGCCACAGAAGAGTACGACTTTCATTGTTGTTGCCCCAGGGTTTCGACTTCAAGTTCGGGTAGTGGCCACACGAGCCGGGTTCCGGGCCTCAGGGTGGCCGTCAGCTGGGTGGTGATCTCATCGCGGAGATTCCACGGCAGCACGAGCACGTCGTCGGGACAGTCCTCGACGAGGTGCTCCGGCGACACGACCGGGATGCGGGTGCCGGGGGTGTATCGGCCGTGTTTGAAGGTGTTGCGATCCGCGGCGTAGGCCAGCAGATCGGGGCGGATGCCGCAGTAGTTGAGGAGGGTGTTGCCCTTCCCGGGCGCACCGTACGCGGCCACCCGCCGACCTGCCCGCCGGGCCTCGATCAGGAACGAGACCAGGTCGTCGCGGATCCCGGCGACCCGCTGCGCGAAGCCGAGGTAGCCCTCGGGGCCGTCGAGTCCGGCGGCCCTCTCCACCGCCTCGACCTCCGCCACCCGCGGATGTTCGGCGACATCCGCATCCTCGGGCACCGCCCACAGCCGGATCGATCCGCCGTGCGTGGGCAGCAGCTCCACGTCGACGAGTTTCAGTCCGCCTGCCGCGAGCCCGTGCCGGGCGGCGAGTACCGTCCAGTACTGGAAGTGTTCATGATAGATGGTGTCGAACTGTGCGGCGGTGATCAGCGACAGCGCGTGGTGAACCTCGATGGAGATCCGCCCGGTGGCGGCGACCAGTCCCCGCAGCCCGGAGGCGAAACCGGTGATGTCGGGAATGTGTGCGAAGACGTTGTTGGCGACGACGAGATCGGCCGGGCCGTGTTCGTCGCGCACCCTGGCCGCCAGCGCCTCGTCGAGGAAGGCCCTCAGCATGGGGATGCCCTTGTCGCGGGCCGCTTCGCTGCAGTTGAGGCTCGGTTCGATGCCGAGGCAGCGGATGCCGCGGTTCACGACGTGTTGGAGCAGGTAGCCGTCGTTGGCCGCCACCTCGACGACGAAACCGTCCGGGTCGAGGCCGAGGGAGTCCACGGCCTGGTCGACGAACCGCCGGGCGTGCTCGACCCACGAGGTGGAGTAGGAGGAGTGGTAGGCGTAGTCGCCGCCGAAGGTGTCCTCCGGTGTGATGAGGGCCGGGATCTGCAGCAGCAGGCAGTCGGGGCACAACCTGAGGTGAAGCGGGTAGGTCGTCTCGGGGTGGTCGAGTTGTTCCTCGGAGAGGAAGGACTCGCATGGTGGGCTGGCTCCGAGGTCGAGCACGGAGATGAGGTTGCTGTTGCCGCATAGGCGGCAGATGATGCTCACCGGTGGTTTCCTTCCTGCTTGCGGCGGCGCCGTCGAACGGCGAAGTGCCCGACGACGTAGCCGATACCGGTCATCGCGAGCGCGGATGCGATCGCGAACGCTCCCCCCAGGCCGCGCCCGCGTGTGCGGGGGGCCGACAACAGTTCCCGCAGGAAACCACGCGGCAGGACGCGCGTGGCGTAGGACATCTCCGTGGACAGCGACGCCTTGCGTGAGGTGCGCTCGCTCACGGCGGCCTTCGAGATGCCCTCGGCGTAGGAGCGACGCCACAGGTAGCTCCACGTGAGGCGGTCGGGGCTGACGTGGTGCCGCACCCGGCTTCGCGGCTCGAAGAGGATCCCGGCGTCGGGATGGTGGCGGGTGGCGCGGATGCACAGCTCGGTCTCCTCGCAGCCGTACGGCACGCGGCCCACGCGGCCGAGGTCCTCGCCGAACAACCCGGCGGTGTCGAACACGCTGGTCCGGAACGCCATGTTGCACCCCATGACGTTGCGCACCGGGGCGAGAGCGGTGGGTTGTCCCTCGTAGGTGCAGCCGACCACCCAGTCCAGTTCACCCCGGCCGCTGTGGGCCTCGGGCAGTGAGACGGGCCGGGTGGCGTCGCTGGGCCAGCGGGGTGTGGCGGCGCCACCAGTGATGAGCACCTCCCGATCCCTGAAGGGGACCAGGAGGTGCTCGAGCCAACCGGATTCGGGGGTGGCGTCGTCGTCGAGAAAAACGATCACCTCTGTGTCGACGAGTCCGATCGCCGTGTTCCGACCCCCGGACAGCCCCCGTCTGCGAGTGTTCGCGACGACATCCACCAGGGGGCCCGAGAGCTCACCTGCCTTGGTCAGGAGTTCGTCGTTGTGGTCGACGACCACGAGCACGCGTCCAGCGCGGCCGGAGGCCTCGAGTTGACGGGCGGCCTCCAGCACGCCGTCGTGCAGGTCCGTCCATCGGTCCAGCGTGTAGGCGCAGACAACAACGGTGACGCTTTCCGGGTCGTGGGCGTTGTCGTCCGCCGATGATTCAGATGGGTCCTCAGGCATGCAGGTGTTCCCACTCGCGTGAGCGCAGGCGGCATGTGGGCAGGTGGTGGCGTGCCGGGGCAGCAACCAGCCGGGTGCGCTTGGCGCGGCCGTTGCGGGCCGTCTCGGTGGCGATGGTGCGCAGCACCCGCTGCCCGTCGGCGAAGGTGCGCAGGTTGCTCTCGCCGTGGATGCGGTTCAGTTCGAAGCTGGGCACCTCGGTGACCGCCAGGCCCGCCTGTGCGGCGCGAACCGTGATGAGGGTCTCGATCTCGAAGCCGTCGCCCCAGATGCGGCCCCCGTTGGCGGGTCGGGGCAGGTCCGGGTCGGGTAGGTTCAGTGCCGGGACGATGCTCTTCCAGAACGCGTTGTAGCCGTAGCACAGGTCGGTGAACTTCGTGCCCAGGCTGAGGTTGCTCAACACGTTCAGCCCCCAGTTGCCGGCCGAGCGCAGACGGGTCAGGTCCACGGAGCCTCCGCCGGTCATGTACCGCGATCCCTTCGCGAAGTCCGCGCCCTCGACGAGCGCGTCGACGAACGCGGGGATCTCGCACGGGTCGGCCGAGCCGTCGGCGTCGAGGGTTACGAGGATGTCGCCGGTGGCGGCGTGCATCCCACAGACCAAGGCGTTGCCCTTGCCGGTGCGGGTTTGGTTGATGACTTGAAGATTGGACAGATGACTGCGCGCGACGTCGACCGTTCCGTCCTGCGACCCGGCGTCCACGAGGACCACCTCGTGGACGTCGGGCATGTCGGGGAGTAACACCTCCAGGTTCTTGGCTTCATCCTTGGTCGGGATGATGACGGACACGCGCGGGCTGTGTGGTCGGGTGTGCATGGTGAACCCCCTTGCCTCGATATCAAGAAGTGCGCAGTCCTGTGGGGCGGATGACGCGTGTTTGCACGCCCGGGAGGTGGCAGTGCAGAACAGCACCATGAGCAAGAACTGCGCATTGGTGATGATCATATGATGATTTTTCGTGCCGGGGGCTGATTGGGGCGTTCTCGGTGTGTCCGAAGGTATCCGAACGATTGTGACAAGCACTTTCGCTGACTTCGTGTCGTTCGTTCCCGGGCGTGTCGGAAGTTGAACGTCAAATAAGTCAATGGTCAAGGATGGGTTCCGCACGGGGGTTTGCACAATGAAATGACTGAAAGTCTGACAAGGAATCGATTTTTACGGCGCTTTTCCGGAAAAGCGGTCGAGTCAGCGCGGATATGACGGGGGAGTCGCGCTCTCCAAAGCTGGTTGAGCCGGGCCGCGAGGAACGAGCGGCCCGAGTCGAAACCGCGATCCCGAAGCTGGTTGCGCCTGCCTTGCGGTCGTTCGCTTGCGCTGTAGCGCCGGCGTTTGGCGGTTGGACTGGCGTTGGGTGGTCGGGGCGAAGCTGGTTGAGCCAGGCCGCGAGGAACGAGCGGCCTGAGTCGAAACCACTCTGGCAGCCGGCAAGCAGACCTGACCTCAGCTCCGGGCACCCGTCGAGAGGTTGAAGCTGGTTGCGCTTGTCTTGTGGTCGTGTGCCTGCGCTGTAGCGCTGGCGTTTGACGGTTGGGCTGGCGTTGGGTGGTCGGGGCGAAGCTGGTTGAGCCGGGCTGCGACGAAGGAGCGGCCCGAGTCGAAACCATCTTGAGGGTAGGCGACCAGGCCCGGGAGCCCATCGCCTCAGTCGGTCGGTGGTTCGTAGGACAGGCCCGGTAGTTCGAGGCGTCTGCTCCCGCCCCCTGGTTCCGGGACGCGCAGCACTCGCCAGGCCTCTCCTTCCAGGATGTCGAGGCCTTCGGGGGTCCAGCTGGCGTAGCTCTGCACCCCGGGGATGCGGGGTCGCACGGAGATGAAGGCGCGTTCCGGGGTGCCGTCTGGGTGGAAGATCTGGATCAGCCCCGAGGCGTCGGCGGTGGCGATGAGGTCGCCGGTGGGGTGCCAGGCGACCCCTGTTACTGCGGCGGTGTGTCCGGTGGGGGTGAGGATCTTCTTCCCGGTGTCGGGCTGCCAGATGATGCAGGTGCGGTCGTTGCTGGTGGTGGCGATGCGGGTGCCGTCGGGGCTCCAGGCGACCCCTGTTACTGCGGCGGTGTGCCCGGTGAGGGTGAGGATTCTCTCCCCGATGTCGGGCTGCCAGATGATGCAGGTTCCGTCGTTGCTTGCGGTTGCGATGCGGGTGCCGTCAGGGCTCCAGGCGACCCCTGTTACTGCGGCGGTGTGTCCGGTGAGGGTGGTGAGTTTCTCCGTGGTGTGGGGGTTCCAGATGATGCAAGTGCGATCGTCGCCGCTGGTGGCAATGAGATCATCCAACGGGTGCCATGCGATCCCGGTCATCTCATGAGTGTGGCCGGTGAGGGTGGTTACTACCTCTCCGGTGTGTGGGTTCCAGATGGTGCAGGCGCAGTCGTGGTTTGTAGTGGCGATGAGATTGCCAGTGGAGTTCCAGGCGGCTAGGGCCACCCCACGGGTGTGGCCGGTGAGGGCAGTGAGTTTCTGGGCGGTGTGTGGGTTCCAGATGGTGCAGGTGTCGTCGTTGCTGGTGGTGGCAATGAGATCATCCAACGGGTGCCATGCGATCCCGGTCATCTCATGAGT
>CAJPNZ010000083.1 GCA_905372155.1 Propionibacteriaceae bacterium
CACCCCATCGCACACGCCCCTCACCGCCGCCCGCGAGGCCGTCAACTTTCGGAGTATTTACTTTGACGCCGTCCGGACAGCTCCGTAATCTCATGGTCAAGAAATACACATCCAAATGAATCCGGAAGACAACTCGACACACCTCGAGCGAGTCTTGTGCAAGCCTGAATGGTACCCACTCTTCTGTCGGATCAACTTCGCGACGGGCAAAGAGAAAACCCACCACTCAGAACCCGATCGGACAGGAACATCTCTCCTGACCGCATATCCGGCGACGGAAGCCTCCGCAGATTCGAGAAGTTGTCGAGCAACGCATCATCCATGATTGATGCACCTGAAAAATCAATCACAATTACAAATGTTTGATGGCTTCCGAGGTCTGACCACGACGCCATGCCTCGCCTCTCGATCAAACGCACCCAGCGATTTAGTCATTGAATGTCGCAGACGCCGTTTTAGGAGCTTTTCTCCCATGACCAAGTCCACCCTTCCCATGTCCCCTGCCCAGCAAGGCATGTATTTCGACAGCCAGCTTCGACAGTCCGCTGACTATCACATCGCGATTGAGCTGTACACAGAGCATCTTTCCCGTTCACGTCTGACCCAGGCGGTCAGCGCAGTCATGGCGGAACAACCGGCATTGCGCGCGCCAGTCGCCAGAAACGAGTCCGGGCCCGTGTACACGATCGCCGAATCGGTCGAGGCACCTGTGCGTCACCACGACCTGACAGGTGCTGAGGAGAACTTGGACAAGATCTTCCACACGGCCCGGCACACGCCTTTCCAGCTGAACACCGCCCCCCTGTTCCGAGTGGTGGCAGCTCGTCTGCCCGACGGAGACCGTCTGCTGGTCGTGTGCCACCACCTCATCGCCGACGGACAGTCGGTGAGCATCCTCACCGACCGCATCATCGACTTGGCCCGGGGAACCCGGGAGATCACCGCATCATGCACCGATCAGGGACTGTTCACCTATCAGAACGGTCAGCTCAACCGGCCATCGCCCGAGACACTGGCTCGGCGCGAGAGTTTCTGGTCCGAAAACCTACCCCGCCACCGGATCCCGCAACTCGATCACTGGTTGCTCGCCTCCCCACACGAGGACGCAGCCCGGGAGTTCCGCCTGACCGTGCCCCGCGACGCCGCCGAAGCCGTCCACGAAACCGCGCAGGAGGCCGAGGTTTCCGAGTTCACCGTGTATCTGGCGGCCTTCGGAGCACTGCTCACGCACTACGCCGGTGAGGACCAGGTCTCCTTCGCAAGTCCCTTCATGGATCGCCCTCACCTGGAGATGGAGAACAGCATCGGTTGTTTCATCCGAACACTTCCGGTACTGATTGACGTCTCACCCGGTCTGAGGGTCCGCGACTGGGGTGAGGTCGGCATGGTGGCCATCGGCATCGGCTGGTTCGGGATCTTCCTTCCCCTCATGCACCGCCTCACGGGAAGCCATCTGTGGTCGGGCATCGCAACCGGCGGAGGAGTCGCCGTGTTCGCCGCCCCCGGCAATCTGTTCTCATCATTCAACCTGGCCATGGTGTGGCCCCTCTACGCCCTGCAGCTGGTCATCCTCGGGGTGGCCATGAGTCTTCTGCTTTCCCGCATGAAGGGGAACACGTTGTTCTTCCTGATCCCCTTCTGGGTCTCGGCCTCCGGCAGCCTGTGGCGCGCGTACTACTTCGCAGCCGCAACCCAGCTCGTCCAGATCACCCTGCTGCTGGCCCTGACCGGAATTCTGTATCTGGTGTTGCGCCATCAGGCCCGCGGGAACATGGCGGTTCCTCACACGTTCCCCGAATACCTCGAGCAGGACTACACCGTCCGCGAGGGGGCCATCCTCCCGGGCAGGGGCAACAGGAGTTGCGAAACATCCACCGGCTACACACCGGCGGCACGGAACCTCGCCGCCAAGGGAGCACTGTGATGGACAGCACCTTCTGGAACCTGCGTCACTCCGAGACCGGGCGTCAACTCATCATGTTCCCGTTTCTTGGCGGTTTCGGGGCCTCCTACAACCGTCTCATCTCCGATCTGGACGGCGACTGGGACGTCTGGACGGCGAATCCGCCGGGGCACGGACCCAGCCCGGTGCCGCCGCTGACCGATCTGGCCAGTCTGCGAACCCATTACCTGGACGCGCTGCGCGACATCCTGAAACCGGATGCGGTGTTCTTCGGTCACAGCATGGGCAGCGTGGTCGCCTACCATCTCCTGGCCTGCATGCACCGTCTTCCGGCATTCGCTGACCGCATGCCGTCGGATCTGGTGCTGTCGGGTTCCTGCGCCCCACACCACCTTCCAGTGGTGGGCAAGGCCGACCTGGCCGACACCGATCTCGTGCTCCATCTCGCATCCTTCGGAGCCATTCCCGATGAAGTGGTCAAGGACAAGTCCTTGATGGATCTGTTCGTGCCTGCTTTCCGAGCCGATTACAAGGTTCTCGAGGAAATGAGAACAACCCCCACGGAAAATCTACCGATACGTGCCCGCCTCGTGTTCGGCGGACGGGACCCCCAGATTCCGGAGGATACCCCTGCGGCCTGGCAGAAATACTTCGCCTCTCCTGTGAAAACCCATGTGTTGGAGCGGGAGGAACACATGTTCGTTCTCCATACCACCGAGGCCTTGAACCAGATCCTCAACAGGCTCTGACATTGCTGATCCACCGAAAGGAACACCCATGAGCGTAACCACCCAGTTACCCGAGGATGCTGACACCCTGTCCGGCACCCCTTCTCCAGGCCCATCTACCGATACCCGCTCCCGCCGCAATTTCCGTAGTTTCATGGTGATCTGGGCAGCTCAGCTGGTGGCCAGGGTCGGAAACGGACTCACGGCCTTCGGGCTCGGGGTCTACGTCTATCAGCAGTCGGGCCTGAGCACCGCCGTGTCGCTCGTCACGCTGGCCGCTTTCCTGCCGTCGCTGCTGTTGTCCCCGTTCGGGGGTGTGCTCGCCGACCGATATGACCGCCGCCTCCTGATGATCTTCGGCGACACCTTCTCCGCACTCGGTCTTCTCGCCATGATCGTCGCCTTCCACACCGATTTCGCGAGTGTTCCCGTCATCTGCGCCTGTGTGGCGCTGAGCTCCGTGTTCAGCTCCGTCATGGATCCCGCCTATCGGGCCACCGTCACCGACCTGCTCACCCCCGAGCAGTACGCCCGGGCAGGAGGACTGGTCCAGTTGGCCTCCGCATCCCAATACCTGATCTCCCCCGCCATTGCCGGATTGCTCATGGCCTCCTCCGGAATCACGACGGTACTCACGATCGACATCGCCACCATGGTTCTGACAGTGGCGTGCATGCTGCTGGTGTGGCGGACCGTCAAAACCCCGCCCCGCCGGACGACAACCGGCTTCTGGGCTGACTTCCGGCAAGGAATCAGCTTTCTGCGCCAGCATTCAGGCATCACCGTGTTGATGGCCCTGATCACTGTGGTCACTTTCTGCATGGGCTTCCTGCAGACCCTGCTCACCCCGATGCTGCTCGATCTCACGGACGAGTCCACGCTCGGTGCGGTCCGTTCCGTCGCTGCCGTGGGTATGATCGTTGCGAGCCTGATCATCGGCGTGTTCAACATGAAGGGGGCCCACCTCACCTACATCACGTGTTTCCTGGCAGCAGGTGGTGTTCTCATCTTCCTCCTGGGAACCACCACCAGCATCCTGGCCATCGGAGTGTTGGCCTTCGCTTTCTTCATGACCCTCCCCCCGCTCAACACGAGCGTCGAGGTCATCACCAGGTCCTCCATACCCAACGAGACCCAGGGCAAGGTCTGGGGTCTCATGGGGCTGATCTCCCAACTCGGCTACGTCGTGGCCTACGCGGTCTCCGGTGTCCTCGCCGACAGCGTTTTCAACCCTCTGCTCCGTGAGGGCGGCGCGCTTGCGGACTCCCTGGGTGCCCTCATCGGAGTCGGCACCTCGCGCGGCATCGGGTTCATGTTCATGATCGTCGGAGTCCTTCTGATCGGCATGGCGGTTGCGATCCCCCGTGCCCGCAGCATTCGCTCCCTCCAGAGCAACCTGCCCCTCACCGAGAAGAAAGGCGTGTGACATGTGGATCCTCGTACTCATAGGGCTCGGCGTCATCACCGGCCTGGCGCAACTGGCCCTGGCCGGCTTCCCGTCCGAGACCACCATCATCATGCACACGCTGCTGCTGCACCAGTTCGCGGTGACCCACGGACTCCTGGCCGTCATCGGATTCTTCACCAACGTCATCACACCCAGACAGACGGCAGAAAAGCTCGGTTGGGCCACCAGCCCCTACCAGATCAAGTACGGTTTCCAGCAGCTCGGCCTCGGGGTCATCGGCGTTCTCACCATCTGGTTCCAGGGAAACTTCTGGGCCGCTGCGCTCATCACCCTCTACATCTACGGTGCGAGCGGCCTGTGGACCCACACCCAGGAAGTTGTTCGGAAACATCGCGAAAACGGCACCACGGACTGGATAGAAATTGGCAACATAGTGCTTGACGTGATCTACCACGTCGTCCTGACGTGGATGTCCCTGCTGATCCCCGGCGTCTGGAGCCTGGCATGAAAGACCGTTTGTACCTGCGATACTCCCTCAACGATCTGAAAAGGAACTGGGGTGTCAACACGGCCCTGATGGCCATCCTGGTCCTCAGCGCCTTCCTCATGGCAACCGGCTGCATGGTGATGGAACGCCTCCTCGGCGGCATCAACCAGCTCTTCGAGGAGGCCAAACCACCTCACTTCCTGCAGATGCACACCGGGGACTACGACACCAAGGCTCTCGACGACTTCGCAGCCGCACATCCCGAGATCGAGTCGTGGTTCATCGAGGACATGGTGGGTTACGACTCCCCCTCCCTGACATGGTCCCGGTCCTCGACAGGTGAATCCGGAAGCCTGGCCGCGAGCCTCATCGACAACCTGTTCATCACGCAGAACAAGAAATTCGACCACCTGCTGGACGGCTCGGGCACCGTCGTGGAACCGGGCAACGGGGAGGTCTACGTCCCCGTTGCCTACCAGGAGAAGTTCGGCCTCCAAGTCGGCGACACCCTTTCGGTCCAGACGGACACAGGGCCCCGTGACTTCACGATCTCGGGTTTCGTCCGCGACTCCCAGATGGCCTCCTCACTGTCCTCCGCGACCCGGTTCGTCATCTCCCCCGACGACTTCGCCGCCCTCGGTTCCGCGGGCGGGGGGAGCAGCGAGATCATCGTTGAGTACCGGCTCGCGGATGCTTCCAACGCCAGCGCCTTGCAGACGGCATACGACTCGGACCACTCCCTTCCCCGAAACGGCCCGGCCGTCACGTTCGACATGATCCGCCTGATCAACGCGTTCAGCGACGGGCTCGTCGCGGTGGCGCTGGTCTTCGCCAGCCTCCTGCTGGTGGTGATCGCCCTGATCAACCTGCGTTTCGTCATCCGGGGAACCATGGAGGACGAGGTCCGTGAGATCGGTGTCATGCGAGCCATCGGGCTCCCCGCGCGAGCGGTCACAGGGCTCTACCTGGGCAAGTACAGCATCATGGCGTTCCTGGCATGCGTCATCGGCGGGCTGCTCGGCATCTTCGCCACGAATCTGTTGACGGCCAGCATCGTCAAGAACTACTCCGCTTCGGCTCCCGGCCCGGCCACCGTACTGACACCCGTGATCGCCCTGGCGCTGGTGTATCTCCTCGTCGTCGGAATCTGCCGCGGCATCCTGCGCGGGATCCGTCGCATCGAGGTGGTGAATGCTCTGGTGCACGGCAGCACCCTGAATGACCAGCAGACCGCGAGGAAAGCCGCTGGGCAGGCCCGCAGGGCGCGCCGCACCACCCTGGGTGCGGGGCGAGGCAGCATCAACCGGCGCCTGTCCCTGACGGATCTGCGCGCCGAGATGGGACAGTGGATCCTCATTCCCCTGGTGTTCTTCCTGACCTCGCTGTTGCTGATCCTCCCCATGAACCTGCTCAGCACCTTCTCCAGCCCACGGTTCGTCACCTACATGGGGGCTCCCGAATCGGACATCCGTGCCGACGTGCAGTTCTCGAAAGAAGTCGAGGCCACGCGAAGTCAGCTCGTGAGGGCGTTGGAGAACGACCAACGCCTCACCAACATCCGGACCTACGCGAACGTCCTGTACGAGACCCGAGGAAAAAAGGGCTGGGAGACGCTGCGCGTGGAGGTCGGTGACTACTCGGCCAACACCGTGAAGTTCCTCACCGGCAGCCGCCCGGAAAACGGTCAAATCGCACTGTCCGCGTTGAACGCGAAGAAATACAACGTCAAGGCCGGTGACACCATGACCATCAGGCTCGACGGGAAACCGAGCACCGTCACGATCTCGGGCACCTACCAGGACGTCACCAGCGGCGGCCACACCGCAAAGATGCAGGGCTCCGTCACGGAGGGAGCAGCAAGCTACGTCATCTACGCCGAGACGGTCGGTGGCGCTGATCCCATGACGATTGCGGCGGAATACGACTTACAGTACAAGCACGCGAGCATCGTCCCGATGCAGGAGTACGTGAAGCAGACCCTGTCATACGTGACCGACGCGTTCCGCAGCGCCGCTCTGCTGTCGCTCGTCTTCGGCCTGGCGGTGTCGGCCCTGATCACCGGGTTGTTCCTGAAACTGCGGCTCACCCGGGAACGCCGCCGAATGGGTGTGCTGTCCGCGCTCGGGTTCTCCAGGAACGAGCTCATCAGCCAGGTCAGGCTCAAGACCGTGCTCACCGTGGCGGTCGGCACCGTCATCGGCACGGTGTTCGCGGCCACTCTCGGGGAAGGACTGATCAGCGGGCTGATCTCGCTGACCGGCATCGGCCTGACCAGTCTGAGTTTCATCCCTGATCCGCTGCTGGTCTACATCGGCTACCCCTTGCTCCTCATCACGGTTGGCTTCCTCGCCTCCGTGCCGCTCACCGCCGGGTTGCGTCGCGGCGAATCCAGCGAATGGCTCAACAAGTAAGAGAGACGATCATGCCAACCATCACACTCGACTGCACTGAAATCACCAAGACCTACACCACCACAGACCCGCCGACCCAGGTGCTCCACGGGGTCGATCTCCAGGTGATCGAAGGAGAATTCCTGGTCATCATGGGGGCCTCCGGGTCCGGCAAGTCAACCCTGCTCTACAGCATCAGCGGCATGGACCGGCCCACCAGCGGAACGGTGCGTCTCGAGGGGCGGGACCTGACCGGCCTCGGTGACAAGGAGATGAGCCGGGTCCGTCTGACCCGCATGGGGTTCGTGTTCCAGCAGGCGTATTTCCTGTCCAATCTCACCATCCGTGACAACGTGCTGCTCCCCGCGCTGAAGGCCGACCCGAGGAGAGCCGGCGAAGCAGCCTCCCGTGTGGATGCATTGCTCGACCGGTTCGGTATCGGACACGTCAAACAACACGGGATCACGGAGGTCTCCGGTGGGCAGCTCCAGCGCGCCTCCATCTGCCGGGCGCTGGCCGGTGAACCGGCCATCGTGTTCGCCGACGAACCCACTGGAGCGCTGAACAGCTCCATGACCACCGAGGTCATGGACGCCCTGTCCGGCGTTCACGCCGAGGGGCGGACCATCGTCATGGTCACCCATGACCCGTCGTGCGCGGCCCGCGCGGACCGAGTGGTGTACCTGAGGGACGGGCGGCTCGTGGACTCGCGTTCCATGGACCGCTGGCATCCTGAACACGCCACGCAACGCGAGGACGACCTCCTGGCCTGGCTGCGCGGCCTCGGTTTCTAGACCCGGAGCACACAGAACACCCCGAAGCACGGATCAGGAGCATCCCACCTCCTGACCCCATGGTTGGTTGCGCCCTCAACAGCCACGGCACCGCCATGAGAACACCCTCACACCCCCACCCCACGACGCAAGGAGAAACCATCATGACCGAAACCGACTTCATCACCGCCCTGGCCGAGTTCACCACCCGCACCCCGGAGACGCTCACCCTTGAGGATGACCTGAACGCCGTGGGGCTCGACTCGATCGGTGTCTTCGAGTTCTCCATGAAGCTGGAGGACGAACTGGGGCAGACCATCCAGTTCACCGATAACGTCACGACCGTGCAGGATCTCTTCGACTGCCTCGAAGAGGCGGCACACGTGACCGGCCTCTGAGGAGCTCTCATCATGCATGACGTGGTCATCACCGGCATGGGTGTGGTGAGCCCCCTCGGCGCCACCGTCGACGAGTTCGAGAGAAACCTGTTCCAGGGACGCCACGGCATCGTTCCCCTCCCCGAGGAACGAAAAGAAGGCCTGACCGTTCAGGTCTACGCTCCCGTGGCGGGGTTCGAGCCGGAAAGCCACTTCTCGGCCCTGGAACTTCGCAGGCAGGATCCTTACACCACTTTCGGCCTGGCCGCTGTTCGCGAGGCCGTCTCCCAGGCGGGCGTGCTCGGAGAGGTCGATCCGTTCCGGCTCGGCGTCTATCTCACCTCGGGCCTGGGAGGTGCCAGCACCGTCGTGGGCGAGTACGACACCCTGCAACGAACAGGACCGCGCAGGGTCTCCCCCATGCTGATCCCCAAGTGGACAACCAACATCCTGGCCGGAATGGCCGCCATCGAGTTGGGGGCACACGGCCCGTCTCTCGCTCACGTGTCGGCATGTGCGTCGAGTGCCATGAGCATCGGTGAAGGCACGCGAGCCATCCGTCACGGCTACGCCGATGCCATGGTGTGCGGTGGGGCGGAGATGCTGGGAACCCGGCTGGCCATGGCGGGATTCCAGAACCTGCGCGCGCTCACCCCGGTCGGTGACCCCGATCGCGCGAGCCTTCCCTTCGACAAGGCCCGGGCAGGATTCGTCATGGGCGAGGGCGGCGCAGCCGTGGTACTGGAGCGGGAGGATCACGCCAGGGCCCGCGGCGCCAGGATCCTCGCACGGATCACGGGTTACGGGAACACCACGGATGCGTTCCACATCACGGCCCCCTCCGACGACGGCGCGGCCGTGGACCGGGCCATCGACGACGCCCTGGCAGAAGCCGGTCCCGCCTCAGGGACCGTACACATCAATGCTCATGGCACGGGAACCGTCAAGAACGACCGCGTGGAGTCCCGGGCCATCTCCCGAGCATTTGGGCCTCAATCCCCCGTGACCTCGACGAAATCGATGACCGGCCACCTCATGGGCGCGGCAGGTGCCCTGGAGACGATCGCATCGGTCCTCGCCCTGCTGCGCGATGAGGTACCACCCACGGTCGGCACATCAGAGCTGGATCCACACATCGACATCGATGTGGTGCTGAAGGCCTCCAGAAAAACCAAACTCGCACGCGCTGTTTCCCTGTCGTTGGGTTTCGGGGGACACAATGCGTGCCTGATCCTGGAGAAGGCGACATGACGGTCGATCTTGTCATCACCGACGCCGATGCGCTCGATGCGCACTCGTTCAGAACCCTGAAATCACTGCTGCCACACGAGCGGCAGAAACGAAGCGACCGCTACGACCGGAGGGTGGACCGCTACACGAGCGTCGTGGCGTTCGCACAACTTCAAAAACTGTGGGCGGAGCGCCACCATGGCCCGTTGCCGACGATCACGGTGGGCAGGTTCGGGAAACCGAAGTTCAGCACGGACACCGGCCTGCACTTCAACTGGTCCCACGACTCGGCGTTGTGCGCCTGTGCACTGGCCCCGACACCGGTGGGAGTCGACATATCGGGCCCCGTCCCGTTCGAGCAGGATCTGTTTCATTACATGGCGGCGCCGAGGGAACGTCGCCTAGGAGCGCATCTGCAACGCAAGAATGATCTCAGCGCACTGTGGACCCGGAAAGAAGCGACGGTCAAACGCACCGGTCTGGGGTTGACAATGCCGCTGCGGCAGGTCGACACCACAACGGCGGAGGACATTCTCACCTTCACGTGCGAAGCAATGGGCTTCCAGGTCAGTTTGAGTGTCCAAGGTCTCACCGCGGATGTGCTCCGGGACCTGTTGCGGGTGCGTTTCCTCACCCCACGGCCCCCTGCCACGTGGCTCGAGGGGCCTGGGCATCCTCTCCGCCAGCTGACCCCCACCCTGACGTGACGCCCGCCACGGCCGGGGCCCACGCGATACCGGCCCCGGCCCGGGGTCTTCCGTCACCAGCCATGAAACACACGGCGTTCCGTTTTCCCGAGACTCTTTCCGGCCCGTTCCCGGTGCACCTTTTTCTTGCTAGCGTGTGATGCAGTGGCAAGTTGCACCGCAGTCGTTTCGCAGAGGAGATGGCCCCACGACGAGCTCGTCACGCCATTTGCCCTGCACCACGCGGCTCGCGCACGCCACGAGCTGAAATTTCAACAAGTTCGGGCGGGTCATCTGAGACCTCCGGAACAACAAATTTCATGATTCAATGAAAGGGGTGTCATGAAGAAACACGTCAGGCCATGGCTGGTTCTGGGAGCCGCGTTCTTATTGCTGCTCTCCAGCTCAACACTCGCTCACTCGGAGGATCAGAAGTCCAAGAGTCTTTCGATCGTCCAACTCGGCGACTCCTACTCCTCCGGGAACGGCGCGGGGAATTACCACGGCCCGGCCGACTGCCGGCGCAGCGGTCGGAACTGGGGGGCTCTCTTCGCTTCCTGGGCCAACTTGCAGGGCATCGCAGCCAGTTATCAGAACCACGCCTGCTCGGGAGGAACAATAGGGGACCTGTTCTCGTCCCGCACCCTTCCCAAGCAGTCTCCCAGAGGGGTGAGCGCCAATTCCGTGGAGGAGGCCAAGGCCAAACTCGACTCCTCCGATGCCTGTTCCATCCGAGCCGTCGGTGACGACTTCCTGTCCGTCGATTACCATCTCAAGAAGAACAACAGTTGGTGGCCCTGGGCCAAGGACTACACCTACGAGTGCCAGATAACGATCCGTGCACAGGCTGATTTCGTCGGTCCCCAGACCGATCTCGTTCTAATGACCATGGGCGGGAATGATCTTGGCTTCTCCCATCTGGTGGCCAACTGCTTCGGCCCCAAGGTTCCCTTCGTCATGGACGGCGCTCACGCCGTGAAGTGCCGTGACGACATCGCCGCCGCCAAGTCCAACCTCCCGAGCACGTTGGACAAACTCAAGGCGAACATCTCCCAGCTGATCACCACCCGGATGACAGGAAGCACGACCTCCAAGGTGATGCTCCTGAGTTATCCTCTCCTGTCCACGGACCGGGCCTATGTGCTGAACAACGACGGCGTTCGGTTCGACGCCTCCCACGGCATCAGGGAACTCGGCCAGTTGGCGATCACCGAACAGAAGCGGATCATCGGTGAGCTCGAGGCCACGTTCCCCGGTCGCGTGAAATTCGTCGAGGACGCCCCGGCAGCCTTCGCCGGCCACGAACCCGACCCCCGAGTGTTGACGAAGAACAATTCCCGCTGGCTCAACGAGTTCCTGGAAACCGAAGGGGATTACGGTTCCGACAACAAGGTCAAGGGAAACTTCTCGGCGACACCCTCGGACTGGTATCACCCGAACCTGATCGGGCATCGCGAGATGTCCAAGCTCACCCAGACCGCTTCCAACACGACCAGCGCGCAGGAGATCGGTGCTCGTCGCGGGAACGTGGACATGGCCTTCGTCATCAACGCCAGCAGTCCTCTCTCGACCCAGATCGATCAGGTCCGGACAGCTGTCTCCTCCGCCACCGAGAAGGTGGCCAGCGAGACGAGCTCCGCCCGCTTCGCGCTCATCGCCACGGACGCCACCGGCCAGCACCGGGTGGTACAACCCTTCACCGCGGACACCACCACCTTCCTCGATGCGGTCACGAAGCTGGATCCCGCCCAGGCCGCCACGGGATCCGCGGAGGAATCCACCACATCCCTGGACTGGCGTTCCGGGGTACGTCGCACCACGGTCATGGTTGGCGGCGCGAGCTCTGTGGAGGAGTCCCGCTCCAAGAACATCGTTCCCAAGGCGGATGCGGGTTCCACCACACAGGTACTGACCATCGACACCGCTGCCGGTGCATCACCGCAGGAGGCATCCGGGAGCCAGGGAGCCGAGACCAGCACTCTGACGGTGGCGGATGGCACCGAGTTGGAGGCCACGACCACTGCAAAGGTCGACGCCCTGCTCGATGCCCCGGTCGCCACGCTTCAGGGACCCTACATGGGGAAGATCGGTGAGGAGCTGGCGCTCGATGCCCGCGGAAGCTACGCGTTCGACGGCCAGGTGACCCAGTTCGAGTGGGACTTCGACGGGGACGGGAACTACGACGAGACGACCGCAACCGGTTCAACCACCCATGCGTACACGGACGCGGTGAACAACGGTTTCGCAAAGGTCCGGGTGACCGACAGCAACGGTCGTCAGTCCGTCGCATCCGCGCGCCTCGACGTCACCCAGGACGGTGACACCGTTCCGGACGAGTTCGACAACTGCCCAGCGGTCTCGAACCCACAGCAGGAGGATATCGACCACAACGGGGTTGGAGATGCCTGCCAGGAATCCGACACGTGGAACGCTGAGGAACCGCAGGGCGCGGCGGAGGACCAGGCCTCCACCGATCCATCCGATTCCTCCTCTTCCGCGCCTGCCTCCTCCGACCCTGCGGAGCAGCCGGCCACACCGGTGTCCCTCGCTCCGGAGGTTCCTGCACAGGGCAGGTCCATGACCCCGAACCACCCCGGCCTACCCCGCACCGGCGCGTAGACCACGGGCGTGGCCCCGGCTCCTGTTCAAGGGCCGGGGCCACGGTCATTCATCGTCCGGCCTCAGGCAGGCCGTGATATCTTTGTCGCTGCCCATCAGGTCATCAGCCATCGAGCGGCCAAACCACCAGGCCCTGTCGAGGCGGCTTCTCGAACGGAGGGCAGCGGATGCGAGGTCTCAGGACGTGGCTTGTTCTGGGACTCGTTCTTCTCGCGTTGCCAACGCCAGCGGCACCTGCACATTCCGACACGGGGGCACCCCGGGTCCTGTCCATCGTGCACCTCGGGGATTCCTACTCGGCGGGCAACGGCATCGGAAACCATCACGGCCCCGCCCCCTGCCTGCGCAGCAGCCACAACTGGGGTTCCCTCCTCGCGTCCTGGGCGAACTCCCGGGGGGTGGCCACCAGCTACCAGAACCGCGCCTGCTCCGGCGGGAACATCGATGACCTGTTCTCGCCGCGGGCGCTTCCCAAACAGTCCGCGAAGGAGGTGGCCGCCGATTCCATCGAGGAGGCCCGGGCCAGGCTGGACGAGACCGATGTCTGCTCCGCCCGGGCGGCCGGCGACGACCTCCTGTCCGTCGACTACCACCTGCGGGAGAGCAACGGCCTGTCGCTGTGGGCGAGAAAATACACCTACGAGTGCCAGCTGACCGTCCGCGCTCAGACCGATTTCGTGGGGCCCCGGACGGATCTGGTGTTGCTGACCGCAGGGGGAAACGAACTGGGATTCACCGACATCATCGCGAACTGTTTCGGACCGCGGATCCCCGGCGCGCTGGAGGGGGCGAACGGGACGAGGTGCCGCGAGGATGTGGCGGCCACCATGGCCGGGCTCCCCGAGATGCTGGACCGGCTCAAGTCGCAGATCTCCCGGCTGATCACGGAACGGATGACCGGAAACCCCAAATCGCAGGTGATCCTGCTGGCCTATCCCCTGCTGTCCCTGGACCGCCCCTATCACCTGCCCGACGGCGCGGTGTCCTACGACGCCGCCCGGGGGGTGAGGGAACTGGGACGGGCCGCGATCAGGGAGCAGCGGCGGATCATCGACGAACTGGAGAACGACTTCCCCGGCCGCGTGAAATTCATCGAAGAAGTCGCGGATGCCTTCGACGGGCACGAACCGGACCCGCGCGTGTTCACCAGGAACAAACACCGCTGGATCAACGAGTTCCTGGAAACCTCGGGTGACCACGGGCAGAACGGGGGAATCAGCGGTCCCCGGTCCGGTTCCAGCACCGACTGGTACCACCCGAACCTGGCAGGGCATCGCCGGATCGCCAAGCTCATGCAGGATCCGTCGAACCTGGCCGGTGCACGTTCCGCCACGGAGACACCCGACTCCCCCGCCGCGACGCTGCAGGGCCCGTACGTGGGAAAGATCGGTGAGAACCTGATGCTGGATGCCCGCGCCAGCCTCTCCTCGCGGGGGCGGATCACCCAGTTCGAATGGGATTTCGACGGCGACGGCACCTTTGACGCAACCACCGGCGACGGACACGTCCTGCACAACTACCCGCAGCAGATCAGCGGGTACATCCGGGTTCAGGTCACGGACGAATCGGGGGCCCAGGCAACGACGTCCGCGCTGCTGGACATCACCCGGGACGGCGACACCGTCCCCGACGAGTTCGACAACTGCCCTGAGCACCCCAACCCGATGCAGGACGACCTCGACGGCGACGGCGTCGGGGACTCCTGCCAGGACCCCGCGACTTGGGGAATCACCGCGCCCCTGGGCAGCGACGAACAGGCGGTGACACCC
>CAJPNZ010000084.1 GCA_905372155.1 Propionibacteriaceae bacterium
CGAGGTCGCCGGCGGTTTCGCTTGCTGCTGCTGTGCTCCGTGCTGCTGCTGCTGGGGGAAGTGACCTTCCCGCGGGTATTGGCGGAGAGTGCATTCTTGTGACGGTTTCCGTCCAAATCTAAAGATGTGAAGTAGGAATAGTTTAATCCAAATCAAGGAGGAGTAATGTCAGAGAATCAGGGTTTCCAGGATTTCACGGCGGCGTACGCCAAGCTGTTGGTGGCCGTGTGGACGGATGAGAAGGTTGCCGATCGGCTGAAGTCCGATCCGCATGCCGTTGCGGCTGATGCCGGGCTGGTCATTCCAGCGGATGTCGCGATCACGGTTTCCGAGGTTGTCGGTGAATCATCGGGCGAGCCCCAGGCCGCGATGGAAGCGTACTACGGTGACTTCCAGAAGGGCTTGGCGGACAAGGCAGTGACGCTGGCCGTTCCTCAGGCTCCCGCTCTCGATGCGCAGGACCTGACCTCTGACGACCTCGCCGAGGTCGCCGGCGGCATGGCTTGCTGCTGCCTTCCGTGCTGCTGCTGCCATCGCTGATTTACCCCTACGCAGGTGGGCGGGATGACTCCGCCCCGCCCACCTGACTTGATTGACAGTTGGGAAGGAGGATTGGTGATGTCGAGTGCCATCACTGTCAGCGGATTGAGGAAGGCATACGGTAGTTTCGTCGCAGTCGACAATGTTGACCTGCAAGTGGAGAGTGGGGAGGTGTTTGCCTTTCTCGGTCCCAACGGTGCCGGTAAGACGACCACCATCGACATCCTCACGGGTGCGCAGCGACGTACCAGCGGTACGGTGAGCGTACTGGGACGTGACCCGCAGAACGATGAGCGCGAATGGCGCGCCCAGGTGGGGGTGGTGCCGCAGGGCACGGCGAAGTACTCAGATCTCACGGTGCGGGAGATCATTGATCATTTCGCTGCGTTCTACCCTGATCCCTTCCCGACCGGGCAGCTCATCGACATGGTTGGGCTCGGTCCCAAGGCAAAGGTGCTCAGTACGAAGCTCTCAGGCGGGCAGCGCCGACGCCTGGACGTGGCCGTGGGCGTGGTTGGTCGGCCTCGGCTCCTGTTTCTGGACGAACCGACCACCGGGCTCGACCCGGAGGCTCGGCGCGAGGCATGGGAACTGGTGCGTCTGCTCACCGGCACGGGGATGACCACCGTGCTCACCACCCACTACTTGGACGAGGCCCAGGAGCTTTCTCAGCGAGCCGGCATCATCATTCGAGGCAAGATCGTGCATGTCGGTACCCTGAGCGAACTTGCGCGGCTGACCGGCCGACGGTACCGGGTCTCCTACGACCTTGATCCTTTGGTCGAGGTTCCGCTGAGCTTGGCGGAGAGAATGAAGAGTCAGCCTCACAGTTGTCTGTACGGCACTGATGAGCCGACGGCGCTGCTGAGGCTGTTGTTGGATGCTGCGCAACGTCACGGTATTGCAGAAATACCCGGGCTGCAGATCACTCAGCCGAGTCTTGAGCAGATCTACATCAACATGGTCGAACAAGCGAAGGAACACCGATGAGCGAGATGACGCAGGCACCGGCGGCGCGTGCAATTGGCGCCGTAACGCAAAAGCAGATTCCGGGACTGGCTTCAGCAAGTTTGACGCGAGTGCGTGTTGAGATGGTGGCCTTCTTCCGGGACTGGCAGTCGATGCTGTTCAACATGGCTCTTCCGGTGATGATGATGCTTGTTTTCGGCGCCGTGTTCGATCAGAAGGTGCCCGGCACCGATGTCGACTATCGACTGCTGTTCATTTCCGGGATGATCGCCGTTGGTGTGATGAGCACCACCTTCCAGTCGCTGGCGATCAGCATCACCCTCGATCGGGAGGAGGGCCTCATTCGCAGGCTGGCCGCATCCCCGATGCCGCGGGGCGCCTATTTCATCGGGATCACGGTGAAGGCGCTCGTCACGACGATACTCGAGGTCATCATCCTGATGATCCTGGGGATGGTTCTCTACCACCTGCCCATGCCATCCGACGCCACACGCTGGTTCACCCTCGTATGGGTGGTCCTGCTCGGGGTGAGTTCCTGCTCCTTGGCAGGCCTCGCGTACACGGCGTTGATCCCCAACGCGCGAGCCGCTGCCGGGGCGGCCACTCCTCCATTCCTGATCCTGCAGATCATCTCCGGGGTCTTCTTCCCCCTGTCGATGATCCCTGCCGCGCTGGCCTACATCGGCTACGCCTTCCCTCTGCTGTGGATGGCCAAGGGCCTGCGCTTCGTGTTCCTGCCGGAGTCCTTGGCGTCGGCCGAGCCGGGTGGCACCTGGGACCTCGGCACGGTGGCGATCGTGCTGGGCGTTTGGACGGTCGTGGGTGGTGTCCTGGCCGCGCTCACCTTCAAGTGGCGGGGCCAGCGTGTGAAGTAGGAGCTGCTGTCAACGATCCATCCATCCATGTCCGGGTGGAGGCGGGAGAAGATTCCGCCTCCACCCGGACGTGTTCCAGGGGGCGGTGTCGCGACCTGTCGAGAGGGCAGGCGGACTGATCCGGCGGAATCTTCCCGGACTCGAAGGCGCCCGAGTCACCATGCATACCCGGCCCCGGGCGCCATTGCCAGAGAACCTGGTCGGGCCTCCCGGAACCTGTCCTCGACTGGCTCAACCCCACGAGAAGCATGCGCATGCCTGCCCGCTGTTTCCGCCACGTGACACCAAGAGCACCCAACAAAGTACCTAGTCGAACCATATTTGCGAGAGTCAGTGGACGATTTCACCATACTCGTCCATGTTTGGTGGGGCTTTGTCGAGACGGATTTCGTTGAAATCGCGATTATCAATGAAGTGGCCCGGGAGTGGCTTGATCGGTTCCGGTGATTCTCGCGGGCATGGAAGCCACTAGGCCAATTTGTCCACACCTATTGGCCGAAAGTTAGTATTTGTCTCGTTCTCTGTCCATGTGGCCTCGGGAGTCATTATGCTTGGCTCGTCCGGACGCCACCGGCGACGCCCGAAGAGACGGAGGCATCACCATGGAGATCGCGGGGGTAGCTGACAGAACTGAAAGTGCAGTGGGTTCCAAGGAGGAGCCCACATGGTCAGAGGACGGCACCGTGCCGGTGGTGCTCGATGACACGATGACACGGCCGGGTGTCGAGAATGGATTTCCGCGAGGCCAAACCCGTGAAGGCGGCTCGTTGACCATAGCGCCTGCTTCCGCTGCACGGGAGATTCCAGGTTGGCCCGAGTCGGTGCTGGAAGCCACTCCGGGATCGGGGAGGCGGGCCTACTTGGTGGGTCATTCCGAGGGATGCGAGGTCACCGTCGTCCGCAATCACGATGGCCGGATCGAGAGGGCGACGATACCAGGCGAGTCATGGCCCAAGCGCATGGTTGATCTGGGAGTCACGGGTGTCTGCATCGACGACCGTGGAATGTTTCGCATGGAACCCGCCCTGACGTCCGACATCGAGGCCTTGGTGCGTCGTGGCATACAGGTGGTGGTGGCCACGGATGACGCCGAGGATGAATTCAACCTCGTGGCGCGCCTCAGCCATCTGAAACCGCAGCTGTTGCTGCAGCACACGATGCCAGCCGACGAGGTGTGGCGCACGGTGCGGGAGCAGACCGGCGACGCGCTGAACGACCATCGGACGCTGATCGAAACCGTGTGCGGGTGCCATCCCATCCTGGTGCACCTGTTTCTGACGGCGCTGTGTCACACCCGCGATGGCGAGCCCGACATGAAGTCGGCAGTCATAGATTCGTTGGCCGATGCGGTCATTCATGTCCTGTGCACTCAGTTCCCTCGAATCCACGACCAGGCGATATTTCTCCTGTGCCTCGCGCTGCGTGGAGACCCGGTGGCCACGGTGAAGGTCGGTCAGGATCTGGAGAGCACGAGTCTGGGCGCTCACTCCGCTCGACGCATGGTGCTGGCCATTTCGTCGGAATCGGTGCCTCCGAAACTGGATGCGGCCTTGTGGCAACGTCTGCGGGCGCGCCTCGACACCAGAGCGTTCGACATCGCCCGATGCGCCATCCTGCCCCTGTTCGACTGCGGAGAGGCGGACGATGCACACCATTCCGGTGTGCTCGAGCTGTTCACCGGGGACAGGGAATCCTGTTTGACGCCGCAAGTCGCGGACGTGATCCGACGGGTTGCCGGGGCGGCCGACGGCCGGGGAAGAAAACGCATCATGCGGTCTCTTCCGCGGCTTCTCGGGAACAGGTCGGTGGGGGACGTGGCGGCGGAACTGGCCATCATGTGTTTCGACAGTGATCTGACGGCACTCGGGGTGGCGTTGGAGGCCCTTGACACCGCGGACACCGTGCCTGATGCCGTGTGTGACGTGTTGTCGCCCCTGGTTGCCCTGGAGTATCCAACCCTGTCCGCGCGTCTGGCGGAGAGGGTCTTGGAGACTCTCGACCCCGGTGCTTCCCGGGCGGTCACGGCGGCGCTCACCTGGATCACAACCTCCCCGGCGACCGCCTGCGTTGATCCTGCGCGTCGGTGGCGCATGCTTCGACGCATTGTCGCCATGTCGCGCGGTGATCTCCCATCGGCCCCGCTGATACGCGCAGGAGTGGCGGGTCTACGTTCCTTCACCCGACGTTCCGCGAGTACCCAGTTGTGCGAGCTGGCCGTACGACATGAGCTGTCCTCGGGCGGGTTGTCGCTCGTACCCTGTTGCCTTGCGGGACTGGCCATGGCCATGAACAACTTGATGGATCAGGCAGCGGTGTGGTGCTGGAGAGCGCGATCACTCGCCAGCACGAGCAAAGCCGCTCGCGTCTGGGTTCTCATCGTACATTCGCTGGTTGCATTCCATCATCAGGACGAGAAGCTGGCCAGTGATTTGCTCGCACGTGCGGCGGAGGCCACCTCGGCCATGCGTGCCTCCCGCGTCGCGCAGTTCTGCGAACTCGCCATGCACTATCTCCAGAAGGGGTCTGACGGGTCGAAGTTGCTTCTACCTCTGGACGAGGGCGCCCATGCCGTTCTCAGGGTGTTCGCCATGCACTGTTCAGCAGGCCTGGATCGTCGCAAGGGCAGCGTTCAGTTGGCCATCGACAAACATTTCGCCACCGGGCGGTCCTTGGCTTCGGCAAAGCTCACGAACCCATCAATCCTGAATTGGAGACAACAGCTCAGAGCCATATTTGTTTCTTGCCATGAAGACGCGATAGCGGAATGCTTGCAAAATGACATGTGCGCCGCAGAAAAGTCGTGGCGCACCATCAACAAATTATCCAACTCCTCGATGTGCCCAAGCAATTTTTCTCCAGATGCCGCTGATGACTCGCGGAGACTCAGCGTCAGTGAGCAACGGGTCGCTGAGCAGATCGCTGCGGGTTGCACCAATGCACAGGCCGCTGACGCGTTGTACTTGAGCAAACGCACGGTGGACACCCACCTGCGAAATATTTACCGTCGTCTTGGCATTTCCAGTAGGGGCGAGTTGATCAAATTCGTCAAACAGAATCGACAGGAAACTGATCCCGAGATTTGAGCGCAATTGGTCTGCTCACGGACGGCCCTTGACAGGTGCGCGACCGAGGTGACCTCGGACCCTCGGTCGCGTTCCCGGCCCTCCTGCACGATCGCCGGGAGCTGCGTCACCCCCTGTCAGGGCAGTGATGAGTGGTTTCCGGGTGCATGAACCGCTCCGTCCGCGTCTTGCTAAACTCCTCCCGCTGATCAGCCCTGACGGTCAGCTTGGTCGCAAGGAGTTTGATCGTGGCACTGCCCTGGATCGAAATTGTTGAGTGTCTCGACCCGGACCCGCAGCTCGTGCTGTGGCGCTACCCGGATCCCGACGGGCGGATCAAGTCCGGGGCGAAACTGATCGTCCGAGAGAACCAGAACGCCCTGCTCCTGGCGAAGGGTCAGGCCGCCGGTGTCTACCTGCCCGGCACCTACACCCTCCCGACCGGCAACATCCCGATCCTGTCCAACCTCGTGGGATGGAAGTACGGGTTCGCGTCGCCGCACGTCTACGACATCTTCTACATCGCGACCCGCCAGTTCGTCGACCTCAAGTGGGGAACCCCGGCGCCGGTGATGATGGCCGACGAGAAATTCGGGCAGGTCCGGGCGCGCGCGTTCGGGTCCTACTCCGCGCGCATCACCGACATTCCCCGGTTCTTCCGGGGGTACGCCGGCGCCTATCCGGTGCTGACGATCCGCGACCTCGAGGTCCAGCTCCGCGACTACATCGCCGCGAAGTTCGGTGAGGTGCTGGCCACCCAACGGATCTCCGTCCTGGACGTCGCCGCGAACCTGTCGGCGGTCAACGCGCGCCTGCAACCCGCCATCGCCCCCTATTTCCTGGACCTGGGGGTGACGCTCACCCAGTTCACCGTGACCTCGGTGACGCTGCCCGACGAGGTCAACGAGTACTACGACAAGGTCACCAGCATGAACATGATCGGTGACATGTCGCGGTTCCAGGCCTTCAACACCGCCATAGCGACCGCCAACCCCAACACCGCAGTCGGGCACGGCATCCAGGAGGGGATGGCCATGGGCATCGCGATGGGGCAGGTGCAGCAACAGCTCGGCGCCCCGGCCCAGCAGGGTTTCCCCGCCCAGCCGATGCAGCCCGCGCAACCGGCGCCGTCCGCACCGTCCGCGGGGACGGACGATCCCGTCGAGCGACTCGCGAAACTGAAGAAGATGTTCGAGGCCGGGCTCATCACCGCGGACGAGTTCAACGCCAAGAAATCGCAGATCATCGAGGCCCTGTGATGGCCGAGTCGTTCGTCGAGAGGATGCGCCGCCAGGCCGTCTCCGCGCCCAGGTCCTCGATCCGCTTCGAGGAGGAGAGGACGCGCGCCGAGACCCGCACCTGCCCCGACTGCGGTGCGCCGCGGTCCGAGGCCGACGGGGTCGGGGAGTGCAGCTACTGCGGGCACGTCTTCGTCGCCGCCCTCGCCACCGAGTACGCCCGGGACCGGCAGGAGCACCCGTGAGTCACTCCAGCGACCAGCTCAACGCCCTCGTCCCGCGCCTCGAGACGTTCCTGGGCAAACTGACGGCCCGCGCCCGCGAGGTGGCCGCCGAGGCGGCTGCCGCCGTCGCGGAGATGCAGGCCTCCGGAGACGAGGACACCCGCGCCGCGGCCCACACCCTCCAGGCCGGGGTGACCTCCCAGATCACAGGATTGGCGAACAAGGGCCGCGAGGTCTTCGAGCAACAGTTCACTGTGTTCGAGACGATCGACGACCCCGCGACCGAGGCCGCCTACGAACGCCTCGAGGAGCGATTCGAGGCGTGGGAGGACAGCCTCGAGGCCATTGCCGAGGAGGCCTTCGCCGCCCCCGAGGCCGACCACGACCAGGCCATCTGGGAGCAGGCCGTCGCCGAGTGGCGCGCGATCCGGCTCACCTGCTCCCAGTGCGGGGCCCCCGTGCCGGTTCCGTACCTGTACCCCGTCGCGGTCTACCTGGCGTGCCGGGGATGCGGTTCCCGCGCCACCTTCACGCCGTCCTCGACCATGGTCGCGGCGACACACGTCACCGCCAGGAGACGTCCCGACGATCCGTGGGTGGCCGGTCCCGCCCATATCGGAAACTGATCGGTTCCACGAACTCGAGAGAGCAGGAAACATGCTGGGAAAATTCTTCAAGAAGGCCAGGGAGACCGTCTCCGGGATCAGCGACGCCGTGCGCGGTGTGGAGCACGTCGACTGGATCACTCACGCCTTCCCGTACAGCCTCGAGATGCTGATGGACGTCGACGAGGCCCGCGACCTCTCGCGTCCCCGTCCCCCGGCCGGTCTCGACCCGGCCGCCGTTCAGTACGCCGATGCCTGGTACGGGATCTGGGCGCGGGTGCGCGACGGGCACGTCGCGCCGGTGCAGGCCGTCGAGGCCGGTGACGTCGCGGGGTCGCAGCAGGCGCTGGCCCAGTGGGAGGCGCAGCTGGCGCAGGCCGACGTGGAACAGGCCCGGCTCGGTGATTTCCGGGGCAACCGTCATCTGGTGCTGGCCAACTCGGACATCCGCACCACGCTGGGGGCCATGGTGGAGGAGGTGCGCGAGTACATCGGGCTGCGCATCTCCGGCCGGGACGCCATGGAGCACGCCACCGGGGCGATCACCCGGGTGGTGTCGATCCACACCTCGATGAACAATGCGCTGCTCGGGTTCTACCAGGACCCCTCCGATGCCGCTGCCCGCGCCGCCGAGAACGCCGCCTTCGCGCCCATCGAGGCGATGCGGCAGGTCAACCCGGCTGCCCCCGAACTCCAGCCGGTACTTGGGGTCTCCCTGCACGACTGGGTCGCAGCGTCGGCGAAGATGCACGCCGGGGTTTCGGGCGACGAGATCGCGCGCATCCTCGGCGTCGAACGTCCCCAGTGGGATCAGGCGTCGGCGGAATGGACCCAGCGCGTCCAGATGTTCCCGATGACGGTCGGGATGGAGTACGCGAACCTCATGTCCCGTCCCCACCCGAAGTTCGACGCGGCGGGCTCCGCAGGTGGGGCGCCGTCGAATGCGGCCCGGCTGTCCACCGACCGTGACTTCTACATCGAGTGCTCGGCAGCCGCGGCCGCCGCCACCGAGGCTGGCCTCGATGCGGGCGGCTACCTCGAGTCCAACTACGGGGTCACCGTCGCCCAGGTCGGCAGCGCCGGGGTGAACTGGATGATGGACCTGCGCAACGCCGATTCCCTCATCACCTTGCAGCAGGCCAAGCAGCGGGAGATCGCCGCCCGGATCGCGTCCCGGACCGGTCCCGGGATCGCCGACGACATCCAGTTCTGAAAACACCGGACCGACTGATTCGGGCCGTGGGTGCAGCGCCCACGGCCCGAATCAACTTTGGGTGTATTCCCGCCGCTCTCCCGTCTCCGTCGACCTACGATGAATCACAACACACCTTCTGGTGCGAGAGCGGAAACGTTCTCGACGCCTGTGCAACGACGTTTCGGGGTGGTGCGGTGACGCGGCCCCAGAGACATGGGGAGACGATGATGATGAAGATAAACGTCACGAAGGTTGCCGAGAACCCACAGGCCACCCGGAATCTTCGTGCCTTTCAACTGATATGGCTCACGCAGCTCATCGCCCGGGTCGGCAACGGCATGACCGCCTTTGGGCTTGGGGTTTTCGTGTACCAGGAGACGGGGCAGACGACCCCCGGCGCACTCATCATGCTCGCCGCATTCCTCCCGGGCCTGCTGCTGGCGCCGCTCGCCGGGGTCCTGGTGGACCGGTTCGATCGACGCCTGATGATGATCCTCAGCGACACGTTGTCGGCGATCGGGCTGGTTGCTCTGCTGGGGGCCTTCCACCTAGGGTTCCGGGAGGTCTGGGTGATCTGCGCCTGTGTGGCGTTCAGTTCGGTCTTCGAGGCGCTGCTGGACCCGGCCTACCGCGCCACTGTCACCGACCTGCTGACGCCCGAGCAGTACGCCCGGGCCTCCGGCATGACCCAGCTGGCAGCTGCTGCGCAGTACCTCATATCCCCGGCGGTCGCGGGCCTGGTGATGGTGCAGTTCGGCATCAATGCGGTCCTGATGATCGATGTCGCGACGATGGTGACGACCGTGTCGTTCACGGTGATCGTGTGGCGCACGATCAAGGCGGAACCGAAACCGGTCGAGCAGGGTTTCTGGGAGGATTTCCGCAGCGGGCTGGCCTACTTCGCCCGCAACCGTGGGATCGTGGTGTTGATGCTGCTGGTGACCCTGATGACCTTCTGCATGGGATTCCTGCAGACCCTCCTGACGCCGATGATGCTCGACCTCGCCGACGAACAGACCCTCGGGCTGGTGCGCTCGGTGGCCGCCATCGGCATGGTCGTGGCCAGCCTGGCCATCGGGGTGTTCAACATGGGCAACAACCACATCCGCTACCTGGCGATCGCGCTGGCGTTCGGTGGGGTCGTCGTGATCGGTCTGGGAATGACCACCGACGTGGTGCTGATCGGGGCCGCCACGTTCCTGTTCTTCATGGTCCTGCCGCCGTTGAACACGAGCGTCGAGGTGCTCACCCGGTCGTGGATTCCCAACGAGACCCAGGGCAAGATCTGGGGACTGATGGGTCTGGTGTCCCAGCTCGGCTTCCTGGCCGCGTACTGCATCGCAGGGCCGCTCGCCGACAACGTGTTCAACCCGCTGCTGCGCCCTGGAGGGGCGCTGGTCGATGGCCTGGGTGGCATCATCGGTGTCGGACAGTCCCGGGGCATCGGGCTGATGTTCGGGCTCGTCGGGATCCTGCTGATCCTCATCGCGGTGGTCACGCCCCGGGTCAGGGCCATCCGGGTCCTCGAGGACAATCTCAAGGAACAGCTGGCAACCTCGCGGGGGACCGGAGTCCACGAGGGCGAGACCGTCGAGGACCTTCGAGTGGAGGTGTGAGGCCCCGCGACCTGTCTCCTGTCGGTCTTTCGGACGACCCGGGGCACGTTCCGGGGTGCTGCCCCCATCGGCTGGTTACTGTGGTCGCAGGGGAACTGAGCCATGACGCGCGGACGGGGAACACGGGGCGCGCGTGCAGACGGAGGTGACGATGGGATTTCTTGACTGGCTGGGCAGGAAGTGGGCCAAGAAGCTTGATTTCACGAAGGTCGATTCTGTTCTGAAGGCCGAAGCCCTGGCCGCCGAGGGGAAATTGGCGCCGCTGTATCTCGTTCCGCTGCGTTTCGGTGGGCAGGCCATGCCCATGAACCGGGTCTTCGTCCCGGTATCCGTCGTTGAACGCAAGGAGCATTACGACGAGACGATCGAGGGTCTCGTCAAGGACCACAAGGCGGATGGCTACTCCTGCACCCCCGAATACCGCGACGGGAGCGTCATACCATTCCGGCTGGAGGGCATGGCGACCGAGGAGGGAATTCCGGTCTACTCGTGGTCCATCGACGTGTGGTGAGAACGGGCCCGTCGTGTCGTGAGACCCTCCCGGGGATGCGGCGCGCGGGGGAAGACTGGAGGACATGGAGAAAGTCGAACTCACCGGGGTCCCGGAAACCATGTTGCAGACCCTTCACGCCAGGGCCCAGTACACGCTGTCCCACCCGCAGCTGCTGTCCGATCCGCAGGCGGTCGAGCTGGTCTCCCGCATCGATTACGACTTCACGGCCGCTCGATCCGATCAGCTCATGTCCTTCGGGACCGCGGCCCGTACCCTGCTGTTCGACGACCTCGTCCGCGACTTCATCGCCCGGCATCCCGGTTGCACCGTCGTCAACGTTGGCTGCGGGCTGGACACCCGCTTCCATCGCGTCGACGACGGGAAGACGCGCTGGTACGACCTCGATCTACCGCAGGTGATCGACGTCCGCCGGCGACTCATCGCCCCGGTGGACCGGGTCCGGACGATCGCCGCCTCGGCAATGGATCCGCGATGGCCCGGGGAAGTGGAGGTGACGGGCGAGGTGCTGGTCGTCGTCGAGGGCCTGACCATGTACCTGAGCTCCGATGACCTGCGCATCCTGATGGGGATCATCCACGACTCCTTCCCCGGCGCGACGGCCTTGGTGGAGGTCATGGCGCCCCTGTTCCAACGCTTCGGGCGGGAGAAGTCCGTCGTCAGGTCCGGGGCGAGGTTCACCTACGGATGCCGCAACGGCAAGGAGTTCTGCCGCACCGTGGCGCCCGGTTTCCGGGCCGAACGCGACGTCAGGTTGTCCGAGGGAATGCGACGGATCCAGCCCCGGAGCTGGCTGATCACCTGGTTCCCACTGTTCCGGATGATCGAGCAGAAGATCCTCGTCCTGACAGCCCGGCCCCCCGCGGACGGGTGACCTCGCGGGATCCCGGATACGGCTAGTCGAGATCCTCCGTTTCCTCCGAGGCGCCGCTCAGGTGGGCGCTCAGCCGGCTGTAGGCCACGGACAGGGCGAAGCAGATCACGCCCGCCACCAGCAGCGACAGGATGCGGGTGATGGAGTTCTGCCCGGACATGTCGATCACCGCGAGCTTGAGCACCATCAGCATCACCAGAACCAGCCCGTACAGGCGCATGGCCGTGGCGTGGGCGCGGAAACCCGCGACGATGCTGAGGGCGCCGGCGATGATGAGGGTGGCGCTGCTCGTCGCGGAGTCCACGTTCGTCGCCGTCAGGAGGGTGTTCATCCCGAGCAGCGAGAGGGTGAAGGCGATGCCGGCGGCCACGCCGTGCCACGGGTGCCGCACAAGCGGCCACATCATCCACACCACCGCGCAGCCCACCGCGAGCACGAAGGGGATTAGCACCAGCTCGTGGGTCAGGAAGGCCCACGCTGGATGGGCCGCGGGCCGCCACGGCAGCACCGACCAGGACGTGGCTGCGTAGATCGCGTACTGCATCAAACCGGCAGCCCCGAGGGTCAGGATCATCGGAACCGGCGACGACGGGGCCAAGGACACCGTGCCGACCGCGGGTTCGTCGACCAGGCGTGCCCGCTGCCCGAACAGCCTGCCGGAGAGCAGGGGCAGGGTCGTAGCGTGCCCGCTGCCGAGGCCCAGCGCGATCAGCGCCACGACCACGCTCAACATGAGGCTCCCCCAGACCGTGACGCCCCAGGCCGGCTCGACGCCCAACCGCCACAGCAGCTCCTCGACGACCGCGGGCAGCCGGAGGACCAGCAGGAACACCACCAGCCAGACGGTCACGAGGTGTTCCGGCCTGTCCGGGAGGCGTTTCTCAACGGCCAGTGCGACCGCCACGGCCACCGCCAGGACGCCCAGCCGCACCAGGGCCAGGTAGATGCCCGGGTCGTACCCGAACCAGGTCAGGAGCACGACTGCGGCCGGCACGGTGATGGCGTGGATTGCATTGCCGGCGAGCACCGCGGGGATCGCGGTCAGGGCCAGGACGGCGACGAGCGCGCCCAGGGCCAGGGCTTCGTTCCTCAGCTGGGGCAGCAGGATGCCCACCACCACGAAGGCGCTGACGAACAGGCAGTGCCCGGCCCAATGCCCGGCCTTGGCGGCGACTCCCTTGAAAACCAGTGGCACCACGACGACGGCGAGGACGACCAGGTGCGCCACGGCCAGCAGAGTGAAGTCCTGCTGCAGGAACCAGTCAGGTGTGGCCCGTGGAGGCGGTACCGGCCTGAGTCGCAGCGTCGAGATGGCTATCAGCAGCGGGGCGGTCAGCCAGGCCAGTGCCCAGGGGTTCGTTGGGGTCCCGATGGGTGACTCCGGTGTGGTCTCGGGGGTCTCGTCCTCGGGGATTTCGTCCTCCGGTACTTCGCCCGCCCTCACGACCAGGATGAGTTGGGCGAACAGGAGCGCCACGAGAACGAGCATGGCCACGAGGGTGCCGGCCTCGGTGATCTCCCGTGCCTTCTCGACGGGTGCCATGAACAGCGCAGGAAGCCCGATCGCGCTGGCCGACAGCAGGTACAGGGGCCTGAAGCGGGACTGCTCGACCGCTTTCCGCGCGGTCATGGCGGTGGTCAGGGTGATGGCCGCCACATAACCCACCACCATCGTCAGGCCCAGGAAGGACTGTTCGGGATGGATGCGGGATTGCGCCGCGGCCAGCCCGATGGTCGACAACCCGCCCAGCGCGGTGATGATCGTGATGTAGGGTAGGTGGGTGCGCGCGGCGACCAGGATCAGGATGATCGTCCAGCCGGTGAGCGTGAGGAAGGCGGGCAGCGGGGTCAACAATCCCAGCAGGACCGCGCCCACCAGGGAAACGAACCCCAGCCCGCCGCCGATGCCGGTGAGTGTGGCGGCCGGTAGCCGGTTCGTCGTGGCCCTGGAGATCATGCCCATTCCGACGACGGTCAGCGTGACGCCCGTCACGCCGACGGCCCCGACCTTGACGATGTCCGGTATCGAGTTCCACAGCAGCGCGATGAGACTGGCCGCGGCCAGGAAGACCAGCACCGCCGCCGCGGCTGACAGCAGGTACTTGCCCAGGGCGGCCTCGCCCGCACGGTTCCTGATCGCATCCAGGGACGAGGACCTGGGCTTCGGGGATTCGAGCATCTCGCTGAGAGGCACATCGTCCGGGCTCCCGGGCGATGACGCCCTGACGTCCGTGTCCCGCGTGAGCGGTTGAGGCTTCTTCGCCACCGGTGGAGAAGGAACTGGGACCGGGATCGTCCTGGGCAGCCGGGGATGTGAGGGCGCGGACGTCGGGGGAGCGGACCGCGGGTCCGGCGGCGGGGGAGCCGGTCGCGCGAGGG
>CAJPNZ010000085.1 GCA_905372155.1 Propionibacteriaceae bacterium
ATGTTCGATTAAACCTGTTTTTCGTCACTGTCCACAAAACGTGTAGCACTCCAGTCTCATGATTTGGCAAGAGTTTGAAGTAAATCTTTTCTCCACAATAACAAATTTCACCGCTCGGACGATCTTGATCATTGAGGTTTATTCACGGCCATCCTCAAGTGTGGTCTGACTAGGGATTTCGCTGGCTGATGCGCCGCCCATGAATAAACCTCATTGGCGCATCGGACGGACAAGGGAAAACCGGAGTTCCCTTCGCGCAGTTCGCCGGAATCAATGCCCTGTATGGAGGGAATACGGACCTCGTGGCCGCGATTTGTGGCGAGAATGTCCCGGAGGACATGGCAACCTTCACACCCCAGCAAAACCCACGCGATCGGCAGCAGCTCGGGTTCACTCCGTCCGACGATGGAGTGACATGGCAGCGAAGGCTTCCGTGGCCAGCAATGAGTCATGTCATTTGGGACACTGTCCGGGCAAGCACCCTGCGTCTACGAGACATTGGCGGCATCGAATCACCCGATCAGCTGACTTACAAGGCATGGCGCTACCCCAGCAACAGCACCAAAAATGCAAACGACATCGGCGACAAGAAACTCCACATTCCCGAACTTGGAATCCCGCGAGAACAATAAGGATACCCAGCGCTCAAAGCGCACTCCCACCCTCCTGCTGCCAACGCATTCTGAGCAACGCCGCCGGTGACATGCCGTACGGCGATCCGCCACGTTCACACACCATCGCATCTGAAGGTGGGATGTCGCGCATTCCTCCCGAGGAGAGAAGATGCCAGTCAAACATCCCTCAACACACCTGAGCGGCTACCATCCCAGTACACTACGAACAAGGCCCGATCGACGTCGAGAACACCGGGTCATCTTCCTCACACAACACAATCATCCGACACACAAACCGATGACACGCGATCCGACTGATCCATCCCGAAAGGAGAACCATCACGATGGACCCATTCGACCAACGCCTGGCACAACTGGACGTGGACATCGAGGCTGTACATCAACGAGCCGCCGCAGCCACGGCTTTCCGGCAGGGCACGGAGAAGGTGCGCGGCAGAAGCAGCGTGGACGGCATCGAGGTGACCGTCGACTCAGCCGGCACCCTGATCGATGTGGACCTCGGGCAGGACCTGGCATGGGCCCGGAAAGCGATCCTGGACGCCTACCAGAAGGCCCGGCAAGAAGCGGGACGCGCAGTCGTCACGCTGGCCCAGGAAAACCTCGGCGAGGACGACCCCTCCATCTCCCGACTCCAGGAGGTCTACGGCATCACCGATGAACCTGAACGGCCCGAGGACGGCGGCGCTCCCCGGGTGGGTGTGTGGCGTCCCGGTGGGGCACTCTGACCAACGCCCCGGCGCGTCCCGCCCAAGGTGGGCGGGACGTCGTCCCGGCTCAGGTGTTCGGCTCCGACCACACCAGCTGCGCCAGGAAATTACCCGCGTCACGTGAGATCACCTGGGCGCGACCCGCATCCAGCTTCATGGGCTTGATCCTGCCGATGATCGCACCCTCATCCGGGCTGCCCGACATGAGAATGCCGGTCGTCCCCAAATCCCTCATCGCCTGAAGCACCGGCTCGAAGGCCGCCCGGGAAGCACCACCCATACGACGAACCACCATGACGTGCAGGCCGACGTCCTGGGCCTGCGCCATCAACGGCTGCAGCACCGCCACCGGGTTGCGTCCCTGCAACGCCACCAGGTCGTAGTCGTCGACCAGGACCCAGGCCTCAGCACCCGTCCACCAGGAACGGTCACGCAGCTGCTTCGACGTGACCTTGTCGTTCGGCATGCGCGTCTTCAGGTATTCGGCCAGGCCGCCGAGGTTCTCCTCAGCCTCGTCCTTGTTCGTCATGTACGCGGCAAGGTATTCCTCCGGCACCTGATCCAACAACGAACGCCGGTAGTCCACCACGAAGATCTGTGCATCCTTCGCGCTGTGTGTGCGGACCACTTCCTGGGCGATCGAACGCAGGAATGTCGTCTTTCCCGCCTTCGCGTCGCCGAACAGAAACAGGTGGCTCTCCTGACGGGGATGGAACATGAACGGGCCGAGGCGGGACTCCTCCACCCCCAGCACGAGCCCCTGCGCGGCGGCCGGCTGGTCCAACAGTTCCTTGACCGTGATCCGTCCGGGCAGCAACCGCAGTTTCGGTCCCGGCTTCGTGGCCTTCGCGATGGCTTCGAGGGTCGTCGCCACGCCCTTGCCGAGGGTCGAGGGATCGTGATCGCCGTCAGCACGAGGCAGCGCCACCAGGACGTGGTGGGTGCCCACCTCCTGGCCGCGACCGGGACGCTCCAGGGGAACCCCTGCTGCCACCTTCCGGTTGAACTTCGTGTCGCTGGCGTCGCCGAGCCTCAGCTCCAGCCGCGACCCGAGAGCATCCGCCACCTGCTGACGGAAATCCGCCCACCGGTTGGAGGACACCATCACGTGCACCCCGAACGACAGGGCACGCGCCATCAGCGCCATCACGCGCATGTCCAGGCCCTCGATGTCGGTTTTCATGGCGGCCCATCCGTCGATGACGAGGAACACGTCACCGTAGCCGTCGTCGAACCGTCCCTCGGCCCGCCCCTGCCGGTAGGTGTCCATCGAGTCGATGCGATTCGCGCGGAAATACTTCTCGCGATCATTCATGATGCCCTCGATCTCGGCCATCATCCGGTTGATCACGTCCGGGCGGTCACGGGTCGCGACGCCCGCTATGTGGGCCGCGCCCTCGAAGGGCGTGAAGGTGCCACCGCCCAGATCCAGGATGTAGAACTGCACCTCTTTCGGGGTGTGTACCAGGCTCAGCGCCATCACCACCGACCTCAGGGTGGTCGACTTGCCCGTCAACGGCCCGCCGACCACGGCGAAATGGCCGTTGGCGCCGGAGAAGTCGAACTCCAGGATGTCGCGGCGCTGCTCCAGGGGAAGGTCCACGATCCCGACCGGGATGCACAACGGCCCACGGGCACGCCAGGCGGGAGAGATCAGCCCCAGCTCCGGGACCACCGTGAGGTCCTTCATCATCGAGTCCATCGTGTCCGACACGTCCAGCGGCGGCAGCCACACCTGATGGGCCGGCATCCCCTTGCCCTTCATCCGGGCGACGGCTATGTCCATCTGGGTCATGTCGTCCCACTTCTCGTCGCCGGGTTTCACGACCGGACCGCTGGGGACGGGTTCCTCCGCTGGTTCCTCCTCCTTGGCGACCGGCTCGGTCGTGAAGGGCAAGATCTTGACCGGACCCGTGCTCCCCCCCTCCCGGGCGACGATCTCCGCCTTGCGGGTGGGAGGTGGGGCCGCCACGTAGGAGGCGCGGAAACGGATCATCTGGTCCGTGCCCGGTTTCAGGTAACCGACGCCGGGATAGGCCGGTAGCTCGTAGGCGTCGGGAACACCCAGGACGTCACGCGACTCGCTCGCGGAGAAGGTGCGCAGACCGATCCGGTAGGACAGGTGCGAGTCCAGGCCCTTCAGGCGTCCCGCCTCCAGGCGCTGCGAGGACAGCAGCAGGTGGATCGACATCGAACGTCCCAGACGCCCGATCGCGACGAACAGATCCACGAACTCGGGTTTCGCGCTCAGCAGCTCCGAGAACTCGTCGAGGATCAGGAACAGCGCGGGCATGGGTGGGAAGTCGTGTTTTCCCGCGATCCGGTCCGCCTCGTAGTCGGTGACGTTGGCGTAGTTGCCCGCATCGCGCAGCACCTCCTGCCTGCGCACCATCTCACCGCGCAGGGCGTCCTGCATGCGGTCCACCAGGGACAGCTCCGACTCCAGGTTCGAGATCATGGCCGACACGTGGGGCAGATCCGACATGCCCGCGAAGGTCGCACCGCCCTTGAAGTCGACCAGGACGAAGTTCAGCTGCTCCGGCGAATGCGTCAACGCCATCGCCAACACCAGCGTTCGCAGCACCTCGGACTTGCCGGAACCGGTCGCACCGACCAGCAGGCCGTGCGGTCCCATGCCCTGCTGCGCCGATTCCTTGATGTCGAGGGCCACCGGGACGCCCTCAGGGGTCACCCCGAAGGGCACCTTCAGCCGATCGCGACCCTCACGCCGCTTCCACTGCCGGTCCGGGTCGAAGTCGCGGATGTCGCCGCACCCCAGCAGCTCCGTCAGGTCCTGGGAACGTTTCGGATCGGACTTGCCGACCGGGGACTCCGCCTCGGGTCGTTCCTCGTCGGCCCACGGGGCCATGCGCCGCGCGACCGCCTCGGCCTGGGCCTCCCCCATGACGTCCGGGGTGGCGATGATGGGTTTCTGGTCGAGGAGCAGCAGCTCCATCTGCCCGCGGTCCCCGTCCTCCTTCCCGGGGTGCAGGATCATGCGCAGGGTCGATCGGGAGGTCATCGGCCCCCAGGACGTCATGGTCCGCACGACCGTCACGCCCTCGGTCCCCCCGAAGCCACCGAGGGTGCTGTTGACCGGCAGGTCCACACCGTCGAGGATCAGGAAGAGATGCGGCCACGTCGTCGTCTCCGAACGTGCCCGGAACGCACCGCGATCCGTGTACTCCTCGCCGAGCATCTCCTCCAGCTCGCCGGGACCGGTGACCACCATGCGGGCCGGCCCCAGGGCATCGCTGACCTGCGTGGAACGGGCGTGGGGCAGCCACTTGACCCACTCCCAGTGTTTCCTGTCCGCCTCGGAACACATGACCGCGACGCGCAGGGCCTGTGGGGAGGCGAAGGTCGTCATGTGCATGAGCATGGCCCGCACCTGCGAGCGCGTCGCATCGACGGGACCGGCGACGTCGACGTGGCTGAAGTCGCCGAGCATGACACCGAAGGGCATCTCGTCAACCATCGAGTGCGAGTCGATGAACCGCCGCATCGCGGAGTGGCACACCACGTCGGGCTTGGCGAGGGGGGCGATCTCCGGTTCGACGAGCTCCATCGCCAACGACTGCGAGGAGGTTCCCAGTCGCACCTGCATGGCCATCATGTCGCCCATCTCCCGTTCCCACAGGCGGGTGCCCTCCTGGGCGATCAGCACCAGCGCATCCGGTGAGGGTAGGTGCCAACCGATGTAGGCGCGCTGCTTGCGGGTGACGATGCGCACGGTCGTGCGGGTCTCGCTCAGATAAGTCAGGTATTCGCGACGCAGGGTGTCGATCTTCTGCCGGTGCCCGGAGACCTGGCGGTAGATGTTGAACCCCACCATCGACAGCATGGCGACGATCATGCCGCCGCCCATGAGCAGCATCCTGGTGTTCTGCCCCTGGGACATCGCCATGAACACCATGACGCCCATCGAACCCATCATCGGGATGACGGTCATCAGGACGTTTCCCATGCCCGCGGCCTCGGGCTGATCGGGGGGAACCTGAATGTCGATCTGCCCGGTGGGAAGATCAGGGGCCTTAGCCTCGCCCTGCTTGGTCTGGGCCATTCCCAAAGTACTCCCCGTCTCGTGTGGTCTGGTCACGTCGTATGGTCTAGGTACCGTCGAAGCCAACACCCATACTATCGTCATACGATGGGTCACACTTCGGCCCCAACCGCACAGATCGCCGATCCAGCACCATGGAGGAACGCATGTCCACGCCTCTCGCGTCGACCACGGTCCTGCACGGCATGTCCAAACGCGACGTCGCTGTCCCGGTTGGAACGACCGTGGCCGCTCTGATGCGCATGCTGGAGATCGATCCGACGGCCATGAACCTCGCCCACCCGGACGGCACCCCGGTGGGGCTGGAGCAAGTCATCGGCCCCGATCTACCGTCCGGTGCCGTGCTGACCCTGAGCGGCAGCGTCGAGAGCGCCAACGTCGCCAAACAGGTCGCCACCCGTGCCGCCTCGCCCTGGCTGCGGCCCACCCTGGTTCTCGTCGTGTTCCTCACCCTGACGACGAGCATCGAGATGGCCTGTCTGATCGGCCCCGCCCTCGGGTGGTGGTCCGTTCCGGTGGCCCTGAGGGTGACGGCAGCCGTGATCTGCGCGGTGACGGTGGGGGGGGCGCTGCGATGGTGGCGGCTCCGCAGCACCGCCCCGGGTCTCCTGGCCACCACGACGCTGATCGGTATCTGTGGAACAGCCGCCCTGCCGCCGTCCACGATTTTCCTCTCGCAGTTGGCGGTGGCGGTGACCACCTGGACGGCGCTGTTGGCAGCGCTGTGCATCTGGTTGCTCGACAAGTCGGCCCTCAGCGCCACCCTCGCAGCCGTGTGGGGGGCGGTCAGTCTTCTGACGTCGTTCGTCATCATGTGGGACGTCCCCGTCACCATGGTCGCGCCCCTGGTCATGGCAGTGGCCGCGATCGCGGTCTCGACCATTCCGACCTTCGCGTTCCGCATCCCGGAGACCCAGTTGCTGGACCTGCCCACCGTCACCACGTCCGCCCCGACCGTGCGGGCCCCGCAGGTCGCACCGCCCTCCCCCATCACCGCCGGAAAGATCCGCCGCACGATCAGCGAGGCCACAGCCCGTGATCAGCTGCTGCTCATCGTGTGCTGCAGCGCCGTCGGCATAACCGCCTTCCCGGCCTCACACACGATGGGCGCCGATCAGTGGGCCGGGGTCGTCGGAACCGTCATGATGACCACCGCCTTCCTGAGCATGGCGCTGGTGCCCCGCGCCCGGCGCGACAGGCTGGGGCGGATCCTGCCCCGGATCAGTGCCCTGCTGATCGTCATAGCGGCGCTGACCACGCCCAGCACATCCCAGGCCTTGGGATCGCAGATCACCACCTTGGTCCTGACCGTCATGGCAGCGGCGCTCAGCATCGCCACCACGGCACTCGCCAAGGCCCGTCCCTCGGCGCTGCTCGGACGCATGGCCGACATCACACAGACGCTCTCCGTGTTCCTCCTCCTACCAGCAGCCGTCTACGCCGCCGGGCTGTTCGATCTCGTCCGACAGATGGCATCATGACCCAGACCTACCCCGCCCAGCACCTCCCCCAGACAGGGTTCCCCCCCTCACCAGGGCCCAGTGGCTTGCCGGCCACGACATCCCCGGTTCCCACCGGGGCTCTCGCTCCCGCCAGTGGGATGAAACGCGCATGTGCCTACCTGACGGACGTGGTCTGTATCGCAGCCGTTGCCGGCCTGATCTGGCTGCTGTTCCCCTCGCTGGTCATCGCCGGCATCGTCGTGGTCCAGATGGCGGTGGTGTTCAGCCTGCTCCGCGCCCGCACGGGTCGCACGCCCGGCGCCCTGCTCACCCGCACCGCGGCCGTCGCCGAGGGCACGTCCCGGGCCCCCGGCCTGAAACGTCAGCTGATTCGCTCGGTGCTGATGACCCTGCTCCACCTCACCGTGGTGGGTCCCCTGATCAGCATCCTGCTGGGTCGCGACGGCCGGGACTGGATGGACCGCGTCTGCGGCACCGCCTCGGCGGATCTGCGCAAACCCACCGCCTCGGCGGAACAGGCACAGCCCCAGGGCGCTTTCTCCCCGCACGGGGAATTCGCCGCTGCACAGGCCTTCACCCCCGGCCACGGCGAGGCCGTCCCGAACCAACCCTTCACCAATCCGGCGTCCCCGTTCCCGCAGAGCGCGCCCTCCGCGAACCCCGTGGCACCACCGAACGCGACGCCGGGGCCCTGGACGGGAGCCCCTCGGACGCAGGAACCCCCCGTGCCATCAGCGTTCCCCGCGCAGGGGCCCTGGGATCAACCGAGCGTTCCTCAATCGGCTCCCCCCATGCCCGCCGGCAACGGCTACAGCACGGCAGCACCGCAGACGCCCTGGGGCCAGCCCGCCCCCCAGACACCCACCGCTGTGCCACAGGCGCCCTGGGGCCAGCCGGTACCCCAGATGCCGGCTGGGCACAGCGGTTACGATGCGATGGCGCCGCAGGCGCTCTGGAACCAACCCAGTGCCCCTCAGTCGCCCGTCTGGCGCAAAACCGCGGCACCTCAAGCAGGTCCGCCCCAGGAACCGGTCAGTAGCGGTGGCCCCGCCGGAACGGGAGGCGCATCCGCCACAGGAACCCCGCCGCCTTCGACGCCCGGAGGGGTTGCTGTGAACCGCGGCGACCTCTTGGGGGCGCGTCACACCGGCCAGGGCCGCCCGACACCGGCGACATCAGGTACCGCTGCCCCCGCCAGGGTCGAGGAGGCCACGCCACCACCCGAGGCACGTCGGCCGTCGAGTCCACGCCGCGCCGCCGCCCAGGCCCCCGACATCACCCATCCCCACTCCATCCGGAGTCCTCAGCATTCCGCAGCCTCGCCTGCAAGTGCCGCCAGGCATGAGCCGGTGGCGTGGCTGGTGGTCGACTCGGGGCAGCGGGAGAAGATCGACGCCGTCCTGGTGATCGGTCGCGAACCCGGCAACGCCACCGCGGAAGAACGACTGGTCGCCGTCCCCGACCCCACCCATTCGCTTTCACGCACCCACATGCGCGTCGGGGTCACCAGCACCGGCCCATGGGTGGAGGACGCCTTCTCCACCAACGGAGTCATGATCCGCACGGCGGAGAACACCGTGACCCGCCTCGAGAGCAGCAAACGCACCCCGGTCCCGTTCGGCACAACCCTCATCCTGGGGGAACGAACAATGAAAATCGTGGACGCGTGAGAGACGTCAACAGCCCCGGGGCTCTCCTTCCGACACCCGTTCGCAACGGTCATGGTGAACCTGTGTGCGGAGAAGGAAAACCGTCCGCCTGATGGATGGACGGGGGACTGGATTCCTTGAGAGGGATGCTTCCACGACCAGCGGGACAAGACCATCCCTCGCAGATCTGCCCTCGTGAGACGTCGCGCGACAACACGAAAATGGGGCAGGAGCTCTCGCTCCTGCCCCACCTTTCAGCGATCAGGCCTCGAAACGGCTGGCGTTCCTGGCCTCGGTGTTCTGGTACTGAACACCGGCATCCCCGACCTTCGAATGCAGTTCCTGAAGGATGCTGTGCATGTCTGCCATCTTCTGGTCCCACTTGGCCTTGGAATTCTGGTAGGCCTGCTGTGCCTGGCCGTCCCAGCTGCCGTACAGCTTCTTGACCTCACCGTCAAGGGTGTCCAAGGAGCTCTGAATCTTGTTCGACTCGTTCTGGACGTCGGTGGCAAGCTGCTGGATGGCGGAAAAAGATACCTTGATGTCTTCGCTCATTGATGTGTCTCCTTTTGCTCCGGAAAATCAGCCCATGCGGGACGCGATGCCCTGGAAGGTCGACTGGTGCTCGTCCTCAGCCGCGTTGTAGTCGGTCTGTGTGGAGCGCAGGTTGGCTTCGAAGTTGTTCAGCTCGTTGTTGACGCCCTCGGCAGATTCCCGCCAACGGGTGACTGTCTCAAGCATCGCCCTGGAGGCGGGGCTCTCCCAGCCACCACGCACGGCCTGCGCGGACGAGTCGACTGCACTGATGCTTGCCTGCACTTCGTTGCGAGCCGTCGCGCTGGCGTCGGCGCCAGCAAGAATTGCGCCTGCACCTGCGCTATACGAGTTAGTTGACATGTACATCCTCCAGTGAGATGGGTGCGGTGCGACCGACAATTTCTGCCGCGCCGTCGATGACAGCCAAAACTCTACTGCACAACCGGGTCAGGCGCCCCGGACGGTCCGGCGGGACACGACATCGCCCCCGGAGGAAGTAACCTTGAGCGCGGACCTCGTTACAGTGCCCACACGACGAACCCCAGCTCCAGTGCCCACACGACAGACAGAGGAACCCGATGCCTTCAACCGGAAACTCCAGCGCCGGAGCCCTCATGCCAGTTTCACTGGCCATGGACGGCAGCACCGTCGACATGTCGGTCCCCCCCAATGTCGCGCTGGCCGAGCTGGTCCCCGCCATGGTCAAGGCCCTGGGGCCGCTGGATTCCGGAACCGCCACGAGGGGTTTCACGGTCCGCACATCCGATGGCCACGCCCTCAACCAGTCGAGGACGCTGCCCGACCAGGAGGTGCGTCCCGGCGCAGTTCTCACGATCGAACCGATGGGCACCAACGCCCAGGACCAGCGATACGACGACCTCATCGAGGCCGTCGGAACCGCGGTTGCCGACAACTCGACGCCGTGGAAGAAAACCAATTCCGTCCAGCTCTCGGCGCACGCCTCGGCCGCTCTGGTGCTGCTCGCGGCCCTGCTCCTGGTCACCGGCACCCACGAGCCGGTCCTGACTGCGGTGGTCGGCGTCAGCGGAGCCCTCCTGACCACCCTGGCAACCGCGATCGTGGCGCGGATGCCGGATCGTCCCGGGGCGCTCTCCCTGGGGCACACCACGCCCGTCCTGATCGCCTGCGCCGCCTTCGCGATCACCCCGGGGGACTGGTCCACGCTTCCGCTGGCGACGGCCGGGGCCGGCCTGCTGGCGGGTGCCACGGCCCTTCTCGTGCTTCCCACGGACCTGAGCATCTCCATGACAGCACCCATGGCGACTGGCATCTCCTTCTGCCTCGTCGGTCTCATGGTGTACCTCATGAACCTGCGCCCCGACCGCGCGGCCAGCCTGGTCATGGCTCTTCTGGTCGTGGTCACGCTCAGCGCCCCATGGGTGGCCCTGGCGCGGCTGCCCGTCACCATCAACACGGACGGGGAGGATGAGAAGATCGACCCGACGCAGGTGTACTCCCACGTCGGTGGTGCCCGTGTGCTGGTCATCTCCCTGAAAGCCGGCTGTTCCGCAGCCATGGTGGTCCTGTCCCCGCTGCTCACCAGCTCGCCCACCACCGTCACCCTGCTGGCCTGCGTCGGTGTGGCGCTGATGCTCTCCACCCGGTCGCTGCGGTCGCCGGTGGAGGTGCTCATCGGCGTGCTCACGGGCATGTTCCTGACCATTTTCGCCGCCATCTCGACCACAAGGGTCGTCCCCTCGGCCCTGCCGTGGACCCTCGGCACGATCATCCTGGCAGCGGTCCTGCTGTTGGCGACCAACGTGGTGTCGCAGAAGTTGCGTCCCTGGCTGACCCGGCTGGCGGATGCGGCAGGAATCCTGGCGCTGTTGGCGATCCTGCCGCTGACCGCTCTGGTCTGGGGAGTTCTCTGATGCCGTCGAACAAGGAGATCCTGGAGGCCCAGCGCTACAACCGCCGCCGCCTGATCACGGCGTTCACGTCGGGGATACCTGGTGGGCGTGAGCTGGAGTCCAAATCGCCCTTCGTCCCCCTGATCGTGGGCAGTGTCGTCGTCGCCATCATGCTGGGGGTCGGGGTCGTCATGAGCCGCTTCGCCCCCACCCTTCCCCAGGACTGGCAGGATTCCACCCTCATCGTCGTCAAGGGCACCGGGGCAAGGTACTACACGATCCGCGGCGTTCTGCGCCCAGTCACCAACATCACCTCTGCCCGTCTGATGTCGGAAGCCGGTAAGTACAAGACCAGCGAGGTACCCGCCTCAACCATCGACGGCATCAGTCGCGGCTCCCAGATCGGCATCACCGGAGTCCCGGACGACGTTCCCAAGGCCGATCAGCTCCACTCGGACCAGTGGTTCTCCTGCGACATCTCCGGGAAGCCACACACCTGGGTGGCCCAGCTTCCAGCTGCGCGAACGGCCCGGGGCAGCGCCCTGGTCAAGTCCCAGGACGGTGACGTGTTCCTGATCACCAACGGCCTCAGGCACAAGATCCCCAGCGGGCAGACCCCCAACCCGCTGTATGCCCTGGGCCTGGACTCCGTCGCCCCGGTCACGGTCAATTCGCAGTGGCTCTCCCTCTTCGAACCGGGCTCGGACCTGACGTTCCTGAAGCTCGAGGGCGCCGGTCGACCTGTCACCGGGATGCCCGCGTCGCTGGGTTCGGCGACCATCGGAAGCGTCATCGAGGTCAAGAGCGGCGACTCCACCAGACGGTACGTCGTCATCGGCGACAAGAAGGCCACCCAGCTGACGAACCTCACCGACAAGCTCTACAGGACGGGAACCCCGCTCAATGCCACGCTCGATGACATCTCGAAGATCGACATCGTCAGCATCGACGCGGCCGGCATATCCCCGGCCGACTGGCCGAAGAGTATCGACGACACCATGCCGACCGGTTCCCTGCCGTGCGCCCAGCTCGCGAAGAAACCGGACAACTCCTCGACGTCCGTGCTCTACTCGATGACCAGCCAGGACCTCACCGAGACTCTCCCGAAAACCCAGGAAGGCGGCAGTGGCGGAAACGCCGGCGACTCACGGACTCCACCAACGCCCACCTCGGTACGGGGCGGGTCGGGTGCGCTGATCCGTACCACATCCGGCGGCAGCCTCGGCGTGGTCTCCCTGGTCTCCGATCTGGGGACCCTTCACGGCATCGGTTCCCCGGCGGATGACACCCTGAAGCGCCTGGACTACGACGCGAGCAATGCTTACGAAGTCCCTGCCCCGTGGGCGGCGCTGATTCCCGAGGGGGAGGCCCTGAACCCCGGGAAGGTCTGGGACACGGTGAAGGAACAATGACGAAACGGTACACGCGTGCCCGTCGATGGCGGGGCACCGCCGTCCGGGCCCTGACGAGCGGGGTCTGCGGCCTGGTGATGGTAGCGATGTCGACGGTGCCCGCACAGGCTGATCATGCTCTGCTTCCGGGGACTGCGGGTGGCAGGCCGGCGAAGGTCGTTGAGGAGAACAGCCCCACGCCCGCACCCAGCCAATGCACGGCCGACAAACCAACCCTGGTGCCCCAGCGCCCACCAGCGCTCGATCAGCTCGGCATCGAGGAGGCGTGGAAGATCTCACGCGGCAGCAAGGTGATCGTGGCGGTGGTCGACTCCGGTGTGGACGGCAACAACGTCCACTTCAAGAACAAGAACGTGCTCCTGCCGGGCTACGACATGATGGACGGCGGGGACGGAAGCATTGACGTGGCCATGCATGGAACCGCGCTTGCGGGACAGATCAGCGCCCGGGAGGTCGAGGGTTCCGGGCTGATTGGTGTGGCACCGGAGTCCCAGATCCTGCCGGTTCGGGTACTCGTGAAGACGGGTGACCAGGAGGAGGCCAAGATGACCCGCGGGCCGGAGCCCACCCACACCGCCGCGGGAATCCAGTGGGCCGCCGACAACGGTGCGAAGGTGATCGTCGTTGCCCTGTCCTCCTCCGCCGACAATCCGTCGCTGAAGAGCGCCACGGAGTACGCCACCAGCAAAGGCGCCCTCGTGGTCGCATCGGCTGGCAACGTGGACCCCCAGTCCCCTGCGAAGCAACACAACGTGCCGCAATACCCAGCGGCCTACTCCGGTGCGTTGGCGGTGACAGGAGTCGACGCCGCCGGCGCCCCGTCGGACGCCGTGATCCACGGCCCACATGTCGACGTGGCAGCACCGGGCATGAACGTGCTCACGACCTTCATGGGCGCCGGGGACTGCGTGTTTTCCGGGGACAAGCCGTCCACCTCGTACGCCACCGGGTATGTGGGTGGGGTTGCCGCGCTGGTGGCTGCCGCCCATCCGGACGAGACCCCGGCGGACTGGAAATATCGGATCCTGGCCACTGCCCTGCGTCCCACACGCTCCATGCGTGACGACAAGATCGGCTGGGGTCTGATTGCGCCGTACGACGCCCTCACCTTCACCAACGACGGTGCCATGCCCGGTCCTCCGAATCCGCGTTTCTCAACCTCGGCGACGCAGGAGGTGCCCACCATGACACCTCCCTCCCCGCAGAAGGATCAGAGACCGATGCGCGCGATGGTCCTGGGGATCATCGCCGGAATCGGCTGTCTGGGGACTCTCGCAGCCCTGGCCGCGTCCCGTCTGCGTTCGCAGGATGCACCGCGCAGGAAACCACGCCGGTAGGTTCCCCCCTTCGGGATCCTTCTGGACAGAAGCTCGAGGTGACACTTCTCCCCTGTAGGATACGTATCTGTATGCTTCACGCTGAGCAGCCCCGCCAGCTCCGGGGTTTTGCAGTGTGGAAGGTCTTGTTGGTTGTTGTGTGTGTTGGGAGGGTGTGTGGTGGATGGGCTTCAGGTTTCTCCTGAGGGTTTACGTTCCC
>CAJPNZ010000086.1 GCA_905372155.1 Propionibacteriaceae bacterium
CAACACCTCATCCCATCCCCAACCACGCCACCGGCCGTCGAGCCGCGCGACGAGCATGCCCGTGGTGGCGACCACCACTCCCCCCGGCCCTTCGGCCCAGCCGAGCTGGCGGCCCCGGGCACCGGTCACCGCCTCCACATCCGGGTGATGGGGCATGTGGCGTCTTCGGTTCGACATGCATCAATTGTGCCCGCGAACCTGCAGGGTGTTTTCCCGTGTGTGCCGGGTGTTGTCACTTCTTCCCTCGGTGTTGGCGATCTGCCTGAGATGCTGGACCCGTCCCTGACACGATGGCAGCGTTCCGGGCATGAACACCACGAAACTCGTTTTCTCGACCCCGTTGCTCAACGCCGAGGAGGAGAGGGAACTTGCCCGGAGGATCGAGGCGGGTGTCTACGCCGGGTACCTGGTTGCAACCGACGATCGACGTCACCCCCGCAGCGCACTGAAGCGCATCATCGAGAACGGCTCCCGCGCCCGGGAAACTCTCTTCCGGGCAAATCTCCGGCTCGTCATGAAACTCGCGGGCAAAGCTGTGAAACGCACGGGTCTACCCCTCGACGACCTGTTCCAGGAAGGATGTCTGGCGTTGGGAGAGGCCATTCAACACTTCGACCACACACGTGGCACGCGTTTCAGTACGCTCGCTCACGAGTACGTGTCACGGGCTCTAACGCGTTCCGCGCACACCCGATGCGGAAGCCTCGACCTGGTGAGGCCCGTCGACGGCGGTCGTCGCCCGATACGGTTCACGGACCTGGACCAGGCACCATCTCACCTGCTCGCGTGCGATGGTGGATTCGATGCGGTGGAGCTCTCCTCCATGGATTTCCTCGACCTGCTGGGGGTGGGCGGAACGGTGCTGAGGTTACGTTTCGGAATCGGAACCGCCTGCCGCACACGAAGCCAGGCCGGAGCCGTGCTCGGGATGTCGGCGACGAGTGTCAAACGCCTCGAGGAACGCGCCCTGGTCGAGGCGCGCCAACTGTTGAACGCGGAACGCTGCCGGGTCGAGGTCATCAGGAGAGGCTCTGTTCCAGGAGGCGTTTGCGACGCAACTCGAGCCCGGTCAGTTCCTCGAACATCGTCTCGTGCGATTCCGGTTCCTTGACCGGATCGGTTCTCTGGAGCCTGGATTTCAGCCCGGTTATCCGCCGGGACAGGTCCGCCAGCTGGAGCCGGTTCGTGTGGGCCAGTGAGTAGCTCTCGTCCGCCTGCCGCAGGAGGGGTTCGACGAGCAGCATCACGAGCAGTTGGAGTACCAGTTCGTTCGGGCAGCCTCGCCGCAGCTCCTCCGTCCAGCCGTCCCCCGGTTCGGTTGCGGCGATCACCCGAAACACCGCGGCATAGCCGGGGTGTGTGAACTGCTCCGGCTGTACCGAGTTCCAGGCCTGGTCGAAGGTGAACGGGTGCTGGAGCATCAGCTTCAGGGTATCTCGTTCCAGTCGCAGCGCAGGGTCGTTCGGGTCGGGCCAGTCCGCATCGGCCCTGCCGGACCGCGGGTTCGCGTCCCGGCCGGGGCTGCCGCCCGGGGCGCGGCGGGACCGGTTCGCGACCTCCCTGCGCACGTCCTCCAGGTCCATGCCGAGCATTTGGGCCAGATCCCTCAGGTACTGGTTGACCAAGGAACGGTCGCGGATCGCACCCAGCAGCCCAGCGGCCTCGCGGAGCGCCCCCAGCCGCCCGTCAGCGCGTTCCAGGTCGTAGCCCTTCAGGACGTTGGACATCACGAACCGGTACAGCGGTATCCGTCTGCCAACGAGTTCCCGAACCGCGGCCTCTCCGTCCCGCTGCCAGAGGTCGCAGGGATCGAGGCCCGACGGTTCGACCGCGACATAGGTCTGGACCATGAAATTGTGGTCCCCTTGGAACACCTTCAACGCGGCCTTCTGCCCCGCCGCGTCGCCGTCGAAGGTGAAAACCACCTCACCGTGAAGCCCGTCGTGGGTGCCGAGGAGCCGCTGGAGCATGCGGGCGTGGTCGTCGCCGAAAGCGGTGCCGCAACTGGCCACGGCGGTGTCGACCCCGGACAGGTGAGCGGCCATCACGTCGGTGTAGCCCTCGACCACCACCGCCTGCGCGCGTTTCCCGATGGCCCTGCGGGCCAGGTCCAGGCCGTAGAGCACGTGGGATTTCTTGTAGACGGGGGTTTCAGGGGTGTTGATGTACTTGGCGGGCAGCCGGTCGTCGTCGAAGATTCGGCGGCCGCCGAAACCCAGCACGGCGCTGGCAGAGTCGCGGATCGGCCACAGCAGCCTCCCGGCGAAGAAGTCGCGGCCGCCGTCGCGCACGAGTCCCGCCACCCTCAGCGTGGCCTCGTCGAAGCCCAAGGATGTCAGCGCCTGCCTGAGCGCGTGCCCGCCACGGGGGGCGTAGCCGAGCACGAACTGCTCCGCGACGGCCCGGTCGAAACCCCGTTGGTCGAGGAACCGGCGCGCCGTCACGGCCTCCGGGGAGGCCAGCTGGGCGGCGAAGAACTCCTGGGCGGCGGCGTTCGCCTCGAGGATGCGTTTGCGCTGCCCCGGCGGCTGGCCGGGTCCTTGGCCGTCGTCGGTGATCCTCAGGGTGATCCCGGCACGATCCGCGAGGGTCTGCACGGCCTCGGTGAAACTGAGGTTCTGCTGGCGTTGCAGGAAGGTGATGACGTCACCGCCCTCACCGCACCCGAAACAGTAGAAGAAACCACGCGACGGGGTGACGGTGAAACTCGGGGTCTTCTCGTCGTGGAACGGGCACAGCCCCTTCCACGACCCACCGCCCGCGGAGCGCAGGGCGACGTAGTCGCGGACCACGTCATCTATCCGACAGCGCTCCCGAACCAGTGCGATGTCCTCGTCGTTGATCCGCCCTGCCATGGCGGGAAGTGTAGTGCGAGTTCACAACCAGCCGCGTTCGGTGGCGATCCGTGCCGCCTCCACCCGGTTGGCCGCACCCGTCTTACCGATGGCGTTGGAGAGGTGGTTGCGCACCGTCCCTGGGGACAGGAACAGTTTCCGGGCCAGCCTCGCGACGGGTTCCCCGTCCTGGGCCAGGCGCAACACCTCCTGTTCCCTGACGGTCAGGGGGTTGGGGCCGCTGAACAGCAGGTCGTTGGCGAGGTGCGGATCCACGGTGCGGAGACCCGCGTGGGCGCGCCGCACCGCCTCCGCGAGCCGCGCCGCCGGGGTGGTTTTCACCACGAAACCGACGGCCCCCGCGTCCAGTGCGCGTCTCAGATAGCCGGGACGGTCGAAGGTGGTCACCATCACCACCCGCACCCCGGGAAGCTGGTCCCGGACCTGCCGAGCCGCTTCCACGCCGTCGATACCGGGCATCTGGATGTCCAACAGACACACATCGGCCCCGGATTCCCGGGCCGCGGCAACCACCTCGTCGCCCCGCCCCGCTTGGGCGACCACCTCGATGTCGGGTTCGAGGTCGAGCAGCGCCCCCATGGCCCCGCGGACGAGAGCCTGATCGTCGGCGAGCAGCACCTTGATCACCACATAACCACCACCTCGAAACCCCCGAGCGGGGATGCGCCGCAACGGAACTCACCGCCGGCGGCGGCCACTCGCTCCCGCATCCCGATAAGGCCGTTGCCCTCTCCCCCCGCGTATCCGTCACCGTCGTCGGCCACCGAGAACCTGCCGGGGGCGAAGGAGATCTCGACGCGTGTGGCGTGCGCGTGCCGCAGCACGTTGGTGGCCGCCTCCCTCAACACCCAGCCGAGCACGAGCCCAACGGGCCCGGTGGTCTCACCCGGATCCCCCGTGACGGCGACCTCGAGACCGCCCGAGAGCAGCACGTCGCGGACGCTGTCGAGTTCCTCCTCGATGGTTCTCCCGCGCTGGTCGGTGACGCTGCGCCGCAGTTCCTCCTGGGCCTCGGACAGGAAGATCTGGGTCCGGGCCAGTTCGGCGCGGGCACGTTCCGGGTCGGAGTCGAACAGGCGTTCCGCCAGCTGGAGCTGGAGGTTCGCCACGGTCAGGGAGTGCCCGAGCAGGTCGTGGACGTCGCGGGCCATCCGTTCTCGCTGCTCCAGGGCGGCGCGCCGCCGGTCCCGTTCGGAGATGACGATCCCGCTCTCGATCGTCTTCACGGTGAGCAAGCCGAGAACGGCGACGAGTGCGGTGATGAACATGATGGCGCTGTTGCCGACATCCGGGTCATTCATCAGAGCCAGCATCAGGAAACCGGAGCCGACCAGCACGACAACGGCGGGCAGGCGGACCGGGGGCCACAGGCCGTAGCTGGCGAAGGTGACCAGGAAGGGCAGCAGGCTGATCGCGTCGAGGCCGATGGCCCAGCAGAGCACACCCATCACCGCCAGCACGGAACCGCCCCGCAGCAGCTGCCAGCGTCTGCCAGCCGCGTCGAGCTGGCTCCCCAGGTCCCGGAAACCCGCAAGGTAGACGGGGACGAAGAGGACCAACGCGAGCAGGCCCACGAGGCAGCGGCCCCGGTCCTCCAGAATCAGCAGGGAGTGAACCGGGAAAACGAGGCACACCAGCCAGACGGAGGCGATCAGGACCCCGACGCGGGGGCCCTTGACCGCCTCCAGCAGCCAGTTCCTGAAACGTTTCACTGGCGCTTCCTGGAGCGTCTCTGGCCGAGCACCGCCAACCCGGAGAAGGCCAGCAGCCAGGCGAGGCAGTTGGCCAGGAGGAGCCAGATCGAATCGGTCTGCAGCGGATCGGTCTGTTGGATCTCGCCCTCGACTTGCGGGTACCTCACGAGGCCAACATAGCCGTACATGGGGGTGAACCTGGCGATGTCGAGCATCACCCCGGTGAGGGGCATGAACATGTTTCCGAAGAAGGCCAGGAAAACCACGGTTCCCGACGCCACGCCGGCGGCGCTCTCGGATTTGAGCAGCAATCCCATCGCCAGCCCGTAGACCCCGAACAACCCCGCACCGAGAATGCCGACGGCCCAAGATGCCACCCAGACCCACCAGGCATCGGCCCTGGCGCCGGTGAGGGCCCCGACGATGAACACCAGGCCGGAGGAGAGAGCACCGAGCACGAGGGCGACCGCGACCTTGTTCGCGACGAAACCCAGCGGCCGCTGCTTGGTCAGGGCCAGCTGACGGCCCCAGCCCAGCATCGACTCGGTGGCCGCCGCGGCGGAGACGGCGGTGGCGGCGATGACGGCACCGTATGCCCCCATGGACGACATGACGTAGAACCCGACCGTGCCCCGGCCCGACTGGAAGTCGGAATACTGGGCCCTGCCGAACAACAGGTACATGAACACCGGCATGGCGAAGGTGAACAGCAGGTTGGTGACGTCCCGGAAACAACGGGCCAGGTCGATGCGGATGTAGGTGAGATTCACGTTGCTCACCTCGTCTCCGTGAGGGCGAGGAAGGCGTCCTCCAGGCTGGGGGCGACCACCTCCAGGTCGTGGGCGCCCCGCTGCAGCAGGGCCAGCGCCAGGGCATCGGCATCGGGAACCATCACGCTGAGACGGGATCCTTCCAGAGTGGCGTTCCTGCCGAGGAGTGGCCGGACCTCCGCCACCAGGACATCCGCACGATCCACCGGCAGCAGGGCCGTGACACGGCGGTGGCTGGTCAGGGCACGGATCTGATCGACCGTACCGTCGGCGATGATGTGGCCCTTCGCGATGAGCACGATCCGGTCGGCGAAGTTCTGTGCCTCCTCCAGGTAATGGGTGGCGAACACGATGGTGCGGCCCCTTTCCGCCTGCTGGTGCATGGCCTCCCAGAAGTCGCGCCGGGCGGTGACGTCGAGTCCCGCGGTGGGTTCGTCGAGGATCAGCACCCGGGGATCGGTGAGCAGGGCCAGGGCGAACTTGATCCGTTGCTGCTCCCCGCCGGAGCAGCGGGAGACGCGTCTCGGGGCGATCCGCTCCAGCCCGGCAATCGACATCACCGCCCCGATCCGGGAGGTGGCATCCTGCAGGGCGGCGATCGCCCGGATGGTCTCGCCGACGCTCATGTCGCGCAGCAGACCCCCCGTCTGCAGCACCGCCCCGACCATTCCCCGCCGGATGGCCTCCCGGGGTTTCAGGTCGCAGACCCGAACCGTTCCCGAGGTGGGGCCGGTCAACCCCAGCACCATGTCGAGGGTGGTGGTTTTCCCGGCACCGTTGGGGCCGAGGAAGGCGACGATCTCCCCCGGCTCTATGACCACGTCGATTCCGGACACGGCCTCGACGAGGCCGCTGGGGCTGCGGAAGGTCTTGCGCAGCTGCTGCAACTCGATGGCGTTCATGTCCTCAGGATCGCCACCGGCCGGGCCCCGGACCCGGGGCGGCAATCACGGTTCCGGCATGACAAACATCACATCCGTCCCGGTCAACCGCCTCTCAGGCACCCCGCCCGATGCCCCTGGGCAGCAGCGCCCGGTCCCAGCCGAGCAGGCGTTCGGCGTGGTCAAAGGCGAACCGATCGGTCATTCCCCCGACGTAGGTCACGGCCCCGCGCACAGCGTCCTCGGTGCGGTACTCGGCGGGCAGCTGCCCGGGGTGTTCCAAGAAGTACTCGACCAGCCCGCGCAGCACCTCCACCACCGTACGGGACTGCGCCACCGACTCGGGGCGGGTGTAGATGCGTTCGTAGTTGAAACGGCGGAGCTCGCCCAGGGCCTCGGCGGTCAGCGGGTCCATGCCGACGGTGCCGGTGGCCATGGTGGTCTCGATCACGGCCCCGATGAACCGCGCCAGCTGGACGCGACGCGCGGTGCCGACCACCTCGGTCACCACCCGGGGCAGATCGGCGGCCGTGACGATCCCCGCCGCGATGGCATCCTCCAGGTCATGGGCGCAGTAGGCGACCCGGTCGGCCCAGCTGACGATCTCCCCCTCCAGGGTGGCGGGTGCGGGCCGTGACCAGGAGTGGTTGCGGATGCCGTCGAGGGTCTGGGAGGTCAGGTTCAGGCCCTTGAGCACCACGTCGGCGCCCCACGGGCCGTGGTCGTAGCCCCCTGGCAGGAAGGCATCGAAGGCGTCCTCTGAGGCGTGGCCGCCGGGCCCGTGCCCGCAGTCGTGGCCGAGCGCCATGGCATCGGTGAGGGCTGGATTCGCCCCGATCCCGCGGGCCATGGCGACGGCGCACTGCGCCACCTCGATGGCGTGGGTCAGCCGGGTGCGCTGGTGGTCGGTGGGATGCACGACCACCTGGGTCTTGCCCGCCAGCCTCCGGAACGAGGCAGAGTGGACGATGCGGTCCCGGTCACGTTCGAAGCAGGTGCGGAACTCGCAGGGCTCCTCCTCACGTTCCCTCTGCCCCGCACCGGAGGCGAAGGTTGCGGCCGGGTTCAGGCTGATTCTCTCCAGTTCCTCCCGTTCCTCCCTGCGTCTGGGCGGGTAGGGCATCACCCGGGCTGCGGAGTCGCGGTGGGCCACCACCACGTCGTCGCCGTGGCCGTGCATGGTCCTGGCCCATTCGCGGGCCCTGGGGAGCGGTTCGTTCATCGAGGAAAGCCTACGAGGTCCCGGAAAGCACCACTTCGGACGCTCACCGGTCCGGGCGGATTCAGCGTTCGTCGCGGGGCAGCCATTTCGTGAGTTCGTTGCCGGTGTAGAGCTGGCGTGGCCTGCAGATACGCTGGGTGGGATTGTCGTTGACCTCCTTCCAGTGGGCGATCCATCCCGCGGTGCGCCCTATGGCGAACAGCACCGTGAACATGTCGAGGGGAATCCCGATGGCCCGAAGAATGATGCCCGAGTAGAAATCGACGTTGGGATAGAGGCGGCGCTCAGCGAAGTAGTCATCTGCCAGAGCCGCGTCCTCCACCTCCCGGGCGATGTCGAGCAGCGGATCGTCGATGTTCATCGACTCCAGGAGGTCGTGGGCGGCTTTCTTGAGAATCCTCGCGCGCGGATCGAAGTTGCGATAGACGCGGTGGCCGAAGCCCATGAGGCGAATCCCAGACCTCCGGTCCTTGGCTTTCGCCAGGTAGGAACCAACCGACATGCCTTGGTTCCGGATCTGCTCCAGCATCTCGATCACGCCCATGTTCGCCCCGCCGTGCAATGGACCCCACAGGGCAGTCACGCCCGCGGACACGGCGGTGAACAGGTTCGCGCCGCTGGAGGCAACCGTTCGCACCGTGGATGTTGAGCAGTTCTGCTCGTGATCGGCGTGGAGCACGAAGAACATGTTCAGAGCATGGGCCGCCTCGGGGGTGACCTCGTAGTCCCGGTAGGGCACGGTGAACATCATGTGGAGGAAGTTCTCCGCATATGGCAGGTCGTAGCGTGGATAGGCGATGGGCTGGCCGATGTGGCTCTTGTAGGAGGCCGCCGCGATGGTGCGGGTCTTGGCCAGAAGTAGCGCCGCGGCCCTGCGGAACCCGGCCTTCCCCGTGATGTGGATCTCGGGAAGGTCGTAGGCCTGAATGGCGTTGATCATCGCCGAGAGGATCGCCATGGGGTGGGCGTCGACGGGAAAACCGTCGAAGTGTTTGCGCATGTCGCGGTGGAGGGCGGAGTTCTCGGTCAGCAGCTGGCGGAACTCGTCTCGCTCGTCGTCGTCGGGAAGGTCACCAAAGATCAGCAGTTCCGCCACCTCGATGAAGGAGGAGCGGGCGGCGAGGTCCTCGATGGGAACCCCGCGGTACCGGAGGATCCCACGTTCACCATCGATGAAGGTGATGGCAGAACTGCAGGACCCGGTGTTGCTGTAGGCGTCGTCGAGAGTGATGAGACCAGTGGTTGCCCGTAGTTTCGAGATGTCCACCGCCCTTTCTCCCTCGGTTCCGGTCACGAGGGGTAGTTCGTGGGCGATGCCGTCGACTATGAGGGTCACGGTGTCGGACATGACGACTCCTCCATTCCTTCAAAGATCTGGTCACCGTATCCGGGTTGTGTGACGCCCCTGTTACAAAATGGTGAACAATGCCGACCGGCTACCCCCCGCTGACGCCGTCCTCGGCGTCGGACAGGTCGAGCCCACACCCCCCTGTGTCGTCATACCAGCCGTGGGGAAGAACCACTTTTCCCCTCGGGCCACCCTGCCGGCCCCTCGGGGTGCCGAGCTCCCTGACGGGGAAGGGTTGGTCGGCGTCGAGGAGGCCAACCAACGTGTGCAGCTCGTCGAGCGAGGCGACCATGGCGAACCGCCGCCTGAGCTCCCCGACCGGGTATCCCTTGAAGTACCAGGCCATGTGTTTTCGCAGATCGACCACCCCACGATCACCCCTGAGCGCGGTCAGCAGCTCCGCATGACGGATGATCATGGCGCCGACCTCCCCGAGCGTGGGACGGGCGCGCCGAGGTTCCCCGGCGAAGGCGGCCGCCAGGTCGCCGAACAGCCACGGTCTGCCGAGGCAACCGCGCCCGATGACCACCCCGTCGCAACCTGTCTCGGCCATCATCCGCAGCGCATCCTCGGCCTCCCAGAGGTCACCGTTACCCAGCACGGGAATGCCCACTTCCTGTTTGAGTTCTGCGATCCGGGACCAGTCTGCCCTACCGGAGTAGGCCTGCTGCACGGTTCTGGCGTGCAGCGCGATTGCGGCTACCCCCTCCTCCTCGGCGATGAACCCCGTGTCGAGGAAGGTTTCGTGGGTCTCGTCGATACCGATCCGGGTCTTGACCGTGACGGGAACCCCGAACTCGTCGGCGGCCCGCACGGTGGCACGGATGATGGCGCGCAACCGGTCGCGTTTGTAGGGCAGAACCCCTCCCCCGCCCTTCCGTGTGACCTTGGGAACGGGACAGCCGAAATTGAGGTCGACATGGTGAACGCCATGGTCGGTGATCAGGACCCTCGTCGCATGCGCCATGACCTTCGGGTCCACGCCGTAGAGCTGCACCGAACGGATGGTCTCGCTCGGGTCGAAGGCCAGCATCGAATGGGTCCTGTGATCGCCGGCGATGATTCCCCGCGACGTGAGCATCTCGCAGACATACAGTCCAGCCCCCTGTTCCAGGCAGAGCGCCCGGTAGGCGGCATTCGTTATCCCGGCCATCGGGGCCAGCACCACCGGGAGCGCCACCACGACGGCGTCGCGCCGACTGGGCGCGTGCAGGCGAAGCGGCTCGACCACTCCATCCCCCTTCCAGGTTTCCGACCGGGAAATTCTACGCATGATTGGATGGGGGCCATGAATCCGTTGCTGACCGCCTCGACGTTGCCCTTCCAACTTCCCGACTACGCCAACCTAACCGACGCGCAATTCGAGGAGGCGATGGAGATCGGCCTGGCCGAGCAGCGAACCGCCCTGGAGGCGATTGCGACGAATCCCGAGGCTCCCGACGTGAAAAACACCATCGCAGCCTGGGAGCTCAGCTCGGCGACACTGGATCGTGCGGGATCGGCTTTCTGGGTGACAAAGGCTGCCGATGCCAACGAACAACGTGATGCCGTTGAGACGGCTCTGGCACCGAAACTGGCCGAACACAACAACGCGATCCTGTTGGACCGGCGGCTCTACGACCGTCTGGTGGCTCTCCGCACCCGTGCCGAGGCGGCGGAGGTGGATTTGGACGAGCAGGACCGTTACTGGCTGGACGAGCACATTCGCGAGTTCGAACGTTCCGGGATCTCGCTCGACGCCGACGCGCAGAAGCGCCTGCGGAAGCTGAATGTGGAACTGGCCGGGCTGTCCGTGGCATTCGAACAGGCCCTGGTGGAGGGCCGCAACGCCGCAGCGGTGCTGGTCACCGACCCCGCGGAGCTGGCCGGGCTCGGCGAGGACGGGATCGCCACTGCCCAGCAGGCCGCCCAGGACCGTGGGCAGGAGGGTTGGCTGATCAAGCTGACCAACACCACGGGCCAGCCGGTGTTGGAGAACCTGACGAACCGTGACCTGCGCCGCCGCATCCTGGAGGCCTCCCTGGGGCGGGGTCTGGGGGGTGAACACGACACCCGGCAGCTGGTGCTGGGCATCGCGCGGCGCCGCGCCGAACGTGCCCGGCTCCTGGGCTACGAGCACCACGCGGCCTGGGTGGCGGCCGACGGCTGCGCTCGCACCACCGAGGCCGTTCTTGACCTGCTCAAACGGGTGGCTCCGGGAGCCGTCGAGCTCGCCGGCCGCGAGGCCGCCGAGCTGCAGAAAGCCTTGGAGCGGGACATCCCGGGGGCGAGACTCGCCGCCTGGGACTGGGAGCACTACGCCGCGAAACAGTCAGCCGCCGAGGCCGTCGACCCGGCCCTGCTGCGTCCCTACCTGGAGTATCACCGGGTGCTGCACGAGGGCGTTTTCGCCGCTGCGACCGCTCTCTACGGCATCACCTTCCACGCGCGGCACGATCTTCGTGGTTTCACCCCGGAGTCCGAGGTGTACGAGGTCCGAGAGGCCGACGGCACCCCGCTGGGTGCGGTGATCCTCGATCCGTTCACCCGGCCCACCAAGCGTGGCGGGGCGTGGATGACCTCGGTGGTGGACCAGTCGGAGCTGACCGGCGCCCTTCCCGTGGTGACGAACACCTGCAATTTCACCCGCCCCGCCGAGGGTGCGGCCTGCCTGCTGACCTGGGACAACGTGATCACGATGTTCCACGAGTTCGGCCATGCCCTCCACGGCCTGCTCTCCGAGGTCAGGTATCCATCGCGCGCCGGGACCGCGGTTCCCCGCGATTTCGTGGAGTTCCCCTCGCAGGTCAACGAGTTGTGGGCGTGGGACGAGACCCTGATCTCCCGGTTCGCGGTCCATCACGAAACCGGTGAGCCGTTGCCGGCCGGACTGGTGGCGAGGTTGCGGGCCTCCAGGTCCGCGGGCGAGGGGCACCACACCCTGGAACTGGTGGCCGCGATGCTGCTGGACCAGGCCTGGCACACCACCGTCCTGGAGGAGCTGCCCACCTCCGTGGAGGAATTGGAGTCCTTCGAGGCCGCGGCGCTGGAACGGGCCGGGGTCGCCCACGAGCTGGTCCCCCCGCGTTACCGTTCCTGCTATTTCAGCCACGTCTTCGGCGGCGGCTACGCGGCCGCCTACTACGGATACCTGTGGGCCGAGGTCATGGACGCCGATGCCTGCGCATGGTTCGCGGACAACGGCGGCCTGTGCCGGAGTGCCGGCGAAGGCTTCCGCCGCGAGTTGCTGGGGCGCGGCGGAAGCATCGAGCCCATGCAGGCGTGGCGCAATTTCCGCCGGGCGGACCCCGACGTGTCGCACCTGCTGCGCCGCAAGGGACTACCCGTCGAGCAGCGGTGAACAGCATGGCGGGCCGGGGCTGATGTGGGGGCCGGGGAATACCGGGGCGTGATCCGCGGCGCCCGCATTCGCCGGTGTCGCGTTCAAGGAGTCCGTCCGCGGTCTGGTCACGAACTGGTGCGCCGTGAACGCGCGGCCCTTGCCGTGAGCAGGGGTCGGCCGCCAGTGCGGAAGCCAGATCATTGCGTCCCTGCGGGCGTCCGCTCAAGGGGTTTCGCTGATGGAACTGGTCTGGCACGGCCCGGTCAACTGGACCGCCGCGTCGCGGACCTCATCGCTGATGGCCCGGACCATCGCGCCGAGGGAAGAACCAAATTCGATTGAAGCCTTCAGTACGCGAGACTCAGCCGGGTCGCGAGGGCCGCGGCTCCCCGCGCCCAGGCGTGGAAGTCCTGTTCCGCGATCACGAGTTCGGGTGGATCGATGTCCTCGAAGCGCCGTTCCGTCAGGACCTGGCGTACCCGGTCCATGCGGTTCTCGAAGTGGACGATGCCCTCACCGGTCAGGAGGATCTTCTCCGGTCCCCAGAACTGTTTGGCCAGCACCACCAGTTCGCCCAGGGCGGTGGCCGCGCGGTCCAGCACTGCCGAGACCGCGGGGTCGTCGGTGAGGCGCAGCTCCGCCAGGGCGACGTCCCGCCCCGCTGCTTCGCTGGCCGCCGCCCGGAGGGGTTCATCGGCCAGGACGTCGTGGAACTTCTGCCCCCACGTGGTCCACGCCTCCCCCACCATGCCGGTCGATCCTTGGTGCCCGACGAGCAGCTCATCGGCTATCACCGCCCCGGCCCCGACCCCCGCGCCGACCGTGATGACGGCGAAGTTGTGGGTGCGGCGCCCATGACCCACCCAGTGCTCGGCGAGTGTGAGGGCGTCGACGTCGTTGGCCGCCTTGCAGGGAAGCCCGCAGGTCTCGGTCACGAGCGCCGCCAGGTTGCCGTTCTCCCAGCCGAGCAGAGGCGAGGCACGCACCTCACCGAGCGGGTCCACCGCCGCCGCCAGTGCCACTCCGACCGCGCTGGGTTCGTGAGCGGAGAACTCCTCGACGACCCGGGCAACGGCCTCCGCGGTCGATTCGAGGGTGGATGTGTCCGTGGAGCGGACAGCCGTGGCCCGCACGTGACCGGCCAGCCCGGTGACCACCGCGTGCAGTTCCCCCGGTATCACCTTGACACCTACGAACCTTGCGGCGTCGTCGACCACCACCAGGGGAAGCGCGGGCCGTCCGAGCTGTTTCACCGGCACGGGTCTCTGCTCCTTGAGGATCCCCGCCGCGACGAGCGGCGTGGTCAACCTGGTCATCGAACCGGAACTCAGGCCGGTGCGTTGGGCGACGCCGACCCGGGCGATGGGGCCGTGGCGCAGAACCGTCTGCACCACTAGTCGCGACGTGGGATCGATGGAGTTGAGAATCACTGGCTGTTCCTTCTGGTGGTTGTCACTACGATGTTAGCGACAACAGCCGGTTGACTTGGTGGTTCACCTCAGTCAGGTGGCTCACGTCCTTCTGGCCGATGAAAACCGCCTCGAATCCGGGAGTGGTCAGGGCCGCCACGTCGGCGGCGTTCATGGTCACCGCCAGGTTCTGGGTGGTGCCCTCCTTCACGTGCGAGGTGAAGGCCGTGACATCCAGCCCGGATGCGTCGCGTACCTGGATGGAACGCTCCATCGCCTCGAACCTAGCGGGGAAGACCACCCCGGTGTCGGCGATCTTCATCTGGCATTCGGAGGAGCCCAGGT
>CAJPNZ010000087.1 GCA_905372155.1 Propionibacteriaceae bacterium
GGTTGAGTGCTGCGCAACCGGGTTTCCGATCGGCTCCGGCGAAGCGCGACGGCATTCGGAATGCCTCACGCGTGTGTTCAACCTGCGAAAGCTGTTGCCTGCGTACCTTCACATGGCAGGGTACGTGGTGTCACTGGCCCCACCGGGCAACGAGAACCAGGAGAAGACCATGTCTCAGCACTTCCGCCGTCGTCCGAAACTGTTTGTCGCCGTGGCACTGACCGGAGGTCTACTGGTCGGCTGCAATCCACCGCTCGCGCCGGTTCCCGATGCCACGACGACCACCTCAACGACGGCATCCGACTCAACGACGGCATCCGAGTCACCGGGCCCAACACCATCGTCAACCCCGGCTCCCGGCCCTGCCCGGACGCCGGTGCAGATTCCCGGCGCCTATCCGGGGGCCGGTGGCCCACGTCCCGAGAATGCAACCCCGGTCACCGCCGTCCATCAGGATGTGGCGACGATAATCAACCCGGCGGAGAACATCGGCTGCGACTTCTCCGACCAGCACTCGTACGTTGGTTGCGGGATCGACAGTTACGTCACGGACATGCCTTATGGTCGCGATCACGCGGGACCGAAATGGTGGGTGGAGATGTCCACGAGCGATTCTCCCGGCCTGGCGGAGCCCACGATCAAGTCCAAGAACAAGGCCCCCGCTTTCCAAAGACCGGAAACTCCCCCACAGGTGGTGCCGTACGGCACCGTCGTCTACCACGGCGACTACACGTGCGCATCCGAGCTGGCTGGCATGACCTGTTGGAACACGACCACCGGCCACGGCGCATTCATGAGCAGCATGAACACGACGACGTTCTAGGTGCGATGCCCGGGCACGTTGGTCGGGTCGGTGCGATGAATCTGTTTGAGATGTGGATCGGGGAATGCCGCCAGTGGTGGGGTGGTGCTGTCTGGGAACCAGCGTCACAACGAAAGGTCTTCCGGTGTCCCACGCCACCCATGCCGACGCCGTCCTCACGCCCCGAGCTCGCTCGGTTGATCGTCGAGGACAACTGGTCCGTCCCACGCGCGGCCGAACGTTGTGACGTGTCCCGGCGCGCCGTGATCGATGACCACTCCCGCGTCGCCTGCGTCGAGGTCCGGGACGACCCGACCCGAGGAGACGGCCGTCGAAGTCTTGCGCAATGCTGTGGCCTGGTTCCATGAGCGAGGCGTCACCACCCGAGCGGATCCACACCTAACAATCGCCACAGGCCCCACCCCGCGATCGGAAAAGCCACACCCATCACCAGATCGAGCAACCTCACTGGACAGCACACCTAGTCGCGTCTCACAATGGGGAATTTTTTCGTCTTTCCGCCCAGCATCACGCCATCCGGACTACGCTTCCCAGCGACGCTGGTTCGTCACTGGCGACCCGAAAACAAAGTGGTATTCCGGCCACCCCTATCGCTGTACCCGCTTCCGTCCAACTCGAGAACAAGGAGTCGCGATGTCCAACAGCGCACAAGTCTCCGCCAAGGCGAGTTCGCTCGTCATCCGCAGCGCCATTGTCGCCGCCGTTGGCGGCCTGATCTTCGGTTTCGACACCGCCGTCATCTCCGGAGCCAACGCCGCGCTCAAAAAACAGTTCAACCTCGACGACGGGGGCCTGGGCGCCACCGTCGCCATCGCCACTGTCGGCACCATCATCGGCGCGCTCATCGGTGGCCGCTCCGCAGACCGCTTCGGCCGCCGCAAGCTGTTGTTCTTCATCGGCATCCTGTACGTGCTCGGCGCCCTCGGAACGGCCCTGGCGCCCAGCCACCTGGTGCTCATGATCTTCCGGTTCGTCGGCGGCATCGGCGTCGGCCTGTCGTCGGTGTGTGCACCGATCTACACCGCGGAGATCGCCCCGGCGAGGGTCCGCGGCCGCCTCGTCGGCCTCGTCCAGTTCAACATCGTCCTCGGCATCCTCGTGGCCTATCTGTCGAACTACATCATCGATCTGATCGTCCACGACCAGGAGATCGCGTGGCGTTGGATGCTCGGCGTGATGGTCGTCCCGTCGGTACTGTTCCTCGTGTTCCTGATGACGGTTCCCGAAACGCCACGCTGGCTCATGGCCAAAGGCCACGAGGAGAAAGCGATCGCCATCAGCCGTCGCCTCTGCAACACCGTCGAGGAGTCCGACGAGCAGATCCAGGAGATCCGCGACCAGCTCGCCGCCGCCGGGTCGCAGGCCACCTTGAGCCAGTTCTTCACGCGCCGCTACTTCAAGGTCATCGCCTTGGCGTTCTTCATCGCCATGTTCAACCAGCTCTCCGGTATCAACGCGATCCTGTACTACGCCCCCGAGGTCATGAAACAGGCGGGTGCCGACGACAACGCGGCCCTGCTCATGTCCGTCGGCGTCGGTCTGATGAACCTGATCGCGACAATGGCCGCCTTGACCGTCATCGACCGCATCGGTCGTCGCTCCCTCATGATCGTCGGCTCCATCGGCTACCTGGTCTCGATGGGCTTCCTGACCGCTGTCATGTTCATGTTCCAAGGTCACTTCAACTCGACCTCGTCGACGCTGGTGCTGATCGGTCTCTTGGTGTTCATCGCGGCGCATGCCTTCGGTCAAGGGTCGGTGATCTGGGTGTTCATCTCCGAGATCTTCCCGACGCGCGTGCGCGGCCTCGGTCAGTCCCTCGGCTCGTTGACCCACTGGGTGTTCGCCGCGATCACGACCTACGCGTTCCCGCCGATCATCGGCGCTTGGGGCGGCGGCTGGGCGTTCTCCGTCTTCCTGGTCTGCATGTTCGGTCAACTCGTCTGGGTGCTGACTAAGATGCCGGAAACCAAGGGCATCCCACTCGAGGAGATGGAAGACAAACTCGGCCTCAACAAGTAGCCGACTGACAAGGAGGTCCCCATGACTCAATCCAAGCCCGTCCTCTGCCTCGGCGAGGCGCTCATCGACGTCGTCATCCGCGACGACACCAGGAGCGAGCACGTCGGCGGCAGCCCCCTCAACGTCGCCTGCGTCATCACCAGCCTCGGCCGGCCCGCCCTGATCGGGGCCTGGTGGGGGCGCGACGACCACGGCAAGCTGATCGAGGACTACGCCGCCGACCACGGCGTCGGGGTCGTGCCCGGCAGCGACGGAGCCGCCAAGACATCGCTCGCGTACGCCCGCCTCAACGATGCCGGCAGCGCCGAGTACGAGTTCGACCTGTCGTGGGAGGTACCGCCGCTGCCCGCCCCGGAGGCGATCGCCCACCTCCACACCGGCAGCCTCGCCGCGACCCTTGAGCCCGGCGGCACCCAGGTCCTGGAGGCGGTCCGCGCAATGTCTCAGGTCGGCACCGTCTCCTACGACCCCAACGCCCGTCCAGCGATCATGGAGTCCCCCGACAAGTCGCGCGGCCGCGTCGAGGAGCTCGTTGCGCTGGCCGATGTCGTCAAGGTCTCCGACGAGGACCTCGAGTGGCTCTACGGCAAGAGCACCCCCGTCGAGGAGGTCATGCGGCAGTGGCTGAAGCTCGGTCCGAGCCTGGTCATCGTCACCCGCGGCCCGTGGGGCATCTACGTCAAGCTCGCCTCCGCGCGCGACATGCTGGTGATCGACCCTCTCACCACTGACGTCGTCGACACCGTCGGCGCCGGCGACTCGTTCATGGGTGGCCTCATCTCGGGCCTGCTCGACGCAGACCTGCTCGGTAGCCGTGAGGCCAAGGGCCGGCTCCGGTCCGCAGGTTGGGACGACATCATGCCGGCGCTGCACCGGGCGACGATCACGTCGGGCCTGACGGTCCAGCGCGCGGGTGCCTACGCACCGACCCATGAGGAGGTCGCTGCGGTCAAGGCCAAGGACCTGCGTCTGGCCTGACCCAGCGTCGACGGCGAGATCGTCCAGTCCTCGTCCTTCCCGGACTGGATGATCTCGCCGTCGGCGTTCTTCTTTGCCCACTTCTCGCGGCCCCGCTGCACGATCAGCAGATCGGTGGGTTTCTTGCCGGCGTAGTCGTGGAGGTCGAGGAACAGGCGCAGGACGTGGAGGAATTCGTCGTGCAGCACCAGGTCATCCAGCGACGCCCGGCCCGCCTCAAGATCGGTCCAGTGCCGAGCGGTCAGCCACGCTCGGAGCCCTCCACCATGGCGTCCTCCCGCTCGGATTCGTCTATCGTTGGCCAGCCTTTGGTAGCGCCTGGATAGCGGTGATGGCTCGTTGCAGGGACGGGCAGCTCTGAGCGGCGGCAGAAACGTCCCAGTGGCGGGATGCGAACTCGGTCAGGTGCTCCACGAACAGCGGGCCTGGGTGTGCTTGCCCGTGCACAACCTCTTCCCGGATGTCGCGGCTGCGGCTGCGCTGGCAGAGGTGAAGGAGCGTCTGCTTGGCGTGTGCTTTGGCTTCGGGATCAACGGGAACCGTGTCGGACGAGACCGCGAAATAGCGGCTGAATCCGAGTCTGTCTGCCATCAGCCATGCCTCGGTCATGGTGTGCACGATCCTCAAGGCGAACAACGGGTTATCTGGGATGCCTGTCAGCAGTCTTTGGCGCAGGCTCACGGGGCACTGGTTGTCCGAATCCCGGAACACCACCCAAGGCTGGTCACGGGCGGCCCTCGAATAGTTGGCCAGCTTTGAATCAAGCTTGATCTTTCCCCGGGTCACGGTCACATGGCACACTTGCCTTCCAGCAAACTCCACCACTCGCCTCGCGGCTGCTTTGTCGGACTCGCCCTCCACCACGACGTGCATGGCTACCGCCTCGCGGCCTTGATGAGGCCGGTCAGGTCGCCTGGGTTGATCAACTCCGCCACCACTTCGGACAGGGGAAGGTCGGCGCTGATCTGAGCTTCTACCTCGGCGATCTCGGAGAGCTGGTTGGCTACCGTGGCGTCGCTGGTCACCTGCAGTACCAGAACTTCCCCTGGGCGAATGCCTTCGTCGTCGAGCAGCTCCGGGGAGTGGGTCGAGAGGATCACCTGCATGCTGGTCCCGCGCTGGGCCATCGCCAGCAGCGAGGCCAGCTTCTGCACGACAGCCGCGTTGAGCGAGAGTTCCGGCTCTTCCAGGAGCAGCACTCCGCCGTTGGCAGGAGAGCTGATGATGGTCCACAGGAGTCCGATCAGGCGCAAGGTACCGTCAGAGAAGTCGGTTTCGTTCTGCTCCGACGGATTCCTGCGCCAGTTACGGTATCCGGCAATCAGGTGTGGCTGTCCCGCCTTGTCCACCTCCAGCCGCAGCGTTTCGAATCCTGGAACCGCCGACTGCAGGGCCCGCTCGATGCGCCGGAACCACGCCTGTCTGGTGCGGACCGGCGTCGCGTTCATGTCCGCGATCATGGAACTGCCGAATACCCGAGGGCTCGCCCCGCCCGCTTGGGGGTAACGGATCATCTGGGGCACCAGGTGAAAGTAATTGACCTTGGCGAAGTACTCGGCGATGGGCCGGAACTCCCGGTTGGCGGAGATCTGTTCCAGATGCGTCTGGGTGAGCTGATCTGGGTCCCGGTCATCGTTGGCGTCCGGGCGGGACAGCAACTCGCTGCCGTTGCGGGTGACGATCTCGCGAACGACGATGGGGTGGTTGTGCCCGCCCTTCTTCCCCTTGATCGCCAACTCGTAGCGCCATTCGTCTTCCCCGTCGCGCAGATCAACCATGATGGCGAGTTCGCCCTTGTGGTTGTTTCGGGCGAACAAGCAACGTGCCCTTGACAAGCCACCGCGCGCTTCAAGGGCCGCCGCCAAACCACCGCCTTTCCGGGAGATATCGCCCAGGAAGCGGAAGAGATCAAGCAGATTCGACTTACCCGCTGCGTTTGGTCCGACAATCAGCAGGCGATCCGCCACTGCAAAGTCGAGGTTCTTGAAATTGCGCCAGTTGTGGGCAGTGACATGGGTGATCTGCATGGTTCAGTCCTTCCAGTGCACGTATCGTCTCATTGACTGCTCCCGAGTCCTCACGGAACCTTTGCCCGGGAAATAGTAGCTGTGACACGCTGTCTGAAGGGATTTGCTGCGCCACAGCAGCTCGGCCAACCGTTCCATCATGTCGCCCTCCCGCTCGGACTCGTCGGTCCCTGGCCTTCCTCCTTTGGGCACGGCGCCAAACCGGGTTTGCGGCGCCGGAGGGCCGACAGTTCGATGACCTCCGCTGCTGGAGCATCACGTGGTTCTGGGTCGAGCTGCATCCAGTAGCGCACCAGGTGGGGGCACCGGCCAGCGCATTCCTCTGGTGAGGGGGTTGTGGCCCAGGTTTCGAGGGTTGGCAGCTGGTTGAGCCGGCCTGCTCGCTCTGCGAGCCGGTCGTGTCGAAACCCCTGGTGGTCGTGTCCTGGGAATTGCGGCGGGCTCTGGTGGTTTCGAGGTGGACTGCTCCTTCGTCGCAGTCCAGCTCAACCGGCTTCGGGGAGGTTGTGCATGAGCCTCCACTATTTACAGGACACGCCACTAGGATGCTCCGGTGCCACGTTCTCGCCACAGCAGTTCGGATGCCGTCTCACTGGCCTGGAGCCCCGACGGGAAACGGATCGCGGTGGGTTCCGGGCAGGGCCTTTACATCCGGGATGCGACCGCCGGAAAGCTTCTCGCCCCGGAACCGGTGTGGTCGCTGGCCTGGCACCCCGATGGCAGCCGCGTGGTCACGGGGTCCTGGCAAGGCGCTGCCCGGGTCTGGGAAATCGCTTCGGGAAAGCTGCTCACCACTCTGGATTCCAGCGATGCCACCCGCGCGGTGGCCTGGAGCCCCACCGGCACCAGGATCGCGACCGCAGGGGCGCCGCAGGAGGTGCATCTGTGGGATGCCTGCACCGGAGCCCGAGATGGTGGGCTCGGCACCAGCCACGGGAAAGGCATCCTGGCCCTTGCGTGGAGCCCGGGCGGTGACCGCCTGGCCACCGCGGGAGATGTCACCACCCAGATCCTTGATGTCGCGACCGGCCGGGCACTGCGGGTCCTGGAACACGGCGCCCACGTCTGCGCCGTGACCTGGAGCCCCGACGGGAAACATCTGTTGACCACCACCGACGAAAACTGCCTGGCGAGCCTCTGGGATGCCGGAACGGGTGAGCTGTTGCGGACCTTCGGCTATCCGGAGCCGGTCGAGGACTGGTACCCGTTTCCCTGGGAAGCCTCCTGGAGCCCCGACGGGAAGCGGATCCTGACCGCTCCCAGTCTCGAAGGTGTCCGGGTCTGGGAGGCCGCCTCCGGGAAACTGATCCGCGCCCTCCAGGACCCGGGGGTCGAGGCCGTGGATTGGGGTCCCGGAGGAAACCTCGTGGCCAGCACCACCGACCGGGCGATCCGCTTCTGGGACACAGGAACCTGGGAGTGTTCCGCGAAGGTCCCGTTCACCGGCTCCCGCACCGCCCCGATGTGATGTCGTCGCCGGTCTTCACACGCCGGCTGCCGCATTTTCTTCCCGAGGGTTCTCACCCGCCTGCCCACGTTGGCCACTCCCGCGACGCCGGGGAACCAGCCCTCCGGAATCCCAGCGACCCGTAGAGGCGGTGGGCCGCATCCGAGGTCCCCTCCCCCACCCGCAGGGACAGCTGGGCATCGCCCGCATTCCGGCAGGCGAGCATCGCGCCGGTCATCAGGGCCCGCCCGATTCCCCGGCCGCGGAGTTGCGGATCGACGAACAGGTCGATGACGAAGGGTCCTTCGAGTCCCTCGTCCCAGATGGAATGCTCCACCGTCAGCACGGTCCCTGCGGGCCGGCCACCGGCCTCGGCCACGAGACTGGCCCCGGGACGGAGAACACCGTAGTCGCCCTCGAAGGTGGCGGCGATCTCCGAAAGGGCCTCGGCGTAACTCCCGGCCCCGATCCCCGGGGGATAGCTGATCAGGTAGAGCCGGGCCAGCGGTTCGAGATCGTCGGTTCTGATGATCCGCGGCAGCGGTTTGGGGAGGGCACGGGCCGGTAGGAGGGACAGATCGGCGGTGAGCAGGTCGGAGGGCATGACGGAATCCATTTCGTGACGGGACTGGCCGGGTGGGTTGGTGGACGGTGTCAGAAACGGATCACGCCCACGAGTCTAGGCCAGCATCGGGAGCGGAGCCACCATGCCCTGGCCGCGCTACGGACATCATCCGGATCTGTGCGCGCCCGGGGGAAAGACACGATCTGCCGGAACGGCCGAGGCAACAGGGTCCCGTTGAAGAAGGTTCCGCGAACGATGACCCTCCGCCGCGGCCTTCCGGTGGCGGCCCGGGGCGCGCACAACAACCCTGCGCAGTAGCGCCGGATCAGCGTCGGTTTCTCTTCGCAGTGGGAGGATTTCCTCATGCATCCCGTCGACCCACTGATCCTGGATGAATCACCCGAGCGTGCCGGGGCCATCGCCGTCATCGACGCCCCGGGGCTCGTCACGGCCGCCCTGGAACGCAGCGGCGACGTGAGGGTGTGGTGCGACGACCTGCGTGACGCGCAGGCCGTGTCTGGGATCGATCCCGGCCTGCTCGTCTCCCATCCTGGTGAGCTGCGCGGGGTGGGCCTGGTGTGGGGGCATCTGCCGAAGTCCCTGGCCGCCCTGGACGAGCATTGCGCCAGCGTCCAGGGCGCCCCGGATGTGATGTTCCTCAGCGGGGCGAGGGTCAAGCACATGAACCGCTCCATGAACCAGGTGCTGGCCCGCCACTTCACGGCCGTCAACGCCAGCCTCGGACGTTCCAAGTGCCGCGTGCTGCGGGCCTGGGGACCGAACCAGCTCGAAACCGAATGGCCCAAGGCCCGCCGCCATCCGGACCTCGGCCTGGTCCTCGTCGCGCACGGCGCCACCTTCAACGGCAACCGGGTCGACGACGGCACCCGGCTCCTCCTGGACCACCTGGATCCCGGGGACGGGACCGCGCTGGACCTGGGGTGCGGCAACGGGGTGATCGCCGCGGTCCTGGCCCGCCGGGGACTCGAGACGACCGCGATCGACGTCTCCTGGTCGGCGGTGGCCGCCACCCGCGCCACCGCTCAGGCCAATGGTCTCGACATCGACGTCCGCTGGGCCGACGGCCTGTCCGGTTTCCCCGACCACAGCTTCGACGTGATCGCCACCAATCCCCCGTTCCACCGGGGGCACGCCAAGGAGTCGGCACCCACCCTGCGGATGTTCGACGAGGCCGCCCGGGTGCTGCGTCCCGGCGGGCAGCTCTGGTGCGTGTTCAACTCCCATCTGCCGTGGCGCAGGGAGCTCGCCGCCCGGATTGGTCGGACCAGGGTCGTAGCCCAGGACCGGAACTATCAACTGACGTTTACAAACCTGTGACCTGCCCACAGGAAGCGCGCACACAACACACAGGTAACGCACAGATTCCGGGAGTTCTCTATTTCCTGTAGCCAACGAAGCGAACAGGAGAGCCTCATGACGAACCAGGAGAACAACCACCCGGCCCACAACACCCAAGAGGGTCTGCCCGGGAATCCCTTCCGGAACGCGACCGGCTCCCAACAGCCCGTTTCGCAGCCCGGCCAGGCCAATCCTCAAGCCAACCAGGCCAGCCCCCAATCCGGTCAGGCGGCCTCCGGACCCGAGCAACCCGGCCAGGGCACACCCACCTTCCAGCCCGCGGGCGCCCCCATTCCCCAAGGTCCTCAAGGACCCCAGGTCGTTCAAGGCCCCCACACGGCCCAGAACCCCCAGGCGAACCAAGGACCTGCGCCCGCCGCACCCCAACTCCCCTCCGGCGCGAGCCAAGCGGCAGGGCCCTACTCCACCTCGGCCCCGGCACAGGCGCAGACCGCGACCGCGACGAAGAAACCCCGGAAGACCTTGGCGGCCTTCGTCGCCGTCGCCCTGCTGTCGGCCGGGGTGGGTGGGGGCAGCGCGATCGCCGCGAACCACTACCTGGGGGGCAACCAGTCCAGCGCCATCTCGACGGCCACCACCACCCAGGTGGCGCAGCCCTCCGAGAACAGCCCCGACTGGACCGCGACGGCGGCCGCCATCAAGAACGCAGTGGTGGCGATCAAGGTGGAGGGCAGCAACAAACAAGGGCAGGGTTCCGGTGTGATCATCGACGCCAAGGGCCACATCGTGACCAACAACCACGTGGTCTCCGGCGCGGGGCAGGGCGCCAAGCTCAGCGTCACCATCGGCGACAAGACCTACTCGGCCAAGGTCGTCGGCACCGATCCCTCCACCGACCTGGCCGTGCTGAAGCTCGAGAACCCGCCGTCGAACCTGACGGTCGCGTCCTGGGGGGATTCCTCCAAACTCAAGGTGGGGCAACCGGTGATGGCGGTCGGCAACCCGCTGGGGTTGTCCGACACGGTGACCACCGGCATCGTCTCCGCCCTGAACCGGCCCGTCACGACCCAAGCGGTCAACGACAACAGCGTCGACGACACCAATTTCAACAGCCAACGGGACAGCGACGTGGTGGTCACCTCCGCAATTCAAACCAACGCCGCCATCAACCCCGGCAACTCCGGTGGTGCGCTGGTGGATTCGTCCGGTGCGCTGGTGGGCATCACATCCTCCATCGCGTCGTTGGCCTCCAACGGTTCGTCCTCCGGCCAGTCCGGCAACATCGGGATCGGTTTCGCGATCCCGTCGGCCCAGGTCAAGTCCGTGGTGGAGCAACTCATCGCCAACGGCACCGTCAAGCACCCGCAACTGGGAATCCGGGCCAGCAACGGCACCTCCGGCACCCAGCTCGGCGCCAAGGTGGAGGACGTCACCCAAGGTTCGGCAGCCGCACAGGCGGGGCTGCAGAAGGGTGATCTCATCACCGCGATCGACGGCACTCCCGTGGTCGGTTCCGAATCCCTCGTGGCGCAGGTGCGCAGCTACGAGGTGGGGAAGGAGGTGACCCTGAAGGTACTCCGAGGCAGCGAAACCCTTGAACTGAAAGTGACCCTTGGAGCTGCGAACTGAGAGGTCTTCCGACAATCGCTGCCGAGCCGGCGCCGTGGTCTCCCGCCCCACTCCGGGAGGCCGCGGCGCCGGCCAGTATTTCCCGGTTACGTGACCGACGCATCCGCGGCATGGCCTAGGCTCGTCGCATGACTACCGCGCTGGGACACCTTGTCGTGGAGGGGCTGGGATCGATTCGACACGTCGAACTGGACCTGAGCACCGACGTCACGGTGCTCATCGGGGCCAACGGATCGGGCAAGTCGAATCTCGTCAGCGCCCTGGAGTTGGTGTCGCGCATCTGGGATGACTCCTTCCAGGAGTACCTGCGCCGCCGCGGGGGCGTGGACAATCTCCTCTTCGAGGGTGAACAGACCAGGGCGGATCGCATTCTCATCACCCTCATGTCCGGGTTCGATGAGCGGGACATCCGGAATGGTTACCGGGTGGCGCTCCGCCCCGACGAGGTGACCGGTTCGGGTCTGGCGGAGCTGCACGAATGGTTGCTCTTCCAGGCGGGCCACGAGTGGCACCGCCCTTACGAGAAGAACCTGGGTTTCGGTTCCCGGAGCCGGGTTCGTGACATCACCGAGTCGGAGGGCTCCGGGAAACTGCCGAACTTCGCCAGGTACGTGCGTCCCATCCTGGAGGGTTGTCGCGTTTTCCACTTCGACGACGTCTCCGGTCACGCACCCGTGAAGGGATGGTCGACGGTCGGCGACGACCTGGCCCTGCGTTCCGATGCGGAGAACATCGCCGCCTACCTCCACAGGGTCAGCCGGGAATACCCCGGGCACTACAAGCGGATCGTGGCTGCCATCCGGCGCGTCACGCCTTTCTTCGACGATTTCGTTCTCAGACCCGATCCCTCGGAACGAATCCGGCTGCGTTGGAAGCAGCGGGGCCTGGACCGCACCTTCCTGGCACGTGAGGCCAGCGATGGCACGCTGCGTTTCATCTGCCTGGCCACCTTGTTGCTGGGGCCGGACCTTCCCGCGACGGTGGTCCTGGACGAGCCCGAGCTCGGGCTTCACCCGGCAGCGATCGACCTGCTCGCGGAGATGGCCCGCGTCGCGGGACGCAACGGCCACAGGGTCCTCCTGGCCACCCAGTCGGTGCCGCTGGTGTCCCACTTCGACCTGGGCGAGATCGTCGTCCTCGACAGGGTCGACGGCGCCACGGAGGCCTCACGTCCCGACGAGGCGTTCCTCGCGGCTTTCCTGGAGAACTACTCCACGGGCAACCTGTGGGAGATGAATCTCCTCGGGGGACGCCCCACGAAAGAGGGGCGAATCCTGTGAAACAGGTCTTCATTCTCGTCGAGGGCCAGACGGAGGAGGTCATCGTCAATGACGTGCTCGTCCCGCCTGCCCGGGCCCGCGGTTTCGTGCTCACGCCTACCGTGGTCATCACCTCGGCCACTCCCACCGGCGCTCATCGCGGAGGCGGGGGTTGGAGGCAGTACGACATCAGGCTCCGCAGCCTGCTCGGGGCGAGCCATGTCCACCGGATCGGTCTCCTCATCGACTACTACCAGTACCCTCAGGGAGCTCCGGGATACGGAATCGGGGGAAGCGGCACCCAGCGCCAGCGGGATCTCATGCACGCCCTGCGCACCCACTACCCTGATTCCCGGTTCCGCCCCCTCGTCGTGCTGCATGAGATCGAGGCGCTCGTTCTGGCTGCCATCGACGCCGGGAAGGGCGACGATCTGCTTCCCGCCAAGGGGCTCGCAGGTCTTCGGCGCGACATCACCCGGGCCGGCGGGCCCGAACAGGTCGACCACGGCCCTGCCACCTCGCCATCGAAGCGGCTCGGGAAGGTGGACCCGAACTACATCAAGACCGTCACCGGCCCTTTGCTGATCGCCGAAGCGGGGCTCGGCGCGATCCTGAACCGCTGCCCTACGTTCGCTGCCTGGTGGCAGGATCTGCTGTCCTGACCCTGAAAACCGGTTGAGCCGGGTCGCGATCACCCCTCTCCGAAGATGGTTGAGCCGGGGAGCGAGGAACGAGCGACCCGAGTCGAAACCACCCCTTTGAAGCTGGTTGGGCCAGCTCGTGAGCGAAGCGAACGGCTTAGTCAAAACCACTACCGGCACCCAACGGGTAGAACCCGACCCCAAGTCCCCGGACACCCTCACCACGGTTTCGACACGCCCTACTCGCTGACGCTCGCAGGCCGGCTCAACCGGCTTGGGGATGAGATGGTCTCGACGTACCCCGCTCGCCGACGCTCGTGAGGCTCGGTTCAACCGGCTTGGGGGCGAAACGGCCCGTCTCGCTTTGATTCGGATACCCTCGACGCCATGCGCGCCCGCTTGATCGCCCTGAACCCGGAGCCCGTCGACCTGCCCTTCGACGCCGCCTGGCAGCCGCGGCCCTTCGGTCACGTTGCCCGCGCCGTCGTCGAGACCGACGATCCGGAACAGCTGCGCCTGCGACTCCTGGAGGTCGCCTCGGGCGGGGTGGTCGCGGGTCCCCTCGCCGAGCAGCCGGCGCGCCTGGTGATGATGGACGTGGACTCCACCTTGACCACGACCGAGGCCATCGACCTGCTGGCGGAGCACGCCGGCACCGGGGAGCTCGTCGCCTCGATCACGGAACGGGCGATGCGCGGTGAGTTGGATTTCGCGGAGTCGCTGCGGGAGCGGGTCGCGACGCTGCAGGGCCTGCCGGTCCGGGTCTTCGACGAGGTCCTGCCCCGCATCACCTTGTCGCCGGGAGCGCGGGAGCTCGTCGCCGCCCTCCACGGGGCCGGGGTGAGGG
>CAJPNZ010000088.1 GCA_905372155.1 Propionibacteriaceae bacterium
CCCGCCCCGCCACCTCACCTGCGACCGCCAGGAAACCGGCCAGTTCGGCGTCGCTGGTTGCGTCGAGGGATGTCGGGGCCTCGGGCGGGTTCTCCGGCATGGCGTCCACAACCCGTTGGAGGCGTTTGAGGCGTTTGTCGTTGGCGGAACGCCACATGGACTCGCGCAGACGGTCGGCGACGGATGTGAGGGGCAAGATGACTCCTGGGTTGGGTGTCATCCAGCCTAGGGCGTGTTGCGGGCGTGGTCGCGTAAGAACCCGGCGCGGGGAACGGGACATCGCCCGTGTTACGGCGAATTCACATCGGTATCCAACCAGACGTCAGGTTAAGGACGGCCACGCATGCCGGACAAGCTCTTCCGTCGCGCAACCATCGGGCCTCACGGCGACCATCGCTTCCGAAGCCCTGCTGCACCACCAGCCGCAGCGGGCATCGGCGGCGGCGCCCGGGAAACCGCCGCCTTCTACCGATCCGCGGGATTCGAACACGTGTGGTCGCAATGGCCTGGAGAACACGATCGCACATCCATCACCCACGACTTCGGCGTCGATCTCGGCATCGTGATCGACGCCTACGACGAGGAGTGAGACCTCACCGAGCAGTCGACTGAAGGGGCATCAGGACCGGTGAACCGGTCCCCGTGTTAGCGTGAAGTCAAGAAATTCAGTCAGACGGTTCCGCGGATGGTGGGAAGAAGAGCGGGGACCGTCGTGGGGCACAACCGACAGAAAACGCGACGGGATCGCACGCGACCCCTGTCGTTGGTGTGTCACCGGGACGGTCGTGGCGATGCACCACCTTTCTGCAGGAACCCCAGGGGGATCGAAAGGAAGGTTTTGTCAATGTCAGCTCATCTCTCACGTCGCGCCGTCACGGGCCTCATGGCGGCGACTCTCGCTTCCGGCGCGTACCTGTCGCAGGCGGCTCCCAAGGCCTCGGCCGCGGTGAACAGCACTTCCTTCACCTTCACCGACTCCGCCGGCACGAGTTCCAGCGCCCGCTTCTACCCGGCCGGTTCCGTGAGGACCGGACTGGTCGTCTACCTCGACGACAACGACCATCCGCTGCACGACCAGGACCACGACGGCAACAACCCGAACCTCCCCGGAGGCCTGGCCGGCCCCGGCAGCATCGTGGAGGCCGCCACCGCGCGGGGACTCGACGTCGTCTCGGTGCACGTCCCCGACGGCGCCGATACCTGGTTGACGCCGCTCCCCCCCACGCTCGTCAGCTACTTCACGGAGCTCTTCTCGCACGTGCAGTCCGCCTACGGGGCGAATCCGGCGGTCCTGTGGCTCGTCGGCTACGCCGGGGGCGCTGACTTCATCACCAAGGAACTCTTCCCCCGGTACGTAAACAACATGCCGGACGGCGGTTTCCTCGCCCTCGGCGGCGGCGACGCGCCCCCGATCCCGGGATGGGGCGGCGAACCCTCCCAGCATGCGAAGTCGACCCTGTCGCTGAACTTCGTGACGGGTGAGAAGGACGAGACCGCCTACAGCAACGCCATCAACAACGCGAAGATGGGCGTCGGCTATTACGAGGCCAGGGGCTACGAGCACGTCTGGTCGGAATGGCCTGCGGGGCATGACCACGACTCCATCGTCCCCGAGTTCGGCGCCTACCTCGGCAAGGTGCTCGACGCCCACAAGGGCTGAGCGGGGATTCTCCGGGATGTCCATTCCTGTCCTTCCCGGGAATCGGTGGATCCCCGGGAAGGACCCCGATCCGGCGAACATTGAAGCACAGGAGTTACGATTTCCCGCATGTTGGCCGCAGTGATCACGTGTTCGGACCGAGCAGCCTCCGGGGCCTACTCCGACCGTTCCGGTCCGCTGCTGCGGGAGGCCTTGGACGATCTGGGGTTCGAGACCCGCGACCCGAGGGTGGTGCCCGACAATCTCGTCATGATTCGCGCCGCCATCCGGGAGGCCGTCGCCTCCGGGGCGCGGGTGGTACTCACCACCGGAGGCACGGGAGTCGGGCCGCGCGACGTCACCGCCGAGGCCACCCTCGACCTGCTCGCCTGCGAGCTGCCCGGAATCATGGAAACCGTCCGCCGCCACGGCGCCGAGAAAAACCCTCGCGCCCTGCTGTCGCGGGGCCTGGCGGGGGTGGTGGAGTGCGCCGGGACCCGCGCGATCATCATCAACGCGCCCGGATCCGAGGGCGGCGCCTCCGACACCATCGAGGTCGCAGGCCCGCTGCTGCGACACCTCGTCGAACAGCTCGACGGTGCCGACCACTGAGAACATCTCGGGTAAGGAAACGTTCCAGCGCCGCCGCAATCCTCACGCCACTGGAAATTGTGTGCACCGCCAAGCGCATTCCTCGCACTCGGGAAGAGTTTCGGGATCCGTCAGGGGAACGAAATACACCCCGCACAGGGAACGGACCGCCCTCCCGTCCACGCTGGCATCGCCGATGTGACGGCGGTGAACGCGGTGAGCCACGTGACCACGGGCAGAATCCAACAGCCGACGTTCCTTGGACGCGTCACGAAGCCGTTCGATCTGACGAGCACAGTGTCCGGACTCCTCCATAGCCGAGTAGATTCCCCCGGCAAGGTCCCATTCCTGCTCAGGGGGCGCGATGCTGATCAGAAGACGCCGTTCCATGACGTAAGCGAGATGCGTTCCCTGTCGGGTGTTGTTGATGAAACTCAGCACAAACTCCTCGATACCGTCCCCGGTGATGAACTCCAGTTCGACCTCAGCCAGCGGAATGGTCTTCGTCGGATGCGGGACCACCACACGGTGACACCCGTGATGCAGCGCCCCCGCCAGCAGGTCAACGGCCAATGCCTGCACCGCGAGTTCCCAGTCGGTGAGGACCCTGGCCGCAGTCTCGCGTTTCAGTAATCGGGCGTCTTCGTCCGTTGGAAGCAGCGCCTTTCGTCCTCGTTCCGTGTCACATTGCCGTTCCAGCCGCTGGTAGAAATCCTCATGATCCCGATGCCCGCCCTTGGCGAGCCCAGCGATCACCACCCACTGCACCCCCTCCGAATCGAGCCACACTCCAGCACGCCACTGGCTGGTGCGTACCTCCATCAGGCGGAGATTGCGAGAACATGCGATGATGCCATCCGTGACGGGCTCCGCATCCAGCAGAGAGCGCGACTTCGCGAGGATCGGATGCGAAAGCTGGGTCAGGGGCTGAACGTCATCCCATCTGCGTTCAGCGATCGCCCGTTTCTCGTGAGGATCCGCCCATCCCTCCAAAAGCTCAGCAAGCAGCTTCAGGGTGGGACGGGCGGTGGGGTCGTGCTGCACGGGACACACCATACGACATGTTGGTATTCCTCGACGTCGAACGTCACAGTTCTGCCGCGAGCTCACCGACGGCACCGCGGCGAATGGCCTCAGCATTGGCGAAGCGTTCGGCGAGCGCGCGGCGCTCCTCTTGGCGATGCCTCTCGAAAGTGACGATGTCACGTCCGGAAACACGGCGGTCACGACCGACACGATGGGATGGGATCTGTCCGGAATCGAGGAGCTTGTACAGATGGGTTCGGCTCATCCGCAGGCGTTGCGCGACTTGGGCGGGCGTATAGTCGGCATCCACGTCGAGCAGGGCGACAGTGTTGCCGGATGTAAGCGATCCGGTGAGCGCAAACAGAAGGTCGCGCAGGGCGCTCTCCTCCAAGCCATCAACGAACTCGGACAGCGAAGCGAGTGTTTGCTCGTCGACTGCGGACGGCTCCACTTCAAGAACATCAAGCATGATTCACCTCTTACCTGTCACACATGAAGCACATGTCACAGATGACATAACGTGTACGGAAATATGCTACTCCACAAATCGCCTGCGGCCAAGGACCGGCCTCACTCCCCCTTGGGCGGGGGCTGGTTGCCGTCGTCACGCTGGGCTAGGAAACGCTCCACCGCCGCCGCTATCTCGTCGGCGGAGGGCAGGTCCTCGCCGGTGGGTTCGGTGTAGCGGTCGTACTGTTCCTCGAGTTGGCGCAGCAGCTCGCGGGCGGTCTCGTCGCCGCGGGTGTCGGCCTCGATGGCCATCAGGTTGGCCTCGGCGGCCAGGTCGAGTTCGTCGGTCGACAGGGCCAGCCCCGTCACCTCCACGTACTGGTGAAGGATGGCGGCCGCGGCCTGCGTGAAGGAGGAGTTCGCGAGGTAGTGGGGCACGTGGGCGGCGGCACCGTAGGCGCTGATCCCGAGAGCGCCCAGATGGTACTCGAGGTAGAACGCGAAGGAGGCCGGGATCTCGAGGCGGTCAATCCAGCGGGGGTTCGCCTGCCTCAGCTCCGGGTCGGTGGAGTGTATCGCCAGGGGTGTGGGGCGCGTGTGCGGGAAGGCCATGGGCATGCCGTAACCGGTCAGCAGCATCGAGACGTCGAGTTTTTCGATCAACCCGACCAGTTCGTCGCGGAACAGCTGCCACCGGTGATCGGGTTCCGGGCCGCGCATCACGAGGTACGGCATCCCCTCGGCGTCGCGCGCCAGATGCAGGTTCAGCACTGGTTCCTCGAGCGAGGTCCAGTGGTCGCGGTCGAAGACCATGGCGGGACGACGGGCGCGATAGTCGTGGACGAGGTCCATGCTGAAGGACCCGAGCAGTTGGGGCTCGGAGTGTTCCAGGAGGGCCTCGATCAGCGTCGCGCCGACGCGTCCCGAATCGATGAAACCGTCGAAGAAGTAGAACAGCGGAGGTCGCGACCCCGCGACGGTGCCCCACAGGTCTTCGTTGATGGCAAACCAGTCGGACATACCCCCAGCCTAACCGCTGAACCCCCGTTTTGCGCCCCTGCCGGAACCGGATAGCCATCCGGGGACGAGCGGCCGCGCGAAACGGGCACCCGGGGAGGCGTTTCGTGCCGGTTGAACCGGGCCGCGGTCATCCGCGGTGCATGACCTGCTGGGCCTCGCGCACGGGAATCATCACGACCAGCCCGGCGGCCAGCACCAGCACGATCCCGAGGATGCCGAAGTGCACCGCCGACTCGCCCGCCGGGACGAGGAACGATCCCAGCCACAGGGACAGCACCCACAGCGACGACGCCAGGAAGGACACCGCCCGACCGGTCGTCGCGTACAGCCCGAACACCTCACCCGAGTGACCCTCCGGGATCAGACGCGCCAGGAAGGAACGCGACGCCGACTGCGCCGGGCCGACGAACAGGGTCATGGCGATCCCGAAGATCCAGAACACCACCGGCCCCCGGTCGTGGAGCAGGAAGATGCACGACCCCAGCCCCACCAGCGCGCCCAGCGAGATCAGGATCACTCGTTTCGGCCCGGTCCGGTCGTCCAGGTGCCCGAAGACGATGGTCGCGAGCCCCGCGACCACGTTGGCCACCACCCCGAAGACGATCACCTCGCCGGTGCTGAACCCGAACACCAGTTTCGCCAGCACCGCACCGTAGGTGAACACCCCCGCCAGGCCGTCGCGAAACAGCGCGGAGGCCAGCAGGAACCAGGTCGTGTGCGGGGAGACGCGGTGGATGCGGATCACGGAACCTATGAGGTCGCGGTAGGCCCGCACCGGCGACTGGCGCGGCGGCGGGGAGGCCACGGGCCGGTCCTTGATGGCCATGAACAACGGAATGGTGAACAGCACCGTCCACGCCCCGCACAGCAGCATTGAGTTGCGCACCCCGTCGGGGCCGATGTCGGAGCCCGCGACGGCGACGATCAGCAGCAGGATCGCGATCCCGCCGAGGTATCCCATGCCCCAGCCGTACCCGGAGACGCGGCCGACGTTGCCGGGGGTGGCCACCTGGTCGATGGCGGCGTAGTAGTTGACGTTGGCCACCTCGGAGACGATGTTGCCGATCCCGAGCAGCGCCAGACCCAGCCACAGGTACTGCGGCCCGGGCGCGACGAACCACAGCGCCGCCGAGACCGCCGCCAGCGCCCACGTCTGCCAGCGCAGGTGGAACATCCGCCTCCCGGAGCGATCCGTGCCCTGCCCCAGCACCGGCGCCAGCAGCGCGATGAGCACCCCGGCCACGGCCATCGCTACGCCCAGCATGAACGCCGGCGTGTCGTCGCCGGGTCCGGTCCCGAACAGCGACCCGGAGGAGATGTAGGTGCTGAACACGAAGGTGGTGATGACGGTGGCGAAGGGCTGGGTTCCCCAGTCCCACATGCACCAGCTGAAGATCTTTCCCCAGGAGGTGCGTCGTTCGCGCAGGGCGGCGGCGGGCGCCTGGGTCTGGGTTTGAGTCACGGGAACAACCTAGTGCCATCGGACCCACCCCGCACCGGGATTCCACGACGGCCCGACGACCCGGGAAGGGCGCTTGCAGGCAACACTCACCACACTGCTACGGTGTGCTCGTCGGTGGCGCCCCAGGCGCCGGGGAACCCGGTGGGAATCCGGGACTGACGCGCAGCGGTGAGAGGGACCTAACGGGCACGTGGCCACTGGGAGAAATTCCGGGAAGGCGTCCGCGACGGGACGAACTCGAGTCCGAATACCAGCCGACGACGTCATCCACGCCTCGCGAAAAGGCCCAACTAGAAAGAGCTTCCATGCGTCTTCACACTCGTTTCCTGACAGGCGCCGTGGCTGCCGGCCTGCTGCTGGCAGGCTGCACCGGCGCCCCCACCAACACCGCATCCTCCCCCGCCGGTTCGTCATCCTCCTCGGCCCCCGTCACGTTGACCAACTGCGGCGTCGAGGTGACCTTCACCGAGGCCCCGAAGGCCGCGGTGACCCTCAACCAGGGAGCCACCCAGGTGATGCTGGCCCTCGGCCTGGAAGGCAGCATGAAGGGCACCGCCTACCTCGACGACACCATCCCGGAACGCTGGAAGACCGCCTACGACTCCGTCCCGGTGCTGGCGGAGAAGTACCCGTCTAAGGAGGCATTCCTGGCCGTCAAACCCGACTTCGCCTACGCCTCCTACGCATCCGCATTCACCGAGAAGAACATCGGCACCCGTGACGAGCTGAAAGGCGAGAACGTGAGCACCTACCTGAGTCCGTTCGGCTGCGAGGAGCAGGGTAGCACCGAGACCCCCGCAACCATGGAGGCCGTCTGGGGTGAGACCACCGACATCGCCCGCATTTTCCGCGTGGAGGACCGCGCCACCAAACTGATCGAGGAACAGAAGGCGAAACTGGCGGAGCTGAAACAGCAGGCGGCCGGCAAGGGCAAGAAGGTGCTGTGGTACGACTCCGGCGACAAGGAGCTGTTCGCGGGCACCGGCGGGGGCGGCCCGCAGATCATCCTCGACACGGTGGGCGCAACCAACATCTTCGCGAACCTGCCCAAGGGCTGGGACAACGTCGCCTGGGAGAAGGTGGTCGAGGCCGATCCCGACGTCATCGTCTTCGCCGACGCGTCCTGGTCCACCGCTGCCTCCAAACAGGCCCACCTGGAGTCTGACCCGGTGCTCAGCCAGCTGAGGGCCGTCAAGAACAAGGCCTACGTCACCATCCCGTTCTCCGAATCCACCCCCGGCATCCGGCTGGTGGACGGCGCGATCTCGGTGTCCGAGCAGCTCGCCAAGAGCTGAGCGTGAACCGCTGGTTGGGGGCCACCCTGCTGGGGGTGGTTCTCCTCGCAGTCATCCTCGCGACGGCCATGCTGGCCCTGGGAATGGGGTCAGCCAACATCTCCGCGGGCGATGTCGCCGACGTGGTGCTGCGACGTATGTCGATCATCGCCGGGGAGAACGTGACGGTGGAGACCGACCGGATCGTGTGGGAGCTGCGGATGCCGCGGGTACTGGGTGCCCTGTCGGTGGGGGCGTCGCTGGCGATCTGCGGGGTGGTGCTGCAGTCGTTGACCCGCAACGAACTGGCCGACCCCTACCTGCTGGGCATCTCCTCCGGCGCATCCGTCGGCGCGGTGGCGGTGCTGGTATTCGGTTTGAGCCTGCCGTTCGTCTCCGGTCCTTTGACCCTGACGGTGGCGGCCTTCTGCGGCGCGATCCTGACGATGATCCTGGTGCTCGGCATGGCCACGGGCCGTTCGGGCGCGTTGCCACCAGGACGCACGATCCTGGCGGGTGTGGCCGTCGGGCAGCTGTGCGGGGCATTCACGTCGCTGGCGATCATGGTTTTCGGGCAGCGCGACATCGCCCGGTCGGTGATGAACTGGACCCTCGGGTCGTTCGCGGGCATGCGTTGGCCAAACGCGACGGTCATGGTCGGCTGCGCCGTCGCGGCCGTGCTGGTGCTGCTGTTCGCCGCCAACACCCTCGACGCCTTCGCCTTCGGTGAAACCTCGGCGAGATCGCTGGGGGTCAGCGTCAACCGGGCGCGCTGGGCGCTGCTGGTGATCACGGCGCTCATCACCGCCGCGACGGTGGCAGTGGCGGGTCCGATCGGTTTCGTCGGACTGACCATCCCCCACCTGGTGCGGATCACCACGGGCCCGGGGCATGGCACACTGCTGCCGCTGGCGGCACTGGCGGGAGCGGCCCTGCTGCTGGTGGCCGACACCCTGGCCAGGACGATACGGCCTGACACGGAGGTCCCGATCGGTGTGATCACCGCCGTCATCGGCGCGCCCGTGCTGGTGTTCCTGCTGCGCAGGCAGGCGGGCCGGTCATGATCCGCCTGGAGAACATCGCGTGGGAGGTCGGGGGGCGGCGCATCGTCGAGGACATCGACGTCGGCTTCGCCGCCGACACCGTGACCGCGCTGGTCGGCCCGAACGGTTCCGGGAAGACCACCGTCATGCACCTGGCCGCGGGCCTGCGGAAACCCTCCGCCGGGCGGGTGTTGCTGGATGGCGAACCCCTGGCCGCGCTGCCGCCCCGGGAACGGGCCCGGCGGATCGCGCTGGTGGAGCAGCATCCCAGCACCGACCTGGACCTCACCGTCCGCGAGGTCGTTGCGCTGGGACGGATCCCGCACGTCGGGTCCTGGCCGGGCGCGCGGGACCGCGACAGGAGTGCCGTCGACGAGGCGATGGAGGTGGCGGCCGTCACGCACCTGGCGTCGCGCCGCTGGCCGACGCTGTCAGGAGGGGAACGCCAACGCGTCCACCTGGCGCGGTCGCTGGCGCAGCGGCCGCGGATCCTGCTGCTGGACGAACCCACCAACCATCTCGACCTCAGCCACCAGCTGGACTTCCTGGAGCGGGTCAGCGGCCTCGACCTGACCGTCGTCGCCGTGCTGCACGACCTGGACCTGGCCGCCGCGTTCTGCCGCGACATGGTGGTGATGCACCGGGGACACCTCCACGCCCACGGGGCCATGGCGGAGGTGCTCACCGCGGAGATGATCGACGAGGTGTTCGAGGTGACGGCGCGCGTCGATGTGGACGACCGCAGACGCGTGAACTGGAGCCGCAGGTGAGAACCCTTCTGGTCACCCTCGCCCTCTCCGACGCGGCACGCTGGCCGGAGCTGGCGGAGGTCGCGGGCGGGCTGGGGGCCGATGTGGCGGTGCTGCAGGGCGAGGGGCCGGCGCTGGTGAACCAGCTGGATGAGCTGGCCGGACTCGGATCGGAGCCGGTGCACCTGGTCGGCGTCACCTTCGGCGACGACCTGGGGCCGACGTCATGGCTCGGCCGCGTGGCGCGCTGGTGGCTCGATTCGCGTGGGCCGCTGCTGGAGCTGTGGTGTTCCCGGCGTACCCTGCGCGGGCTGCCCGGGGAGCTGCCCTGCCCCGGAGAGGCCCGCCGCCTGGGGCCGCGCGATTCCCTCACCAACCCGAACTGGGAACAACCCCCGCCCGTTTCCCGGCAGGTGCTGGTGTGCCGCGGGCCGCGCTGCAACGCGAAGGGCGCGCCCGAGACGCAGGAGGCCCTCAGCCGGGCGCTGGCGGAGACCGGGGCGCTGGACGAATCGGTGCTGCTGACCGCGGCGGGGTGCTGCTACCCGTGCAACCGGGCTCCTGTCGTCGTGGTGCAACCCGACATGGAGTGGCTGGGGCCCGTCACCCCGGACGACGTCCCGGCGCTGGTGAAGGACCTAACACAGGGGTCGCTGTCAGCGCGAAATTGAGTGGCCCCCGGAAGCCGTAGAGTCTGGTGCGCGCGACAACCCCGGCCCGCGGGGTCCACAGACAGCGACACGTCGAGCAGTGGGACGGACAGCGGCAGTATCCGGCACGGGTCGTCTCGCACCGGTTTCGAGACGAACGTGAGGAGGACACCTTGAGCGTGGGTATGCAACTGCAGATCGGCGCACAGCAGAAGGCCGCGGAAACGGTGCTGGACACGTGTGAAGATCTCTCGGGGGACGTCAAGAAATTCGCCGAATCGGTGGAGGAACACCTGAAGAACGTGACGGGATCTGCTGCGGTGTCGGTGGTCGACGTCACCAATCACTGGGCGGAGTCGTTCAAGGTGTTCCACGAGGATCTCCAGAGGTACGCGCAAGCGCTGGTGGAGGTCGACAAGGCCGCGGCCGAGAACGAGACGCGAGTCAACAAGTCGTTCGAAGACGTCGCCAATTCGATCAAGTCCCGAATGGAGGGTTGACGTGGGAAAGAGAACCTTCATCTACAAGGAGAACGAGGCGCAGGCCCTGGAGGACGCCTTCACCCAGATGGCCTCGGATCTCCACACCAGCATGAGCAATATGCACTCCCAGACGGAATCCGAACTGTCGGGATGGAGCACCGACACGGAGTCCCGGCAGGCGCAACAGAAGAAGGACCAGGCTTTCAATGACCGGTCCGAGAAGCTGGCGGACGTCCTGGACAAGGCCGCTACCGCCATCGGAAAACTTCGCGATCTCGCCCACAAGGCCGAGGTCGACAACGTCGCGGTTCTGGACTGAAAGGTTGCACGATGCCTTCATACGATTTCGAGGTGGATCTGGAGTCCCTGGTGAACGCCGCCCAGAAGACCGCCGAGGTGATACAGCTCAAGAAGGACAACGACGTGGAGGACTACGTGCCGACACTGAAGGCGGTGTCCAATGATGACCTGTGGGAGGCGATTGACGAGTTCCAGGACAGGTGGGAGCGCACCATCAATGCGATGACCAAGGACGTCAAGGAGATATCGGCTCGCCTGAGCAAGGTGGCATCGAACTACATCGACTACAACACCGCCGCCGAGGAAGAACTGGCTCCCGTGAAGAGTGCGGCACAGGCACTTCCGACCAACTCACTGATGGGAGGTTCCTGATGACCGAGCCGGAATACGGATATCCGGATTTCATCATCAAGGGAAGCCCGGACGAGATTCGAAACCGCACGGGCATCATGAGGGACCGCGCATCCGACTTCGAGACCCTGGGGGATTCCCTCAGGTCGGTGAGCACCGACGGCTGGGTGGGACGGGCCGCCGATCGCTTCCACGAGCGCTTCAAGACCGAACCGGACAGGTGGAACAAGGCCGCCAACGGTTTTCGCAAAGCGGCCGAGGCCTTGGATTCCTACGCGGACAGCCTCGCCTCGGCACAGGCCGACGCACAGATCTGCAAACAGAATTTCGACGCGGCCAATGTCCGGTCGGCACAGGCCAAGGCCGAGTATGACAAGTCGGTCGAGGAGGGGTATCGGAAGAAAGCCGAGTGGGAATCGCAGAATGGACCGGGCACCTACACCCTGACCATCGAGCCGTTCCAGGACCCGGGCGAGGCGCAACGCAACAAAGCGGTGACCGACTACTTCGACCTGTGTGACCAGATGAAGGCGCATGGATCGACGGCGGCGGCCGCGGTTCGGTCGTCATGTGATGGGGCCGACGCGGCACGCAACTGGCTCGAATCGGGACTGGCGTTCGCCGGCGACATGCTCCTCGGTGCCTTCGAATCGCTGAAGGAAACTTCCGATTTCATCACCAACATCCAGTACGGCTTCCTCATACGAGGAATAAGCGATCTCTCCAAGCTTGCCACCGGAGAACTGACCCAGGAGGAATGGATGGCAAAGACCGCCCTCCCGGCGCAGGAGGCCAAGGCGGTGATGAACGCGGCCTACTCCGACCCGAAGGCGTTCGGCGGTGCAGTAGTCGAGTCCCTCTTCAACGTGGACAAATTCAAGGACGAGCCAGCCAAGGCTATTGGTGGGCTCCTCCCCGATGTAGCATTGGCAGCTCTCAGCGGCGGAAGCAGCGAAGCCGCAAGCGTTGCCTCGAAGACCGCCAGCAGCGCATCCAGAACGGCCCGGTCCGTCTCCAGGACAGCGAAGGAAGTCAAGGACGCCAAGGGCAGGGTTGATACGGCGGCCGGCGACGCGAAAGCAGCTGCCGACAGCGCAAAGGCGATGGACCAGGAATTGGACGCCAAACGCAGACAAGCCGCTCTGGACAGCGTCGATGATGCCACCCAGGATTCCCATCCGGATGGCCTGCTCGACATGGCCGATTCCCTGTGATCCCGGACCACGTCCCTCTCCGCGGGCCGACCCGCCCGGGCGCAGGTCCTCATCGACCGGTTCGTCGCCAACGCCCTCGCCTCGGGCCTGGAGCCGGTGCCGTGTCCCTGACACCTCGCCCGCACGAAAGTGAGCTATCCACAGAAAAAGTACTTTTCCACACATCCTTGTGGAAAGTTTCGCGGAAAAACCAAGGCCTCCTGCGCGTGATGCCACCGGAAGCAGCTGCTGCCCCGGCACGAGCCGACTCGACGGTTCCGGGAACCGATCGCCTCCCACCCGAGTTCATCGAATCGCCCCCGACTGGCCGAAAGTTCGTTTTTTCGCGGCCCCCCTCCCACATCGCCCCGGGTGCTACTAGGCTTGATGCACCGGACGCCACAGGCGACGCCCGAAGAGATGAAAGGCATCATCATGGAGACCACGGAGGCAGTAAGCGAAACCAGAAGCGTAGCGGTCACCCGGGTGGCCCCCGCCCAGCTGGAGGCCGTCTGGAGGGCCCTCATGGCTCCCACCGGAGCACAGGCACTGCTCGGCGTAGGCGGGCAGCTCGGCAACAAGGGTGAATCGTGGAGGGCCGAGGACGGCACCTACGGCATCACCCGAAGCTTCCACCCGAAGGAACAGATCCGGTTCTCGTGGCACGCGTCCGAAGGGGCGCCGGCCACCCTCGTCGACCTCAGGATGCGTGCCGTCGACGAAGGCACCGAGCTGAGGATCGTCCACGGGAACCTGCCCGAGGACGCCGACCTCGAGGCGCTCCGTTCCCGCTGGGAGGCGACCCTCGAAAACCTGATCGCCGCCGCCTGACGGCGACACGACCACCCGAGACCCGGGGCCCGTGCGTACGGCCCGGCCGACAACCAACCGTCGGCCGGGCCGCTGCTGTTCTCGCTCCTCGAAATTCCCCCGCACCCCCTCCC
>CAJPNZ010000089.1 GCA_905372155.1 Propionibacteriaceae bacterium
GAGCAGTAGGGTGGCGGCGATCCACCCGGCATTGGCCAGTCGCCGTGGTTCCTGGCGGATGCGCCGCCATGTCGTCCACCCCATGATGAGTAAGGTCACCAGCAGTATCAGTCCGATCAGGGCATTCGAATCCACACCGGCACGATAGCCGCACCCTCAGAATGAACATGCCGCCGGAGCCGTGGTTCCGGGGGCGTTCGGGGTGACTTCAGGGACGCCGGTCAGCCCGTGGTCGCAAGACTCTCTCCGGTGCGACGAACCCAGATCCGCTGCCCGGAGCTACCTGTTCACGTGGCTCCGCCACCAACGGTCGATCCCCCACAAGGGCCTGGCCAGGTGGCTCGAAGGCGACTACGAAGACGGGTCTTGACCCTGTCTCCCCCCATTCGCCTGCCCGATTCACGCGTCTGCTCCCGGCTCATCCACCCGCCTTGGTGCGGTAGCGCTGGCGCGGGCTGCGAGGGGGTTCCATCGCCTCAACCGCCCCCTCCTCGATCATCTGATTGAGGGCCTGCTGGACGGCGGTGCGGCTGAACCCCGTCGCGGCCACCAGCTCGGTGGTTGTCGCCGAGGCCCGTTCCTCCAGTGTTTTCTCGATCCCCGCGCGGGCCGTGTTCCTGCGTTCCCCACGGGCCAGACGACGCCGACGGAAGGTGACGGTGAAACTCACCAGGTCGTCGCGGACCTCGATCGGGGGCATGAGGGCCTTCTCGAGTTCCGCAGCCATCACCGCGAAACCGGTTCCCCGGTTCTCGGCGACGAGACCGCCATCGGGGAGCCGCACGTTCTCGAGCAGGGAGGCCAGCCGCTGGTTGCGGGTCGAGCTGATTCCCGCCGTCCCGAGCGTTCGCAGGGTCACTGCGCCGTACAACCCACCGGGATTGACGACCTCGAGCCGATCGACGTACATGTTGAGCTGCACCTGGGTGCCCCGCGCCATCGGGGAGTAGTCCCGGTGCATGAGCGCGTTGACCAGGGCCTCACGCACTGCGACCAGCGGATAGTCGGGCAACTCCCGGCGGTAGACGTCGTCGATCAGGGCTCCCTGCCGCATGTTCTTCCTGACCAGCGCCAGCCCCGCCTCAACCAGCTCGGGTATCGGACCCGTCAGTGTTGCACTGTCCAGCAGCCGTACCCCCGTTCCGATCTCGCCCTTCGTGGTTCCGGGAAACACCGCGAAGGTGACCGTGAGCCGGGGAAAGAACTCCTGCGGATACTCCCCCATGGCCAAGAGGCCTGCGAGGGTGGGATGCCCGTCGCGCACGACCCGGAGGCGCCTGAGCGCCGCGTCATCGCCCTGGGCGAAGGTCCGGAGACGGCTTTGGCGCTGCCCCTCCAGGTAGCTGGCGAGCGCATCGGCGTCCAGGTCCTCCGGGCGGGCCCCGGGCACGGGTTCCTCGTCCCAGGCCGGCTGGACGTGCTCCTCCACCAACCGGTCGACCTCGTAGTACTGCAGCCTCACGTCCCCGTCACCGGTCCGCAGGTAGCTGCCCTGATAGCGTCCCCTGGCGGTCACGTGACAGGGTTTGTCGCGGGGCAGCATCTCGGGCACCGTAGCGACCACCACCACGTTCCCCTCGAAGGGCACCAACACAATGTCGGGGCGCACCGTCGGCGTCATTTGCCGGCAGCGGGACACCAACGCGTCCCGCTGGGCCGTCGCGTCGAAACCGGGCACCGGTAGGAACCCCCCGCGTTCCTCCAGCCCCACCAGAATGGTGCCACCCGCTCCGTTGGAGAAGGCGCTCAGGGTCTCCAGCACCGCTTTCCCGATCCCGCTCTTGACCTCCACACGCTGCTGATCCGCACCCACCAGGCGAAGTCGTTCCACGAGCTCACGCAGCTCTTTCTCATCCATGCTTCCCTCCCAGCTTCCCACTTAACTTAACACCCTGGGAAGTTATGCGGGAAGCTACGGGAAGTTGGTTGAGCCGGACCGCGCCGAAGGAGCAGCCCAAGCCGCCCCCCTTTCCACCTTCCACCCTGCACACGAAACGCGGAGGTTCGACGGTTCAACGTCGCCACACGACGTCGAACCGTTTTTCTTCTGCGATTCGTGACGGGGATCAGCGATGGAGTGCGGAGCTTCTTGAAGTTGGTTGAGCCGGGTCGCGAGGAACGAGCGACCCGAGTCGAAACCACCCGGAACCCGACAAACAAGCCTCCAAACACCCTCACCATGGTTTCGACACGACCAGCTCGCAGAGCGAGCAGGCCGGCTCAACCAGCTTCGGGGTGGGATGGGCTCGACACGACCCCGGCTTCGAGAAGATCCCCCATTCGATCCGCGGAGCTTCCCACTTGGCTTACCACCCTGGGAAGTCAAGTGGGAAGTTGCGGGAAGCCGACCGCGACCCCGGCCGCCAGCGTTCCGCGGACGGGTATGAGTTCCGCAACGGGACCTAGACCACTAGGGCTCGTTTGGTGGTGTGGAGTTGTCGGACACCGAGCCTCACGGCCAGCGCACCGACCAGGAGCAGCGCCGCGGTGCACAGGACCAGGCCGAGGAAGTTGACGCCCACCAGGTCGAACACCGTCGGGTAGCCAGTGCAGCAGCGCCGTTGACACGAGCCCCGCGATGAGACCGAGACCGAGCGACACCGCCCGGACGGGGCCGATCACCCTAGAGCTGAACGCAGCCATATCGAGCGGTGGAGCGAACTGATCGAATCAAGGATGCTCCTGGCGGAACGTAGGTTGGGGGCATGAGGATCGAGGACATCCGTGAGCTGCTGCTTCGCTACCCGGTGGTGGCGGAGGTTCCTTTGGAGCAGCCCGAGGAGTTCACCCGGGCGGGCATGGTCCGGGTGAAGTTCCACGGCGGCCGGGAGGTCGGGATGGCCTTCGGCCTGTTCGACCAGCGGCCGGGCGAGTCGCGTCAGGATTGGAAGGAGCGCCTCGATCGCATCGTCAACAGCTGGGCGGTCGAGGAGATCTCCGAGGTCGTTGACGTCGAACAGGCTGTCCCGGTGGTGCGCAGCATCAACTACTTCATGCCACGTGGTAGGTTCCGGACCCCGATGTGGGACCGGCTCACCGAGTTCATCGGCATGGGGTTGGCGATCGACACCCCCAGTCAGATCCAGTTCCTGAACAACAGCAATCTCCCCGAGGATCGCAGCCCGGAGAACGTGGCCAGGCTGCGGGAACGGGCCTGCATCAATCTGGTGAACCTCTCACAGCCGCCACTGGTCCAGGAACTTACGCACGCCCCCGACGTGGTGGCCTTCACCACCCCGCACGCCTACCAGGCGTCCTGGTTCGCGCACACCGAGGTGCTGGCCGACGCGCTGGGCCACTACCAGCGCACCACGAACACCCCATGGCTGGTGATCCCGGCCCTGCGGAAGGACCTGGTGCTCATCAACTCGGCCTCACCCGGCTGGGCCGCCCTGCTGGATGACCTCGAACCCCTCATCGATGATCGCGAGATCATTCATCCGGTCCCCCACATGCTGGTCGACGGCAGGTGGCGCGAGTACCTGCCCCCGGTCTCACCGGAAATCCAGCGCCGCCTGACGATGCTGAAACTCCGCGCCGAACGCAACGCCCACGAGGGCTGCCGGGTGCACCTGGAGGAGTTCTCCCCCGGGACGGTGGACCACATTGCCGGTTTCAACGTGGCTGTGAAGGACGACCGATTCATCACCTGGGCTGCCGTCTCCTGCGACCTGGAGACCACCAGCATTCCACGCGTGGACCGGGTGGGTTTCCACGTCTCCGACACCCGGCTGCACGTCGTGTGGTTCGAGCATCTCATGGCGCGTCTGCCCCATCTGGTGACCCGGCACGAGGACGCCATGCCGACTCGTTGGATTGTCTCGAAGCCCTCCGAGAAGGACCTGAGGGTCATCGCCGACATGGCCATTGACCTCTGAGCCGTTTTCCCACCGGCCACGCACGCTCCGCCCCACCGGGTGCGGGCCCCGTCGAGGAGCTATTTCCGGAGTGGGATCATCGTCTCCTCGGGCAGGGCCGGCTGGCGGTCGCGGTTGGAGCGGTGATCAGTCGTTTTCCAGGCGTTCGGCGATGAGGTCCACCAGCGCCCTGGCCACGTCGTCCTTGCTGCCGGATGCCCGGGCCACCTCGCGACCCTGGGCGTCCAGGACCACGACCGCATTGGGCACGTCACCGAACCCGAGGGCGGGACCGACGGCGTTGACCGCCAGGAGGTCGGCGCCCTTCCGCCACGCCTTCGCGACCCCGTGGCTCAGCACGTCGCCGTCCTCGTCGCCGGTTTCGGCCGCGAACCCGACCACGAGGGTCCGTCCGTCCTCGCCCCGGGGCGGGTCGGAGACCAGTCCGGCCAGGATGTCGGGGTTCTCCACCAGGGTGATCACGGGCGGCGGGACGGGGCCCGTCTCGTCGTCTTCCAGGCCGTGTTTCTTGATCTTCGCGGCCGAAACGGTGGCGGGCCGGTAGTCCGCGACCGCGGCGGCCATGACGACGGCGTCAGCGTCGGTGCAGAGGTGTCGCACGACGTCGTTGAGTTCCAGGGCCGTGTTCACCGGGATCACCTCGACGGAGGCCGGCAGCCGGGCCAGGATGCTGGCATCGACGTGCGCCGCAGCGAGGGTGACGCGCGCCCCGCGGACCGCTGCGGCCCGGGCGATGGCGCAGCCCTGCCGACCGGAGGAACGGTTCCCGAGGAAACGCACCGGGTCGATCGGTTCGCGGGTGCCGCCCGCCGAGACCACCACGCGCCGACCCTCCAGCCCGTTGGACCTGCCCTCGACATCCGAGCTCTCCAGCAGGGCCAGGGCCTCGGTGACGATCCGGTCGGGCTCGGGCAGCCTCCCAACTCCGGAGTCCTTGCCGGTCAGGCGCCCGGAGTCGGGGGTGAGCACCGTCAATCCTCTGCGGCGCAGCGTCGCGACGTTCTCCTGGGTGGCCGGGTTGAGCCACATCTGGGTGTGCATGGCGGGGGCCAGCATCACGGGCGCGGTGGTGGTGAGGATCGTCGCGGTGAGCAGGTCGTCGGCCCGTCCCGCCGCGACACGGGCCAGCAGATCCGCCGATGCGGGAGCGACCACCACGAGTTCCGCCCATTCCCCCACCGCGACGTGTTCGACAGCGGCCGGGTCGTCGAAGACCCCCGACGACACCGGTCCCCCGGAGACGGCCGCCAACGCGGGGGCGCCGATGAACCGCAGCGCCGCCTCGGTGGGCACCGTCTTGACCTCGTGCCCGGCCTCCCGAAGTGCTCTGATGACGAAGGGGGCCTTGTATGCGGCGATGGAACCGGAAACCCCGACGACGATGCGTCGCGGCCTGGCCGGTGTGGGCTCGGGTGTGTCTGACATGAGGCCATGATCCCACGTCCCCGGGCACGGAACCGGGCCGCGGGTTTCCCCGCGGCCCGGTTCGATCATCGGTTCACTCCACGACGTCGTCGTCGACCCAGTCGAGGGTCTTGGTGACGGCCTTCTTCCAGTTGCGGTACAGGCGGTCGCGTTCGGCCTCGTCCATCTCCGGGCCCCAGCGCTTGTCCTCGGCCCAGTTGTCGATGACGTCCTGCTCACCGCCCCAGAACCCGACGGCGATGCCCGCCGCGTAGGCCGCGCCGAGCGCCGTGGTCTCGGCGACGACGGGACGCACCACGTCGACGCCGAGCTGGTCGGCCTGGAACTGCATGAGGGTTTCGTTGGCAGTCATGCCGCCGTCGACCTTCAGCTCGGTCAGTTTCACACCCGAGTCGGCCTCCATGGCGTCCAGCACCTCGCGGGTCTGGAAGGCCGTGGCCTCCAGGACGGCGCGGGCGATGTGACCGCGGTTGACGTAGCGGGTGAGTCCCACCAGCGCGCCGCGCGCGTCGGCCCGCCAGTAGGGGGCGAACAGGCCCGAGAACGCGGGCACGATGTAGGCGCCACCGTTGTCGTCGACCGTCGCCGCGAGGGCCTCGATCTCGGGGGCGGAGTCGAACATCCGCAGGTTGTCGCGCAGCCACTGCACCAGCGACCCCGCCACCGCGATGGAACCCTCCAGCGCGTAGACGGGTTTCGCGTCGCCGATCTTGTAGCACAGCGTGGTCAGCAGCCCGTTCTTGGAGGGGACGATCTCCTCGCCGGTGTTCATGAGCATGAAACAGCCAGTGCCGTAGGTGTTCTTCGCCATGCCCTTCTCGAAGCAGGCCTGCCCGAAGGTCGCGGCCTGCTGGTCGCCGAGAATGCCGGCGATCGGGACACCGGCCAGGAGACCCTGCGGACGGGCGACGCCGTAGACCTCGGCCGAGGACCTGATCTCCGGCAGCATCGACATCGGGATGCCCATGTCGGCAGCGATGGAGGGCTCCCAGTCGAGGGTCTTCAGGTTCATCAGCATGGTGCGGGAGGCGTTGGTGACGTCGGTGACGTGCGCGCCACCATTCGCGCCCCCGGTGAGGTTCCACAGCACCCAGGTGTCCATGGTGCCCATCACCAGGTCGCCGGCCTCGGCGCGTTCCCTGGCGCCCTCGACGTTGTCGAGGACCCACTTGACCTTCGGCCCGGAGAAGTAGGTGGCCAGCGGCAGCCCGACGATCTCCTTGTACCGGTCGGCTCCCTGCTCGCCGCCGAGTTCCTCGACGATCTTCTGGGTGCGGGTGTCCTGCCAGACGATGGCGTTGTAGACGGGCTCACCGGTTTTCTTGTCCCACACGAGGGTGGTCTCGCGCTGGTTGGTGATACCGACCGCGGCCAGGTCGTTCTTGTTTATCTGCGCTTTCGCGAGAGCCTGGGCGACGACCTCACGGACGTTGTCCCAGACCTCGTTGGCATCATGCTCCACCCAGCCGGCGCGGGGGAAGATCTGCTCGTGTTCCTTCTGCCCCACGGCGACGATGCGGCCTGCGTGGTCGAAGATGATCGCGCGCGACGAGGTGGTTCCCTGGTCAATGGCGAGCACGTATTTGGTGTCTGTCATGTGATGGCTCCTTCGTGAAACGCCGGTATCTTTTCGGGACTGGGTTGGATCACTGCAACGGGAAGACCAGCAGCGGGGCTGCCAGCAAGCCTCCCAGCAGGCCGCCGATCATGGGTCCGACGACCGGGACCCAGGAGTAGCTCCAGTCGGAGTCGCCCTTGCCCTTGATGGGCAGGATGGCGTGCATGATGCGGGGACACAGGTCCCTGGTGGGGTTGATGGCATATCCGGTGGGGCCGCCGAGGCCGGTGCCGATGACGACGATCAGCAGGGCGACACCGAACGCACCCAGCCAGCCGATCTTTTTGGCGTCGTCGGTGTAGATGCCGCCGGCGATGACCACGAAGACCAGCACGAAGGTGCCGATGATCTCGGTGAGGAGGTTGAACAGCGGGTTGCGGATGGCGGGTGCCGTGCAGAACACAGCGAGCTTGGCGGCCTGGTCGGGTTCCTCGTCGAAGTGCTGCTTGTAGGCCACCCAGCACAGGAAGGCACCGATCAGCGATCCGACGAACTGGCCGCCGAGGTAGGCCATCACCGTGCCGAAGTCCATGGCGGGCTTTCCCTGGGCGATGTCATTGACGAGCAGACCGATGGTGACTGCCGGGTTCAGGTGGCCACCGGACTTTGCGGCGGCGATGACACCCACGAACACCGCGAGGCCCCACCCCCAGTTCACGAACAGAAAACCTGTTCCTTGCCCCTTGGACTTGGTCAGCGCGGTGTTTGCGACCACGCCGCAGCCGAGGAGGATCAGCAGCATCGAACCAACTGCTTCCGACAGGAAGATGGCGAACATCTCTAGAACTCCAGTTCTGACTACTTTGTCATGGGCGCCGCCGGGGCGACGCCATCACGGGGATTTGGCGAGGTGGAAGCCTCGCCGCCGTCCGAACTATTCGAACAGGCACAGCCAAGCGCTTTCACTAGGAAAAACGCAAGATTCGTGCACGTTCATGCACGGTTTGTGAGCATAACGCACGAACCCGCCCGGGCCACTCGTCAGAACCAGTTCACGGGCGCACGAGGCAACCCAGCGGGCCATTGGATCGAAATCGCCACTGGCACCCGCGGAAGGGGCCGGTCCCACACCCTCGCCGCCTCAGCAGGCAGACACCCATTCGAAGACGTCGACGGCCTCCCGGCGACCGCCGGCCCGGACCAGCAGGTGGAAGGTCGCGCGGGCCATGGCGTCGTGGATCGGCACCACCGCGCGGCCGGGCGGCCGGGCCGCGAAGAAGGGTGCATCGGTGACGAAATAGGGAAGCGACGAGCTGCGCGTGAGCTGCTCGAAGACGGCACGGTCCTCCTGCACGACGAACTCCGAGTTCGGGAAGTGTTCGTCGCACAGCCCACGCCAGAACCCGATGCCCTCGAAGAGCAGGAAGGTCTCGCCGTCGAGTTCGGCCGTGCCCACGCTCCGCCTCGTCGCGAGCGGATGCCCGACCGGTAGTGCGACGGAGAGGTTCTCCACCATGAGCGGGCACGAACGCGTCACCGGCTGGGCCGCGGGGTGCAGGGTGATGCCGAGATCGACTCCCCCGCCGAGAACACCGGCCTCCACGTCGTCCTCGGGGAGCATCCGGGACGTCAGGACGAGCTCCGGGAAACGCTCCGTCATGAGCGCGGTCAGCCGCCACAACGGCGCAGGCGCGACAGTCCCCACCCGCAGCGCGCGGGTGCGGCGGGCCAGGTCCTCCAGGGCACCGCGCATCGCCTGCTCGTCGCGGAGAAGCTGGCGTGCGTGTTCGAGGGCGACACGGCCGGCGTCGTTGAGCAGGAGACGGCGCCCGACACGGTCGAAGAGTTGCAGGCCGAGTTCGGTCTCCAGGCGCCCCAGCGAGCGGGACAGGGCGGGTTGCGAGATGTGCAGGACGCGGGCGGCGGCGCTCATGGTGCCCTCGCGCGCAATGGCGTCGAGCTGTCTCAGCTGCTCCAGTTCCACACCCATTCCTCCGTACCGTCGCGGTGGCGGTTCGCACCCCCACACCCCGACTCATGCGCCTCGCGCATCAGCCGATTCGATATTTGCATTTTACAAAGCCGGATTTCCGACGAGGATTGATGCAGGTAGAGAACCATCACCAGAGGAGATCCAAGTTGCAGTCCTTCACCATGAACAACGGCCTGACGATCCCGGCCCTGGGTTACGGCGTCTTCCAGATGACCTCCGCGGAGGTCGCCGAGCACCTGCCCGAGGCGATCGCAGCCGGTTACAGGCACATCGACACCGCCAACGCCTACTTCAACGAGGTGGCCGTCGGCCGGGTCGTGCGGGAGAGCCCGGTCGCGCGTGAGGAGTTCTTCGTCACGTCCAAGCTCTTCCCGCAGTCCTACCCCTACCAGCAGTGCGTCACGGACATCGACGCCACCCTGGAGCGCCTGGGCCTGGACCACGTCGACCTGCTGCTCTTCCACCAACCCTACGGCGAGTACGTGGCCGGTTGGAGGGCCATGGAGGAGGCCGTCGATGCGGGCAAGGTCCGTTCCATCGGTTTGTCCAACTTCTCGGCCGCGAAGGTCCGCGAGATCCTCGATGTCGCCCGGATCGCCCCGGCGGTCCTGCAGGTCGAGGCCCACCCCTACTGGAACCAGCACGCCCTCAAGACCGAGCTGGCGGACGCCGGCATCGTCTTCGAGGCCTGGTACCCGCTCGGGCACGGCGACAAGACCCTCCTGGCCGAACCCGCCCTCACCGAACCCGCTGCCAGGTACGGCAAGACCGCCGCCCAGGTGGTCCTGCGCTGGCACCTCCAGGAGGGCAACGTCACCTTCCCCAAAACCCTCAACCCGCAGCACATGGCGGACAACATCGACATCTTCGACTTCGCCCTGACCGAGGAGGAGATGGCCCGCATCAACGCCCTGCCGCAGAAGCCCTACCACGCGGTACCCGACGAGCCACCGGCCTTCGTCACCACCCCCATGGACTACTCCAAGCAGTCCTGACCGACCCCGGCCCCCAGTGCGACCCAGATTCAACCCAATTTGTATTACGTAATACACTGTTGTCGTGGGTAAGCGGATGATTCAGGGACGCGAGGTCTCGGATGCTCAGGTTCAGGCGTGGGCGGATGAGGCCGAGGCGGGCTATGACGTTGAGGAGTTGCAGAAGCGTTGGGGGCGTCCACCCCGGGCGGGAAGCGCCTCCCGGGTGGTGCCGACGCGCTTCTCCGACGAGGAACTGGCCGAGCTGATGGCACGCGCCGAGCGTGAGGGCCTGGACCGCTCCGCTGCGATCCGGGCTGCCGTGCGCGAGTGGGCTCGCGCGTGATCGTCGCCCCGTCCGCACGTAAACACGGGATCAGCGACGAGGACGCGATCACTGCCGCGCGGTCAGCGCTGGCAGGCGGACCACTGGATGACGAGAACCCGCAGCGTGAATTGAGAATCGGACTGGATACGGCAGGCCGCCTCCTGGAATCGTCGTGTTGCTGTGGGATGACGGTGAAGTCGAGATCATTCACGCGATGAAAGCCAGAGCCGCGTATCGACGACTCGTGTCCTGAAACAGCCCGCCGCAGACCTCCGCCCTGCAACTCTGCCATGAACCAGAATGGGCCCTGGATCTCACGTGTCGAGGTGAGCCAACAGCGTGGGAATGAACTCCTGGTAGCGGTGAAAGACACCGCCGTGGCCGGCGTCGGGGTAGATGACCACGGTGCTGTTGGGAATGCGCTGGTGTATGTCCTCGGACAACGAGGTCGGAACCATGCGGTCGTGGTCGCCGTTGGCGATGAGGGTGGGGGCCGTGATCCTGGACAGGTCATGCGGCTGCTGACGGCCCCAATCCTTGATGGCGGCGAGCTGAGCTTTGTTCACCGCCGCCGTCTCCATCCACCCCGACAGGGCCGGCATCGGTTGCCCCGCGACCCTCACCGGTCACGCACCCATTCGAAGACGTCGACGGCCTCCCGGCGGCCGCCGACCCGGACCAGCATGTGAAAGGTCGCGCGGGCCATGGCGTCGTGGATTGGCACCACCGCGCGGCCGGGGACGGGGTCATCGAGCACCCTGATGCGCCCTGCTGTCCGGGTTCGCCCACCGCCCGAGCGTCGGCAGGACAACGGCCAGGTAGGAGACGGCCTCGTCCTCGGAGATGCCGGCCGCCTTCGCCATGTACGGGGCGCTGTGTTCGATGAAAGCGTCAAGCGACTCCTCGCCGGTGAAGGACCCGTCCGGGTAGCACCAGGTGCAGTACTCCTCCGACTTCGTACCGTCAGCCTCGGCGCCGTAATCTGTTTCCTTGCCCAGGGGAAGGCCACAACTCTGGCAGCAGGGCTCCGGGGGCATCTCCAGGAGCCGAGTGACTGGCATGTTGAGCGCGGCTGCGAGGAGTTTGCACATGTCCACGCCCGGGGTCGTCGCCCCGGTCTCCCATCTGGACACGGCCTGGCGGGTGACGAAAACTTTCCCCGCCAGGTCGCTCTGCGTCATGCCCTGAGCTTCCCGGGCCGCGCTGATGGTCTCTCCGATACTCATGCTGCTCCCTCGCTTCCGTGGCTTTCGACATGGCCACGTTAATCAGGGAACCACACCCCTGCTCCGGCGTCGAGCAACACTTTGTTGCGCCGGCGATACTGCGTCGCCGCACCCACCACCAGGGCACTGGTCAGTATTCAGAGACGGAGATCGGATGATTGTGAGGATGCTTGATGGTTTCTGTTGCGACAATCGCAACGGCCTCTTCGTGGGCGCGCCGCTATCCGGCCTGCGCGGAGCGGTAGTACATGACCGCCACCTGGGTGCGGTTGCGCAGGCCCAGTTTGGCCAGGATCGAGCTGATGTGGTTGCGCACCGTGCCCTCGCTCATGAACAGCCTCGCCGCCACTTCGGCATTGTCCAGCCCCTCGGCGACGGCCTCGACCACCTCGTACTCGCGGTCGGTCAAGGCCGCGAAGACGGTGCCCCTCAGGGGTCTGCCTTGAGGACCGTCAGGTTCCGGCCGGGCACTCAGCCCCATGGTGGCGCTGCGTTCGAGCACCTCCCCCTCCAGCACGCACACCCCGGCCATCACCGATCGCAGCGCCGGGGCGATCTGGGCGACGTCCTGTTTGATGAGGTAGCCGCGCGAACCCATCCTGAGGGCCCGCACGATGTACTCGTCGTCGGAGAAGGTGGTCAGGAAGACGATGCGCGCAGCCACGTCCCCGGCCAGGATCCGTTCGGCCGCGCTGAGCCCGTCGCCGCCGGGCATCTGGATGTCCATGAGCAGGATGTCGGGTTTCAGCTCCCGGTACTTCTCGATTGCCTCGGGGCCCGAACGACCCAGGCCGACGACCTCGACATCGTCCTCGACCGACAGGATCGTGGACAGCGACTGGGCGACGAGCGCGTCGTCGTCGACGATGAGGACCTTCATGACTTTCCTTCTCTGCCTGCCGCATCCTTGGGAATCGTGGCGAAGACCGTGAACCGCGGTCGCGGGGTGATCCGCACCCTACCGCCCAGGGCCTCGACTCGCTCGGTCATGGAACGCAGACCCAGGCCGGCATTCTTGTCGCCGTCCACGAGCGGTTCGTCCCCGGGCGGGACGATGCCGTCGTTGTCTACCGTGACCTGCCAGAAAGCGGGATAGTCGGTGACCGCCACCCGCGCGGAGGCGGCTCGGCCGTGGCGGGCGGCATTGGTGAGTGCCTCACGCACCACTGCGACGACGCAGCGCGCCACCGCCGGTGGGGGTTCGGTCTGCGTGGAGCAGTCGACCTCCACCTTCGCGATGCCGCAGCGCGAGCCCAGCAGGTTGAGGGAGGTTGCCAACTCCTCGCCCTCCTCGGACAGGGCGTGGACGGATCGGCGCATGGAGTCGAGGGCCTCGCCGAGGTCCGAATCCAAGGTGGCGAGATCGGCGACGACGCCCGGTTCGTCGCGGTGGGTGACCTGAAAGGCCTTGACCCGCAGCAGGAGGCGGGTGAGGACGTGCCCGACGCCGTCGTGGATCTCGCGGGCGATCCGGGTGCGCTCGGACAGGGCGGCGGC
>CAJPNZ010000090.1 GCA_905372155.1 Propionibacteriaceae bacterium
CTCCTATGGGACTACGACGAATGGTTCCACCGATGGGTTCCTCGGGTACGGATCGCCCGGGGGTGGCGATCCCGGAGTCTCTGGCGAATCGGACATGTCCTTCAATCATTACGGCATCCCCGGGAAGCGCTTTTCCCAGCCGCTTCCCGATTCCGGGCTTCTCGGCGGTTCGGACGGCCCCGTCGTCGAACCGATTCCCACGAGCCCGGGGGACCACTCCATCGACCCGATCCCCAATGCTGATTCCTCCGGGCCGGCCGTTGAAAACCTCAGCGCAACGAATGAAGGGATGGTGTGAACATGGCAATCACCTGGGGCGACATTCAGAACTGGAAGCACGGAAACCTGAACACGGCCATGCAGGATCTCGCGACCCTGCGCAAGGGCTTGGCGGAGGGCAAGTCCGCTGCCTCGAAGGCCAAGGGGCAGATCCAGTCGACAGGAGCAGCTGCCGACGCAGCGAAGGTCTCCCTGCAGAAGCTGGTCAAAGAGCTCGGCGAACGTGTGGACGATGCCACCGAGCTGGGGCTGGCCACCTCCGAGGCCGCGGATGGCGTCTGGGACGTGGAGACCAAGATTCACGAGTGCACCTCGTTCGTGGCCCAATACCCCTACCTGAGCATTGACGACGACGGGGGCGTGCATTGGGATTGGGATCTCGTCCCCAGCAGCCCGGGGGAATTTCTGAACACCATCTCACCCGTGAACTTCTCCGAACTCGGGAAGTCAACGAGTATCAGCGAAGGGTTGATTAATTCGCTCAACCCGATGGCAATTGCCAGTCCCGGGATGGCTGTGGGGAAAGCGTTGTCCGATGCCGGCCCCGCCGGCCTCGTCAAGGACAACCTCGAACGGAAACAGAAGGCGGAGCAACTGAAAAAACTCATCGATGCGGCGGTCAACCGGGCCGCCGAGGTTGACGAGGCCTACGCCAAGCGGCTGGTCGGTGTGCGCGACGGTACCTACGATCACTCAAAGCTGAAAGGAAAAGCGCCCCGGCTGAATCTGCCGGGACTGGGGAGCATGCCGATTCCCGGCCAGGAGGACAAGCCTTGGCCGCCTGAGGGCGTGGACAGTCCCACCGAGGTGAGCAACTGGTGGAACTCCCTGACCGAGGAAGAACGCCGGGAGTTCATGGAGAAGAACCCTGATGCCATCAGAAACCTCGACGGCATGCCGGGGCAGGTTCGCGATAAGTTGAACCGGGAAGCTCTTCCGGATGAGCTCGACCAGGCCGAGCAAGATATGAAAAATGCTCCCGCTGACAGTGAAGAGGCCAAGAAGGCCAAGCGCAGGTACGATGATCTGAAGAAGATCCAAGAAATCATGAATCAGAAGGACCCCACGGGAAAGCCCTACCAGCTGCTGGGCCTCGACGCATCCGGCGATGGGGACGTCCGGGCGATCGTCGCGAGTGGGGATGTCGACACGGCCCAGAACGTCGGCACCGTGGTTCCCGGGATCAGCACCACTGCTCGCGACAGCATGGACGGACTGGTGGGCGAGGCCAACACGCTCCGCAACGCCTCCGGTACCGGTCACACTGCAACCGTGGCCTATCTCGGCTACGATGCGCCGCCCGCCTTCGAGCTCGGCAAGGAGCAGAACGGCAGCCTCACCGACATCGCCAGCTCGGAGACCGCCAACAAAGCTGCACCTGATCTCAACAGGTTCAACGAGGGGATCCAGACCTGGCAGGAGACTCAGGGAAGGGACCCGCGGATCACCAACCACGGCCATTCCTACGGTTCTCTTTTGACGGGCACTGCTGCGCGTGATGCGAAGATTGGCCTCCTCGACGCAGTCGAGCTGCACGGCTCCCCCGGTGGCGGAGTCAATGACGTGCACGAGTACAACGTCCCTGATGGTCAGGTGTACACCTCGGCCAACAGGAAGGACATCGTCTCCGGCGTCGGCCTTGACGGGTCTTTCGGGAAGGACCCGAACACGCTCGATGGTGCCAAGCACATCGCGTCCAACGACGGCGGGCACAGCGACTACTGGAACAATCCGGAGTTCGCCGAGGACAACGCCCAGATCCTCAACGGCGAAGACCCGTCCGTCGATCGCGCCGACAACAAGGCGGAAGCCGCTACCAAGGGTCACTGACACCCCACCACCGGCGATGCGCCGCGTGGACTGGCGCGAGGCGATCCGGGACAGGACCCGTGGTCATGTCCCGGATCCCTCGCGTTCACAATAATAACAGCACGCCCCCCTTTCGGAAATAGGTGAGGGTGGGTTACGCTCAACGCTCATGCCCGAGTCGTGTGAAAGGTGAGCATGAGCACGGAATCGAAACAGGCGGGGGCCAAGGGGGAGCGGTCTGGTCCGGAGGCCGGGCGAATGCAGGGCCACTGGCTTCTGGCGAAGCTGGGCAAACGCATCCTCAGGCCCGGCGGGCGTGCCCTCACCGCGAAACTGCTGGAACAGGCGAAACCCGCCGGCGATGACGACATCGTGGAGCTCGGCCCCGGCGTCGGCGCCACCGCCGAGGTGCTGCTGCACGCCAACCCGAGGTCCTACCGGGGCGTCGACCCCAACCCGGAAGGCCGCGACGCCGTCAAGAACATCTTGAAGAAACACCCCCGGGCCGACTATGTCGTCGCCGACGCCCGCGAAACGGGACTCGACGACACCTGCGCCGATCTCGTCGTCGGCGAGGCGATGCTCACCATCCAGGACGACGCGGGCAAGAACGCGATCGTCGCGGAGGCAGCGCGGCTGCTGCGTCCCGGAGGCCGCTACGCCATCCACGAAATGGCGTGGCTGCCCGACCACACCGACGAGGAACGCGAAACCGCCCGCCGGGAACTCTCCCGCGTCATCAAGGTCGGCGCCCGGCCCCTGACCCTGGAGGGCTGGACGGAACTGCTCGCAGCCCACGGGCTCGAAGCCGAATGGCACGACCGCGCCCCCCTCCACCTCCTCGAACCCCGGCGCATCGTCTCCGACGAGGGCCTGTGGGGTGCGCTGCGGTTCTGGAACAACGCCCGCCGACTCCCCGGCGCCCGCGACCGGCTCAAGGCGATGCGGCAGGGATTCCAGCTCCAGGGAAAACTGATGGGCGGCATCGTCATCCTCGCCCGCAAACCCGGCGCGTCGAGCACCCGATGACCGCCGACCTCGTCCTCGACGACGTCACCCTGGTGCGCGGCGGAAACACCCTCGTCGACGGCCTCGGCGTGGTGGTCGCACCCGGACAGACCCTCGCCGTCACGGGGGCCTCCGGGGCGGGAAAGACCACGCTGCTGAAGGCCATCTCGGGTCTCAGTCCCTGCGACCGCGGGTCGGTGACGCGCCCCGAGGGGCGGTTGGCGCAGGTGTTCCAGGAACCCCGGTTGCTGCCCTGGTACAGCGCCCACCGCAACGTCGCCCTGGTGGTCGGCGGCGATTACCCGGACCTGATCGCCCAGCAGTGGCTGGCCCGCGTCGGCCTCCAGCAGGCCACCCACCTGTATCCCCGGCAGCTGTCGGGCGGCATGCGGCAGCGGGTCGCGATCGCGCGGGCCATGGCCACCAGCCCCACCCTGCTGCTCGTCGACGAACCGTTCTCCGCCCTCGACAAACCCCTGGCCACGGCCCTGCGAACCGACCTCGTGCAGCTGCTCGCGGAACAGGAGGTCGTGACGGTGTGGGTCACCCACGACCCCGAGGAGGCCGACGACGTCTCCCACCTCCATCTTCACCTCGACGGGCCGCCCGGCACCTGGCGGCTCACCGCCGAGACCGGCCCCGTCCCTGATCCCGAAGAATCCACCCCCCACAAGGAGACATCATGAAACGTCGATCCCTGTTCGCCCTCACCGGACTCGGCCTGCTCGGCAGCGCGGGCCTGGTGGCCTGCTCCGGCGGCCAGCCGGCGGGGGAGGGCTCCACCTCCGCCTCGAAACTGGAAACCCTGCGCGTCCACGTTCCCACCACCCTCGCGTTCATGGCCCCCATGGCCTCCTTCGGGACGCTCGGCAAACTCGACAGCCTCGTCGGGAAGACCGACGTGCAGAACTGGGCCAGCGTCGACGTGATGAAATCGCTGGTCGTGAACGGTGAGACCGACCTGGTGGCCACCCCCTCCTACGCCTCGGCGAACCTGTTCAACAAGGGCCTTCCCATCCGGCTGGTCGCGATGACCGTGTGGGGGATGCTCTACATCCTCGGACCGGAGGGGTCGTCGGCGCAGGGCGTCGAGGGGCTGAAGGGCAAGAAGGTGGGCGTCCCGATGCCCAACAACATGCCCGACCTGGTCTTCCGCTACCTGATGACCCAGAGCGGCATCCCCCTCGAGGGCGGGGCCGAGGGCATCGAGGTCGTGTCCTACGACCAGGCCCCGGAGCTCGTGAAGGCCCTGATGTCCGGGCAGGTGGAGTACGCGGTGCTGCCCGAGCACGTCGCCACCGTCGCGCAGAACCAGGCCAAACAGTCCGGGAAGAACCTCGACCGCACCGCCAACCTGCAGGAGGTGTGGGCCAAGGTCACCGGCGGCCAGGCGCGTTTCCCGATGGCCGGCGTGGTGATGCCCCAGAAGCTCGTCGACTCCAACCAGGCGCTCGTCGCCGGTGTGCTCAACGAGCTGGAGGAGGCGGTCGCGAAGGTCAACGCCCTCGACGAGAAGGCGGTTGCGGCGATCACCGCGAAAACCGAGGTGCCGGAGGCCGTGGTCAAGAACGTGATCCCGCGGCTCCAGCTCGAAATGGTCCCGGCGCAGAAGGCCAAGACCGAGCTGGAGGATTTCTACACGCGCCTGACCACCCTCAACCCCGACATCGTCGGGGGCAAGATGCCCGCCGACGACTTCTACCTTGCCGACCCCAGGTGAACCCAGCCGAGAACGAGGCGCCGCGCTGGCGGGTCGTGCTGCTGTGGTGGCTGGGGCTCGCCCTGGTGCTGCTGGCCTGGGAGGCGGCGTCGTGGAGCCAGCCCCGCTACGTCCTGCCCGGGCCCGCAGCCACCTGGGAGGCGCTGCTGGGGCTGATCCGCGACGAGGAACTCGGCGCCGGGGTGCTGCTCACCCTCCAGCGGGCGCTGGGCGGGTTGGGGATCGCCTGCCTGATCGGGTTGCCCTGGGGCTGGGCCGCGGGCACCTGGCGGCCCGTCGAGGAACTGACCGCGTCCTGGACTCAGCTGCTGATGGCCATCCCGCCGATCGTGATCGTCGTGGTCGGGATGCTGTGGCTGGGCCCCAGCCCGTCGGTGGTGCTGCTGGTGGTCGCGCTGGTGACGATGCCGCTGCTGGTCACCAGCCTGCGCGACGCCGTCACCAACGTCGATCCCGACCTGCTGGAAATGGCCAGGCTGTTTCGCTTCGGCCTGTGGGGCACGGTGCGGCGGGTGATCATCCCGGCCGTGGTGCCGCCGGTGCTGTCGGCGGTGACGGTAGCGGTGGGGCAGTCGATCCGGTTGACGGTGATGGCCGAACTGCTCAGCACCACCACCGGCTTGGGCGCGGAAGTGCAGCAGGCCCGCACCAACCTGGAAACCGCCGACGTGTTCGCCCTGTCGGCGGTGATGGCGGCCCTCACCCTGGGACTGGAACTGCTGTTCCTGCGGCCCCTGAGGAACCGCCTGGCCCGGTACCGGTGACCCGGCTCCGGATCACAGGAAATTGCACGACCCCGTCGAACCCAGCCGCGACTCGGTGCCGTCGATGTAACGCAGCCTCGGGACGGGAACCAGCGGCACCTGCCGGTCGCCCCGGGGCACCAGCACCCCCGCTACCCGGGAAAAGGTGATCAGGTCCGCGGCCAGGGCGGCGTCGGTTCCGCTGGCCAGTTCGATGGCCCTCGCTACCGCCGGGTGCTCCCGGCGGGTCAGCCAGCCGTCGCGGTAGCTGCGGTTGAGCATCTGGAAACGCTGTTCGTCGAGGCCCTGGATGCCCCGCACCAGCAGGTCGAGGGCCTGGTCGCGTTCGGAATCGGGCAGCAGCTGCCCCAGCGTGACGCGTGCCTGCGCCAACCACTGTTCGGCGCCCTCCAGGAACTCCAGGCGCACCAGGGCGCGACGCAGCAGCCGTTCGGCGGCGACGCGGTGTTCGGGTCCGCTCTCGGCCAGGAGGGAACCCGCCTCCAGGAGCAGCAGCGCCTCGTCGCGTTCAAGGCCCGGGCGGCCCGCCAGCGAGTCCAGGAGCCGGCACACCACCGCCGCGTGATCCGGTTTTCGCTGCGGGAGCGCCGCCAGGTCCCGCAGCAGCGCAGCCACGGCCTGCGGGTCGGTCCTAGTGCTCGCGTCGGGGTGCGGGATCTCGCCCAGCCAGCGGGTCGCGTCCTGCGCATCCCGCAGGGTGCGCGACGCGTTCGCCGAGGTAGCCAGATGGGCGGGCAGGGGCAGTTTCCCGGCCTCGGCGCGGAGCCGGTCCGCCTCGTCGGGCTGGCACCAGTCGTCGAGGCAGCCGGCGCGGATGGTGAGGAGCTCGCGACGCAGCACACCGAGCCCGGAGGTTGCCCCGAGGCGGGTTTCCGCGACCTTCAGGGTCCCCAGGGCCTCGCCGATGCGTCCCGACCGGTGTTCGTGCTCCGCCCGGGCCAGCAGGAAACGGATCCCCAGCAGACCCTGCGGCGCATCCGATGGTGCGCCGTACCGGAACGTGAGCCGGTCGGCGTCCTCCAGGTGACCGGCCCGGCTGAAGGCCAGCAACAGGAGGACGCGGGTGCCAGCCTCGTGGTATTCGTCCTTGCCGCGCTGGTTCTCGGCGACGGCGTTCAACAGGGCGGCCACCGCCTCGAAGGGGCACTCGGCCAGCAGGGCGGCCTCCCCGAGCAGCCGCCAAGCCCAGCCCGCGATCCCGGCGTCGGGGTGGGTCGTGAACCCGGCGATGGCCTGGGTGCCCGCCGGGTCACCGCGCCTGATCCGGCAGGCCGCCAACTCCAGGCATGCAGGGGCAGCCAGCTCCCGCGACGCGGCGGGCAGCCGGCCCAGCAGCACGGCCTGCCGGGCCGAGTCGCAGGCCCGGGCGAGAGCGCCGGCCTCGCCGCGGTGGCGCTGGATGCGCGCCTCGGCGCGGAACCCCTCGACGATCTCGTCCAGCGACCCGCCGTTCAGCATGTTGTGCTGGTGACTCCGGATGGCCTCGACGGCCTCGTCGTTCCAGCCGTCACGGTCGAGGTCGAGCGCTTTGGAGATGGTCATCACTGCCCCTGTCCTTCCCACCCGGAGCGTACCGGGAGAAGAACCGGGTGGGTGGCGGGGCCGGGGGTTCCGTGCCGGAGATTCTCAGGACAGTTTGTCGCGTCCCGGAAGGTCGGCGGGCATCTCGAGGTGCGTCGACACGTCAGAGGCCGGGGCCAGGCCGTGCTTCTCGAAGGCCTTGCGCAGGTACTCGGCGGCGTCGATGTTGATGGGGCTCTCGGTCCACATGGCGTAGGGCAGGTTGACGAAACGCTCCTCCTTCACCGCGGTGAGGTCCTTGGTGGCCGGGTGCGACTTCAGTGCGTCGATCTTCTCCTGGTAGGACTGGCCGGGGTACTCCACCAGCGCGATGACGTCGGGGTTGGCGGTGGCCAGGCGTTCCCAGTTCACGTTGGTCCAGGTGTCCTCGATGTCGGCGGTGGCGTTCGTCCCGCCCGCGGCCTCGATGATCGCCTGCGGGGCGCCGTACTTGCCGCTGGTGAACACGTTGTCCTTGGCGGAGTCGAAGAGGAACACCACGGGCTTCTTCTCGGGCTGCGCGGCCCCCTGGACGGCCTTCAGGCGGGTGTCCATGTCCTCGACGGCCGCCTTGGCGACATCGCTGTGCCCGGTGATGGTGCCGAGGTTGGTGATGTCGGTGCGGACCGCCTCCCACGGGTCGACGACGCCGCGTTTGGTGGTGCCCTCCTGGCGGCACGACTCGGTCAGCAGGTAGGAGGGGATGCCCTTCTCGGACAGGATGTCGGGGGTCAGGTTCTTGCCCTCGGAGAAACCGTAGTTCCAGCCCGCGACCACCAGGTCGGGGCTGTTGGCGAGGATCGACTCGAGGGTGGGGTATTCCTTGGAGACGTCGTTGAGGCCGTCGACGGTCTCGGCCCCGTACTTGGCCTTCAGAATCGGGACGTCGCGGCCCATGCTGCTGACCGCGGTGATCTCCTTCGCGCCCCCGGCTGCCAGCGCGAGGGCGATGATGTTGCCGTCGTTGACGTACATCTTCTTCGCCTGGGAGGGGAGGGTCAGCTCCTTGCCGCAGTTGGTGACGGTGACCTGCCCGGAACCCCCGGCCGAACCGCTGGCGGAGGTGGTCGGCTGGGTGGGGGAGGAACAGGCGCTGAGGGCGATGAGGGGCAGGGTCAGCCAGGCGACTGCCCGGGCGCGGCGGGTGATCATGTGGTCTCCTTAGGGTTCTGGATCGATCGGTTCGGGCGGCACGAGGCCGTCGATGACGAGGTGCTGCACCCCATCACCGACCGCCGGGACCTGCCGGGCCCGCACCTTGAAGGCGGACTCCAGGTTCACGGCGGTCATGACTTCTTCGGGCGTCCCGGCGGCGTGGATCCTCCCGTCGGCGAGCATCACGATCCGGTCGAACCAGCCCATGGCCAGGTCGAGGTCGTGGATTGAGGCGACGATGGTGCGGCCGGTGGCGCGCATGGTCTGCAGCAGGTGCAACTGGTGGTGCACGTCGAGATGGTTGGTGGGTTCGTCGAGCAGCAACAGGTCGGTGCCCTGCGCCAGGCCCTTGGCGAGCATGGCGCGGCGCCGTTCGCCGCCGGAGAGGTGCCCGCAGCGCCGGTCGGCCAGGTGCGCCAACCCCACCATCTCCAGGCACTCGGCGACGATGCGTTTCTCGTCGGAGCCGCCGACCTGCCAGGGCATCAGGTGCGGCAGCCGACCGAGGGCGACCATCTCGGAGAGCGAGAGGTCCTCGGGTGCGGCCTCCTCCTGAGCGACGAAGGCCATCAGCCGCGCCCGTTCCCGCGGGCGAAGGCGGGAGAGATCCCTGCCGTCGACCTCCACGTGACCCGTCGTCGCGGGCCTGATGCCCGCCAGCACCCGCATCAGGGTGGACTTGCCGACGCCGTTGACCCCGACCAGGGCCGTCATGGTGCCGGGCTGCACGTCGAGATCGATGCCGGATACGATCACTCGCCGCCCGATCGAGCAGGTGAGGTTGTCGGCCTTGAGCGCGGTCACGAGCCACCTCCGAATCCGTAGTTGCGGCGACCCATGACGATCAGGAAGACCGGCGCGCCGATCAGACCGGTGACCACGCCGAGCGGCACCTCGGCGGGGGCTACGATGACTCGGGAGAGCACGTCGACCCACAGCAGGAACAGCCCGCCGACGGCGGCGGCGACGGGAAGCAGCCGGCGGTGCAGGGAGCCGACCACCATGCGGCACAGGTGCGGAATGACCAGGCCGACGAAACCGATGCCGCCGGAAACCGCCACCAGCACCCCGACCAGCACCGCCAACAGCAGGAAGAGTCCCTGCCGCAGCACGCCGACGGGGATTCCGAGAGCCGCGGCGGCGTCGGGTCCCCAGGCCAGCGCGTCGAGCCAGCCGCTGCCGAGCAGGAGCAGCACCAGGCAGATCACGACGACGCCGGTAGCGAGCGGGAGCCGGTCCCACTGGGCGCCGGAGACGCTGCCGAGCAGCCAGTACAGCACCGACTGCGCGGCGCGCGGGTCGGGGCCCTTGAACACCAGGAAACTCGCGATGGCCGAGAAAGCGGAGGAGAGCACCACCCCGGCCAGGACCAGCCGGATCGGGGTGAGGCCACCCTGGGCCATGGCCACCAGGTAGACGGCAAGCGCCGCCCCCAGGGCGCCGAACAGCGCCCCGATCGACGTCGACCACAGCCCGAAACCGGACAGGATGCCGAAGGTGATCACGGCGGTGGCGCCGACGGAGGCGCCCGAGGAGACGCCGAGCAGATAGGGGTCGGCGAGAGGGTTGCGCACCAGGGTCTGCATCGCGCAGCCCGCGATACCGAGCCCCGCGCCGACGACAACCGCCAGCAGCGCCCGGGGGAGCCGCAGGTCCCAGACGATGGTCTCGACGGCCTTGTTCCCGCTGCTGACTCCCTGCAACCTGCTGACGATCACCTGCCAGATGGCGTCCTGATCGAGAGCCTCGGAGCCGATGTTGACGGAGTGGATGATGCTCACTGCGGTGAGCGCCAGCACCACGACGACGATGGGCAGGGTGAGGAGTTTCAGCACCCTGCGAGCTGTTTTCAGGCTTGCCAAAGAAGCTCCAGTGTCCACGAGCCTGTTCGCGAGGCTCTCAGCCGATAAAACGAAGCTGCGGTCTTCGGACTTCGGATCTTCCTCGCCTGTGGCCTTCCCAGGTTTCCCCAGTGGCGTGAGTCGCAGGTTTGTCACCGTCACCGCTGCGCGTCAGTCCCGGATTCGCACCGGGTTCCCATGCCCTCGATGGACCAGCTCCAAGGCGGAGACTAGCAGTTGAAAGACGAATTTGCCGCATCGGCGGCAACCCCGTCCCGGGACCCCCTCAGACGTCGAGACCCGCGAACAGGTCGTCGGCGGGGCTGTCGCCGGGGAAGGGTACCCCTGCGGCCAGGCGGTAGGCCTCGCCCGTCCCCTCCACGGTGCGCATGAAACGGAACATCTTCCACAACGGGTGTTCTGGATCCACCTGGCTGCGGTGGGCCTCCAGGGCGGCCTGGCACAGGTCGGCGCGACCCTCGTAGGGAATCACCGCCACGATGTGACGCGGGTCGATGGCGAAACGGCGGCGCATGGCCTCCTCGTCCATGCCCTCGGGCAGCGGCATGCCCAGCTCGTGGGCCTTCTCCGCGGCCTTGCTCCACGCCTGCGGGTTGGGGCTGATCCACAGCACCCGGCTCACCCACCACGGCTCTCCCAGGTCCGGCCGGTACGACGGCACCCCCGCCAGCATCGTGGCGTACATGGTGACGCGGTGCGCCTGGATGTGGTCGGGGTGGCCGTAGTTGCCGTTCTGGTCGTAGGTCGCGATCACCTGCGGCCGGCGGTCGCGGATCAGGGCGACGAGGTGGTCGGAGGCCTCCAGCAGGTCGGCGGCCCAGAACGCGCCGTCGGGCAGCTCGTCGCGGGGAATCGCCCGGCCCTCGTCGTCGGTGGCCATGCCGGAGTCGTGGTACCTGCCCTTGCCGCCCAGCCACACGTGGTCGGTGACGCCGACGATCTTGAGCGCCTTCGCGAGTTCATCCACGCGTTTCGCGCCCAGCTCCTCGGGGGTGTAGTGCTCCCATTCGGGCACCAGGATCTCACCCAACTCGCCCAGCGTGCAGGTGACCAGTGTCACTTGGGCGCCCTCATCGACGTAACGCGACATGGTGGCGGGCGACTGCGATGACTCGTCGTCGGGGTGGGCATGGACGAACATCAGGCGGCGATCAGACACGGGGGCAAGGATAGTCCCGGGACGGCACAACAAAAGCGTCCCGGGAAAGCGGCTTCCCGGGACGCGGGCAGGCGGGGGATGAGGGTGGCGTCGGCCGGACCCTCCGGCTGGAGGCTGTGCTGTCAGGTGAACGGGTACTGGTGAGGCTGTCCCGTGGTTGTCGGCATGGTTTGGGAGGAGCGGGAGGCCCGTCGTTCCCACTGCCACATGAGCAACAGGGCAATAATACTGAAGGAAAACGCGAGTCCAAACGGGCCAAAGGGCTCAGTGAAGACCCTGTAAAGCAGGCTATTGGCGTCGAATGCGGATCCTTTTCTTATGCCATCAAATGCCGTAGTAAATGCTACTATAATGTTGCACAGCGCAGAAAGGAGCTGACAGATGGCCGTGGATAGCAGCGTCTTGTATCCGCGTCCTCGCAGGAAGAAAATCCCCCCGGTTAGGAGGCCGGCGGTAATGAGGGATCCCAGTGCGATGGCGAGCAATGAGGTGATGCTTGGCGTTATCTGCATTGTCGTCATGTTGATGTTGGCCAGAACTATGGTGAAACCTGTGCCGTAGAGCGCCGCTCCCCCATCGATGATCCCGGTAATGGCGGCATTTCTGGCGATTGCGGACTGTTTCGCGGTCCCGTGCAAGGGCTGGTTTCCTGCAATTGAAAATGGCGTCTGCTCGGGGGGTGTCGGGCGCTGGAAAATGCTGGAGTACTGGTTGTGAGGGCCCGACGGGGGCGTGGGGTATCCGTATTGGCGAGGGGGATCGGCCTGTGGGTATGGCGGGTATTCCGTGAAAGAAGTATCCGGCTGCCTTGGATCGGGAGATCCCGGGGTCATGTCAATGCAACTTTCATGGGTGAATCCATTGTCGCAATTGTACAACTCCTCAGGGCCATCCATGCCCGTGGACTGTTGTAGGTCTCGTGGACGGCCTCAGGAAACCTGCTTTGCCCATTGCCGGGTTGCGGGCTTGCACAACAGGACCAGGTTGCTGACAGCCATCCCCAGGCCGATCAGTATGCAGAAGATGATGATCACCAAGACCCCGGTCTCCGAACTCCTGTTCCGCATCGACTGGATGATCGAGTCGAGGGCCAGCAGCATGATCGCCACGTACAAAGCCGCAAGCGCGAGCTGTGCTATGACGGCGGACAGCAGCACCGCGTAACCTTTTCCCTTGAGAAACGTGATCCCGGTGACGAGGAGAGTGATCACGGTGGCAGTGGTCGCCAGACCCAGGATGAACAAAATGATGAATGTGATGTCCGCGGATCCGGCAGCACTTTCCGTTTCGCGCACCTTGACGGCGGAGAGAAGAACGATGATCGCTGGAAACAGCCCCAGGGAACCACCGATGATTCCGAGTACGGCTGCGGCGGTCGCCGACCCAGGGCGTTTCGGGCCGCCGAACTGGGGATGCGCCCCGTACAGGGGCGGAACCTGCCAGGACGGCGCCGTGTTCTGGGGCATCGGGGCGTAGAACTGGGCTTGCTGGCCGGGCTGCTGGCCGTGAGGAGCGGCGGGCGGCGGCGCGGGG
>CAJPNZ010000091.1 GCA_905372155.1 Propionibacteriaceae bacterium
ACTCCCGGGGGTCGGTCCTGTCCTGGCCGAGGCCATCATCAAGTGGCGCACCGACAACGGTTCCTTCACCGACGTCTCGCAGCTGCGGCAGGTCTCGGGGATCGGGCCGAAGCTGTTCGAGAAACTGTCGCCGCTGGTGACCTTGTGAGGAAACACGACTGGCGGCTCGTCCCGCTGGCAGTCGTTGCCTGGGTTGGTTGCTGGGCGGGGACCTCGGGATGGCGCCCCGAACCGGGGGTGCTTCTCGGGTGCGCGGGGCTCTTGGCGGTGTGCGTCCTGCTGGCGCGGCGCGTCTGGGTGGGGCTCGCCGCCTGCACCTTGGTGGTTGCCGTTCTCACCTCTGGGATGCGTTCCGCGGGGCTTCACGACGGCGTGCCCGCCAGGTGGGCCGCGGAGGAACCGCTGGCCTCCGCGCTGGTTCGCCTGGAGGGAGAGCCAACCCTGGTGAAACACTCGGGGCGCAGCCTCGCGATCGTCCGGGCCACGCTGCTGCAGCTGGAGGTGAAGAAGAAGAGCCTCAACACCTCGCAGCCGGTTCTGCTGCTGGCCGGGGACCAACTGGCCACCGAACTGGCCGGCGTTGCGCCCGGCGCGGTCCACCGAGTCCTGGGGCGGCTCGGCGCCTCGGACCCGGACTCCCAGGAGGCGTTCGTCGTGCGGGTGAGCAGGATCTCCGACCAGGTGCGGGCCCCGGACGTGTTCAACGCCTTCGTCAGCACGATCCACGCGGGGCTGCGTGAGGCGGCCTCCCATTCGCCGCCCGAGCAGGCCGCCTTGGTGCCTTCGCTGGTGGTCGGGGACCGCAGCGGGATCACCAAGGAACTCACCGAGATTTTCCGTGTCACATCACTGAGCCATCTGCTCGCCGTCAGCGGCTCGAATCTGACGCTGCTGCTGGGTGTGCTGTTGTTCGTCGTGAGGTTCCTGGGGGTTCGCGGCTGGGCGATCCGGGGCGTCGCGGCCGGGGGAGTGGCGCTGTTCGTGCTGGTGTGCAGGGCCGAACCCTCCGTGCTGCGGGCGGCCGCCATGGGACTCGTCGTCCTGCCCGCCACAGGAATCGGGCGCGGCAGGAGCAGCATCCGCAATCTGAGTATCGCGGTCCTCGTGCTGCTCCCCCTGGATCCCTGGCTGGCGCGTTCCTGGGGATTCGCGCTCTCCGCAGCGGCCTGTCTCGGCATCAGCCTAGGAGCGGAACCGCTTGCCGGAATCATGGCGGGCTGGGCTCCCGCCTGGTTCGCCGAGGCCGTTGCGGTGCCCCTGGCCGCCCAGCTGGCCACGGTCCCCCTGACGACGGCGCTGTCCGGTCAGGTGTCCGTGGTCGGGGTGATGGCCAATGCCCTGGCCGGCCCCTTCGTTGGCCCCGCCACCGTGCTCGGACTGGCCGCCACCGTCTTGATCTGGGTCCCACCGGTCGCTGCCGCGGTGGCCTGGGTGGCCGGTTGGGTGGTGCAACCCATCCTCTGGATCGCGCATCTCGGCGCGGCCATGCCGGGGGCCGTCCTCGAATGGCCCACCACCCCGCTCGGGATGCTCACCAGCGCCCTGCTGGCGGGGGTGGCCGCGGTGCTGGCCCGGGCCGGGCTCCGGCGACGGGCGGGTTTCCTGCTGCTGGCCCTCGGGCTGCTGCTCGCGGGGTGGATCCGCCCGGTCCCGTTGGACTGGCCGGGACGGTGGCAGGCGGTTTTCTGCGATGTCGGACAGGGGGACGCGACGGTGCTGCGGGCAGACGAAACAACGGCGGTCCTGGTGGACACCGGACCGGAACCCGGCCCCACCATAGCCTGCCTGGAATCCTTGGGCATCGAACGCGTCCCGCTGCTGGTCCTGACTCACTTCCACGCGGATCACATCGGGGGAACGGAAGCCGTTTTGTCCCGGTTCCATCCGGAACTGGTGCTGGTCAGTCCGCTGCGTTCCCCCGGTTTCGCGGCGGCATCCGTCGAGGCCGCGGCGGAGGCCCACGGGGCGCGACTGCTCGTGGCGGAACCGGGGCAGCGTATGAGGGTGGGGGACGTGGACTGGGTCACGGTCTCGGCCTGGCAGCCGGGCGGGGCGTCCGTCGCAGGGGAGAGCGAGAGTTCGGTCCAGAACGACTCCTCCGTCGTGGGAATCGCGGAGATCTCGGGCCTGCGGATCCTGCTACCGGGGGACGCGGAACCCGGCGGCCAGGAACAGGCGATCCGGCGGGCCCGGAATCTGGGCATCCCGCTTTCCGTGCACGTCCTGAAGATCCCTCATCACGGCTCCTCCCGGCAGGAACCAGAATTCCTGGAGGCCTCGTCAGCTCAGCTGGCGGTGGCGAGTTGCGGGCTGGGCAACGACTACGGACACCCGAGCCCCAAAACCTTGAGCAGGGTGACCTCGCTGGGCATGGCGGTGGCACGCACCGACACGGAGGGCAGCATCGCGGTCTCCTCGGATGAGGACGGGCGAATCGGGGTGCGTCGCTGGCGTGGCTGATGTCGGGGCCAGCTGGCATGCTGGGCGCGTGAACAGTTTCGGACGCACCCTGCTCGTCACCGGTTCGGAATCGCTGCTGGCTGCTCGTGCCATCGACGGCAGGCGCCGGGCCGCCCTGGCGGAGGAACCCGACGCCGAGGTCAACCGGGTCTGTGGGGCAGAACTGGCCGATTCCATGCTCTCGGAGGTGACGGGGGGTTCCCTGTTCTCGAACCACATCGTCGCCATCATCGACGACGTCGGCTCCACCCCACCCGATGTCGTCGACACCCTGGTGGCCCTGGCGAAGAACCCCGGCGACGAGCTGTGCCTGATCCTGTCGCACGAGGGTGGGAACAAGGGCAGGGGTCTGATCGACAAACTGAAGAAGGCCAGGATCGAGACGATCACCGTGGCGGCCCCCAAGCCCTGGGAGCTGCCGAAGTTCTGCGTGGAGGAGGCGCGGTCCCGGAAGGTGAAACTCTCCCAGGACGCGGCCGGGGCGCTCGTGGCGGCGGTCGGGAACGACCTGAGGGCACTCACCTCGGCGGTCGCACAGCTCGCCTCCGACGCCGGCGGTGAGCCGGTGGACGAAACCCTGGTGCGGAAGTACTTCGCGGGCCGGGCGGAGGTCACCTCGTTCGCGGTATCCGATGCCGTGCTGGCCGGTGACGCGTCGCTGGCGCTGGAGCGTCTCCGCTGGGCCCTCGGGTCTGGCGTTGCCCCCGTGCTGATCACATCCGCCATGGCCGGTGCGTTCCGCGGCATGGGCAAGTACCTGGAGGCGCGGGGGAGCGGCGCCGATCTGGCCCGGCGAATCGGGGTGCCGCCGTTCAAACTGAAGGAGTACCAGCGCACCTCCCGGAACTGGCAGCCGGCCGGGGTGGCCGCGGCCATCGGGATCATCGCCCGGGCCGACGCGGATGTCAAGGGTGCGGCAACCAACCCGGACTACGCGCTTGAACGCATGGTGCTCGGCGTCCTCCGGCAGAAACGAACCTGAAACCTCGCGGGTTCAGTGTTTCCGGTACAGCCTCTTGGTCTGGAACACCGGCTCGCAGGTGACATAGGCCCCCAGGCTGCGCAGGATGGCCTCGTCCACGGGGCCGAGGATCACGGTCGAGTGAACGTCACAGCCCCGGATGTTGTGAAGCTCCGCCAGCGCGCGGCGGGCGAAGTCGCTGTGGGTGGCGCTCACGGACAGGGCAATCAGGACCTCGTCGGTGTGGAGCCGGGGATTCCGGCTGCCCAGATGTTTCGTCTTCAGCGTCTGGATGGGTTCGATGGTCTCGGTGGCCAGCAGTTTCACATCCGGGTCGATGCCGGCCAGGGCCTTCAGGGCATCCAGGAGCATCGCGGAACAGGCTCCCAGCAGCGGTGAGGTCTTGCCCACGATGATCTGGCCGTCGGGAAGCTGGATGGCTGCGGCCGGTCCCTTGGTGGCCTTCTGCTTCTCCAACGCGGGCAGCACCACGGGCCGGTCCTCGCGGGAGATCTGCAGCTTGCTCATCAGCAAGGCGATGCGATCCGACTGGATCGGTTCCGACTGGTCCCGGTGCTCTGCTGCCAGGGCCTTGAAGTAGCGGCGGATCACCTCCTGCCGGGAGGCCTCCCGGCACACCTCGTCGTCGCTGATGCACATGCCTGCCATGTTGACGCCCATGTCGGTGGGCGACTGGTACGGGGATTCGTCGAGGAGCTGTTCGAACAGGCGTTTCAGCACGGGGAAGATCTCGATGTCGCGGTTGTAGTTGACCGTCTGTTCCCCGTAGGCCGCCAGGTGGAAGTGGTCGATCATGTTCACGTCGTCGAGGTCCGCGGTGGCGGCCTCGTAGGCGATGTTCACCGGATGGTCCAAGGGCAGGTTCCAGATCGGGAAGGTCTCGAACTTCGCGTAGCCGGAGCGGATGCCCTGCTGGTGATCGTGGTAGAGCTGCGACAGGCAGGTGGCCATCTTGCCCGATCCCGGGCCGGGAGCGGTCACCACCACCAGGTCGCGTTCTGTCTCGATGTATTCGTTGCGCCCGTATCCCTCCGGGGAGACGATGCGCGCCACGTCGTGCGGGTAACCCGGGATCACGTAGTGCCGGTAGACCTTGATGCCGAGCCGTTCCAGTTTCCGCTTGAACGCCGCGGCCTGACGGTTGTCGTTCGACCAGTGGGAGATGACCACGCTCCCGACGTAGAGGCCATAGGAGCGGAAGGCGTCGATGTGGCGCAGCACGTCGTCCTCGTAGGAGATCCCGAGATCGGCGCGGACCTTGTGGCGGAAGAAGTCCTGGGCGTTGACCACCACCACGATCTCCACCTCGTCGGCGAGGCCGGCCAGCATCACGATCTTGTTGTCCGGGGTGAAACCCGGCAATACACGGGAGGCGTGCATGTCGTCGACGAGCTTTCCCCCGAACTCCAGATAGAGCTTTCCCCCGAACTGCCGTCGCCGGGCTTCGATGCGTTCCCCCTGGAGAGTCAGGTATTTTTCCCTGTCGAATCCAACTTTGTGCATTGTTCCCCGTTCGTTTGTGACTGCCGAAGCATACGCGAAACAGCGCCCGGACCACCGAGTGGGTCCGGGCGCTGGGCTGGCCCTTGCGGCCTGGGCTCAGTCGAGGGTGTTGACGGTGAGGCTGATCGCCGACTTGCGGTTGGCAGCCTGGTTCGCGTGGATGACGCCCTTGGTCACGGCCTTGTCCAGGGCGCGGTTGGCGACCCGGGAGAGCTCGACGGCCTTGGCCCTGTCACCCACGGCGACCGCGGCGCGGAAGTTGCGCACGTGGGTGCGCAGCTCCGACTTGATGGCCTTGTTGCGCTGGCGTGCTTTCTCGTTGGTCTTGACGCGCTTCTTCTGGGACTTGATGTTTGCCACTTGGGCTTGCCTCACTAGTCTGGGTTACTCGGTATTCTGGGTGCGTTTTGATGACGCGACGGTCCAGATTAGCGGAGCCTCGGGGTAGGCGCAAAATCTCGGCCCCGCCCGGCCCGGTCGCGTCGGGCTCGTGCCCAAAGGCCCACTCGTGAGAAGATGACTCGTCCCGCTCCCGGCCCCTAAGGAGGATGAATGCCCGCTCCCGGCAGGACCGATCCGGCGATCATCCGCAATTTCTGCATCATCGCGCACATCGACCACGGCAAATCGACGCTGGCCGACAGGATGCTGCAACTGACGAAGGTGGTGGACGAGCGCGCCATGCGGGCGCAGTACCTGGACCGCATGGACATCGAACGCGAACGGGGCATCACGATCAAGTCGCAGGCGGTGCGGATGCCGTGGAGCGTCGACGGGGTCGAGCACGTCCTCAACATGATCGACACCCCCGGGCACGTTGATTTCACCTACGAGGTCTCGCGGTCCCTGGCGGCCTGCGAGGGAGCCATCCTGCTGGTCGATGCGGCCCAGGGGATCGAGGCGCAGACCCTCGCCAACCTGTACCTGGCGCTGGAGGCCGACCTTCACATCATCCCGGTGCTCAACAAGATCGACCTGCCCAGCGCGAACCCGGAGAAATACGCCGCCGAACTGGCCGGCATCATCGGCTGCGACGAGTCGGAGGTGCTCAAGGTCTCGGCGAAGACCGGCATAGGTGTTGCCGAGCTGCTGGACCAGATCGTCGCCCAGATCCCCGCCCCGGTCGGGAACCCCGAGGGGCCTGCACGGGCACTGATCTTCGACTCCGTCTACGACACCTACCGCGGTGTGGTCACCTACGTCCGCGTGGTCGATGGGGAACTCAGCCATCGCGAACGCATCCTCATGATGTCCACCAGGGCCGAACACGACCTCCTCGAGGTGGGGGTGATTTCCCCGGAACCGAAGAAGTCCGACGCCCTCGGCGTGGGCGAGGTGGGATACCTGATCACCGGCGTCAAGGACGTGCGGCAGTCGCGGGTGGGTGACACCATCACCGGGGCGGCGCGTTCCGCCACACAGGACCTCGGCGGCTACCGGCACCCCAACCCGATGGTCTACGCGGGCCTGTACCCGATCGACGGCGACGACTTCAACGAGCTGCGCGAGGCCTTGGAGAAACTCCAGCTCAACGACGCGGCCCTCACCTTCGAACCCGAGACCTCCGGGGCACTCGGTTTCGGTTTCCGCGTCGGTTTCCTGGGGCTGCTGCACATGGAGATCGTCCGGGAACGCCTGGAACGCGAGTTCAACCTCGACCTGATCTCCACTGCGCCGAACGTCGTCTACCGCGTCGTCATGGAGGACGGCACCGAACACACCGTCACGAACCCGTCGGAATACCCGGCGGGGAAAATAGCGGAGGTCCACGAGCCGGTGGTGCGCGGAACCATCCTCACCCCGTCCGAGTACATCGGCACCATACTGGAGCTGTGCCAGACCCGGCGCGGTGTGCAGCAGGGACTCGACTACCTGAGCGAGGACCGGGTCGAGATCCGCTACACCCTGCCGCTGGCCGAGATCGTCTTCGATTTCTTCGACGCCCTCAAATCCCGCACCAAGGGATATGCCTCACTCGACTACGAACCCGACGGCGAGCAGGTGGCCGACCTGGTGAAGGTGGACATCCTCCTCCACGGCGACCCCGTCGACGCCTTCTCCGCGATCGTCCACAAGGACAAGGCCTACTCCTACGGCCTGAGAATGGCGGGCAAACTCAAGGAACTCATTCCGCGCCAGCAGTTCGAGGTGCCGATCCAGGCGGCCATCGGGTCGCGGGTCATAGCCCGGGAAACCATCCGGGCAATGCGCAAGGACGTGCTGGCGAAGTGCTACGGCGGTGACATCTCCCGCAAACGCAAGCTCTTGGAAAAACAGAAGGAGGGCAAGAAGCGGATGAAGATGGTGGGTCGCGTCGAGGTGCCGCAGGAAGCCTTCGTGGCCGCCCTGTCCACATCGGAGACCACCAAGAAGTAAGATCCGGGGCTCATGGACCACCGGGCGATCAACCGGGACAACTGGGACTCTCGCGCTGACGTTCATCTCTGCGCGAGAGGTTATGCCCTGGACAAGGTGGCGGATCCCTCGTGGATCTCCCACGTGGTTGCCTTTGACCGGCCCCGGCTCGGTGAACTCCGCGGCCTCGACGGGGTGCACCTGCAGTGCCATCTCGGCACGGACACCATCAGCCTGGTCCGGCTCGGTGCCCGCATGACGGGTCTGGATCTGTCACCTCGATCCATTGAACATGCCAGACGTATCGCCGCTGAGAACAAGGTGCCGGTGGACTACGTCGTCTCCGACGTCTACCAGGCGGTCGAGGTGCTGGGGAGTGGCAGATTCGATCTGGTATACACCGGGATCGGGGCACTGTGCTGGCTGCCGGACATCAGGCGGTGGGCCAGAACCGTGCGAGCCCTGCTGCGTTCCGGAGGCCGGCTCTTCGTTCGGGATGCCCACCCGGTCCTGAACAGCCTGATCGCGCAGAAGGTGGGAGAGGACCACCCGGACAGGAAGCAGCAGCCGTGGATCACCGGTTTCGGCGAGGCAACCCCGTCGCTGGAACTGCCCTACTGGGAACATGTTGAACCGCTGCTGTGGCGCGACGAGTATTCCTACGCCGGAAGTGAGGCCGTTGCCTCTCCGGAATCAGCGGAATGGAACCACGCGCTCTCCGAGATCGTGATGGCCGTGATCGATGCAGGACTGACCCTGGAGCTGCTCACGGAACACGACAGCGTGCCGTGGGATGCCCTACCCGGGATGATGGTTGCCGACGACCAAGGGGAATACCGGCTGGCGGAACGCCCCGAGCGGCTCCCGGCGTCGTTCACCCTGGTTGCGCGGCTGGTTTGACGGCGGTTCCGGCGGGGTGAGGCCGGTTCAGCGCAGCCCGGAAGTGGCCAGCCCCTGGACCAGGAAACGCTGCAGGAACAGGAAGACCACCAGCATCGGCAGGATCGCGATCAGCGAACCCATGAAAAGCTCCGGGTAGCGAACGTTCTGGCTGGTCATGTACTGGCTGAGCGCCACCTGGACGGTGCGCGTCGCCTCGCGGCCAACCAGCGAGGGCCACAGGAAGGCGTTCCACGACCCGATCAGCACGATCGTGCCGACCGCTGCGACGGTGCCCGTGGAGTTCGGCACCACGATCCGCCAGAAGGCCGTGAACGGGTTGCACCCGTCCATCAGCGCCGCGTCCTCCAGCTCGGATGGGAAATCCAGGAAGGCCTGCCGGAACAGGTAGGTGGCGAAGGCGGAGAACATGCCCGGGATCACCAGTCCCCGGAACGAGTCGATCCAACCGAACTGAGCCGTGATGATGAACATCGGGACGAATGTGGTGGCCGCGGGCACCATCAGGGTGAACACCGTCAGCCCCAGCACCACCTTCGACAACCGGTGGGTGAAACGCGCCAGCCCGTATCCGGCCATCAGAGAGACCACCACGGTGCCAACCGTCTGCAGGATGGTCATGATCGCCGAGTTCAGCAACCCCCTCAACACGCCCGTCGAATCGGAGGACAGCATGGAATCCAGATTGGCCAGGTTGAGCTGGTCGGGCAGCCAGTTCCAGCGGGGAGCGGTGATGTTCTGGTTCGTCGAGAAGGCGTTCCGGACGATCACGTAGAACGGCAGCAGGAAGAGCAGGGCCAGCGCCGTGGCCACTCCGTAACGCAGCGCCGTGACGAGCCGGGAGGATCTCATCCGCGCCGCCTCCCCAGAACCCAGTTCTGCAACAGACCGAAAACCACGATGATGCTCGCCAGAATCATCGTCCCGGCACCTCCGACCCCCAGGTCCTGCTGCCCGCCCCCCAGGGCGGTCAGGTACAGGTGCACCAGCGGCGGACGACCGTAGGGCGGGTAGGAACCGATGGAGCCCAACAGGTTGTAGAACTCGTCGAAGGCCTGGAAGGCCCCGATCAGCAGAAGCATGATCACCGCTGCCGAGGTGGCGCGCAGCTGGGGGAGGGTGATGTGACGCAGCATCCGCCAGCCGTGCGCCCCATCGAGCGCCGCCGCCTCGTAGGTCTCGGGTGGGATGCGTTGCAGGCCCGCGATGAACAGGATCATGTAGAACCCGGCCTGTAGCCACAGGCGCACCGTGACCAGGGCGATCCAGTACAGGTTGTCGCCACCACCGAGCCAGTTCACCGCATCCCCGCCGAGAGCCCGGAGCAGGGAGTTCAACAAACCGAAACGGGTTCCGGAGAAGAACCCGAACCGCCACACCAGGGCCGCAACCACGTAGGAGACCGCGGTCGGGATGAAGAAGGCGGAGCGAAAGAAGGCCTGCCCCCACCTCAGCCCGTTCAGCAGCAGCGCCAACCCCAGCGAGCACACGTAGGTGAGCGGCACGATGAACACAGCGAACGCCGCGAACACCAGCAGTGAATCCCGGAACAGGGGATCGTCCAGCAGCTGCGCGTAGTTGTCGAAACCGACGAAACGCGTCGGGGTGAGCGTGTTGCGGGCCTCGTGGAGGGACAGCCAGGCGCTCCACAGGATCGGGACGTAGACGAACACCAGCAAACCCAGGGCGAAGGGCCCCACGAAGACCGGGAACCAGCGTTCCCGGCGCCGGGTCAGGCTCACCCCTTCAGCTTCGCGAGTTCGGTGGCGGCCAGTTCCGCGAAACCGGTGAAGGCCTGAACCGGATCCTGGTCCTGCACCACGACCTTGCTGATGGCCGCGGAATAGGTGTCTCCCAGGGAACCCGACCACATGATGTCGTTGGCGAAACCGTGGCTCCCGACGAACTCGGCGGCCTTGGCCCCGGGGCCGGACTGCAATTTCTTGGCCGTGGCTACGAGCGACTTGCGGGCCGGGATGTGGGTGCCGTAGGAATCGGAGAAATCCACCTGCTTGTCAGTCTGATCGATCCAGAGCCATTTCACGAACTCCTTGGCGGCCGCGACGTTCTTGCCCTTGGCGGCGACGCAGGAACCGAAAGCCCCGAACGGCACCGCGACCCGCCCCCTCGCGCCGATGGCGGGGAACGGCAGCACACCGACGTCGTCACCGTGGGCGGCGATGATCTCGGGCAGCGACCACAAACCACCCCACTGCATTGCCGTCTCGCCGTTGACGAAGGCGGCACCGGAGAACCAGTCGGCCGAGGCGGCCTTCAGCAGCCCGTTGGACTGGTAGAAGTCCCTGTAGGCGGAGAGGGCCGCGTAGAAGTCATCGGTCAGGAAGGCCGCGGCGGTGCGCTCCGCATCGAGCTGGTCGTGGCCGGAGGCCCAGATCAGCAGGGTCCCCAGCACATCCACCCCACCCTTGTTGCCGGCGAAGAACCCACCCATGTCCGGGGTGGCCACGGCATTCGCCGCCTTCACCAGATCATCGAAGGTCGCAGGGGCGGCCACCCCCGCGGCCTGCAGCAGGGAGGGCCGGTAATAGAGAAGCTGCATGTCGATGGTCTGCGGGATGCCGTGGATCTTCCCGTCGAAGGTGAAACGCTTGATGACGGCCTCGTTGAAGTCGTCACGAACCGGTGCGATCAGCGCGGTCAGGTCCTCCAGCTGCCCGGAACGGATCATGTCGAGGGAACCGCCCTGTTCCACCTCGAACACATCGGGAACGTCATTGGTGAGCAATTGGGCAGCGAGAATGCTTCCGTAGTCACCGGGATTCCATTTCACGTCGACTTTCGCGGCGGTGTACTCGGCGGCGTAGCGTTCGACTGCCTCCTTCACCCCTTCCTCCCCGTACTGGTGGTACCACTGGGTCAGGACCGGGCCGCCACCCGACGACTCTTTGCCGCCGAGCCCGGTGTTGGAGCCGCAGGCGCTGAGGGCGGCCGCTGCGGCGAGGCCGCCAAATCCGAGGACGCTTCGACGAGTCAGGTTCATGCCCAGAGTCTTTCACCAAACGCCCCCGGTTTGGGGCAGGGGAGGGAATTTGAGCACTGTATATTTTCCCGGTGGCCAATCAGCTGCCTGCCGGAGACCCGGTGCCCCCCGACGGGACCCTGCCAGGTTCCGCGCTGGCCGAGCTGCCGGAACGGTCGTTCTCCGTCTACCTGCACGTTCCCTTCTGCCGCAGCCGCTGCGGGTACTGCGACTTCAACACCTATACCGCATCCGAGCTGCGGGGCATGTCCACGGGCGACTATCTCACGGCGGTGCTGCAGGAGATCGACCTCGCCGCCCGGGTACTCGGCGGCGGGACACCCGAGGTGGACACGGTCTTCGTCGGCGGCGGCACCCCGACCATGCTTCCGGCGGGGGAGCTGTCGCGGCTCCTGGATGCCGTCCGGGAGTGTTTCGGCCTGGCCCGTGGCGCCGAGATCACCACCGAGGCCAACCCCGAGACCGTGACCCCGGAATACCTCCGACGACTTCGGGAAGCCGGTTTCACGCGGATATCGCTGGGAATGCAGTCAGCGGTGCCGCACGTCCTGGAAGTCCTGGAACGGGCGCACACCCCGGGACGCGGCATCGATGCGGCACGTTGGGCCCGGCAGGCCGGTTTCGAACACGTCAGCCTGGACCTGATCTTCGGGACCCCGGGCGAATCCAGGGCTGACTGGGCGAAGAGCCTCGATGCGGTGGCCGCGGCACCCGTCGACCACGTCTCCGCCTATTCCCTCATCGTGGAGCAGGGAACCCGCCTGGCGATGCGGGTTCGCAGGGGCGAGGTGCCGATGCCGGACGACGACGAACTCGCCGAGAAATACCTGATGACCGAACACCACCTGACGGCGCTGGGATTCAGTAATTATGAGACCAGCAACTGGGCCCGCGGCCAGGCGGCGCGCTGCCGGCACAACCTGGCCTACTGGCGGGGCGGGAACTGGTGGGGCATCGGGCCGGGTGCCCACAGCCACATCGGGGGAGTCAGGTTCTGGAACCGCAAACACCCGCGCAGCTACGCGGCCGCTCTGGCCGACGGCCACACCCCGGCTCAGGGCAGGGAGGTGCTGTCCTTGGAGGATCGCCGGGTGGAGCGGGTGATGCTCGAACTCCGGCTGGCCGAAGGGCTTCCGCTGGGGGCGCTCACCGAGACCGAATCCGCTCGGGTCGACGGGATCGTCGCCGAAGGACTGGGGGCCGTGGCGGAGGGTCGGCTCTCGCTCACCTTGCGTGGCCGGCTCCTGGCCGATGGGGTGGTGCTGCGGCTGCTCGACTGAGCGGCCTCGGTGAACTCTGCCGCCAGGCCCGCCAGGGCGGTTCGCAGGGAGTCGCCGCAAACCACGCGCAGTTCCGCTCCCAGCGAGCGCGCGAGGCCGACGAGATGCCAGGCCATGTGGTCGGGGTCGTCGGCCCCCACCCGCAGCGTCGAGACCCCGTCGTGCTCCTCCAGCAACTCGAAATGGCGTTCCGGGATCCTGTTTTCCAGGACCTGTGAGGGACAGGTGAGCGTCACCACCGCCTCGTGAGGCCAGCGTTCCGGGCGGCGGCCCAGCAGCATGTCGCGGGGGCTGGGTGGGGTG
>CAJPNZ010000092.1 GCA_905372155.1 Propionibacteriaceae bacterium
AAAGGCATCACCATGACACTGACCAGCTCCCCCGAACTCACCGCCGCTACCCGCACCCCGTCCCCCCTGACGCTGACCCGCACCGTCGCCGTCGAGGCCCGCAAGGTGACCAACACAGTCTCCGGCAAGGTGTTGCTGCCCCTCGGGGCGGCGCTGATGGCGGTTTTCGGCCTCGGCCGTGCATTCATCCCGTCCGCTGACATCACCTTCGGACGCATCGCCACCACCGCCTGCATCCCGGGGTCGTGGGTCATCATGGCGGCCTCGGTTCTGCTCATCAGCGGCGAGTTCACCCGGCGGGAGGCCGCCATCACGTTCACCCTCGACCCGCGCCGCGGCCGGGTGCTGGCCGCGAAGGCCGTCGTGGCCGTGGGGCTGGCGCTCGCCGCCGCCTGCTGGGCGCTGATCGTCGCCGGAGTTGCGTACCTGCTCGCCCCCGCCCTCGCCGGTGTCACGCTTCCCCCCGACCTCGAACCGGGCCGCATCGCCGTGGTTTTCGGGGGGCTCGTCTTCACGACCCTGGCGGGGCTGGCCCTCGGGCTGCTCACCCGCAACGCCGTGGCACCCATCGTCGTGATGCTGGCGTGGCCCACCGTCTCGATGCTGGTCGCACGGTCCTCGGAGGTCGCGCAGAAGATCATCGCCTGGATCGACATCGAGCCGGTGGCCGCGCTGTTCCATTCCTCCGCCCAGGCGTGGGCCCAGCTCGGCACCTCGGTGCTGGCCTGGATCGTCCTGCCCGGCGCGATCGGCGCCTGGCGGCTGTTCCGCGGGGACCTGTGACCCGTCACCTGGCCACTCCCGGTCCCGGACGCGCTGCGTCCGGGACCGCCGTCACGCCAGGTGCAGTTCCCGGTCGCAGGCCGCGACCACGGCCGGGTCGTGGCTGATGACCAGCACCGCCCGCCCCTCGCAGGCACGCCACACGTCGCTCATCAGGGCCTCGGCGGTGGCCTGGTCGAGGTGCTCGGTGGGTTCGTCGAGGATCCACAGATCGCGGTCAGCCACCAGCAGCCTCGCCAGGGCCAGGCGGCGACGTTCCCCGCCGGAGAGGGTGCCGCCGTCCTCCCCGAGGAGCCGGCCGGGATCCAGCGGCAGGCCGGCGCGGTGCAGGGCGTCGCGGACCTGCTCGTCGGTGGCGTCCTTGTTGCCGATCCGCACGTTCTCGGCGACGGAGGTGGTGAAGATGTGGGCGTCCTGGGCCAGGTACCCGACCCGGCCGCCCCGCCGCACCGTGCCCGCGCGAGGCGGGATCAGCCCCATGGCGGTCACCGCCAAGGTGGTCTTGCCGATGCCGGAGGCGCCGGTGCAGGCCACCTTCTCCCCGGGTTTCACCACCAGGTCGAGGCCGTTTCGGAGCACCGGGGCGCCGGGCCAGCCGATGGCCACGCCGTCGAGTTCCAGTCCGGGGCCGGCCTCCCCGTCCGGGACGACGTCACCGGTGCCGACCGGGTCGGCGTCGAGAATCTCCCGGACGCGGGCCAGGGAGGAACGGGTGCGGGTCCACGTCTGGGCGGCCGCCACGAACGTCGCCAGCACCTCGTGCAGGGCAAGCGGCACCAGCGCCAGGACCGCCAGGAAGGTGGGGTGCATGGTCCCGGAGGCGACGGCGGGACCGCCGATCGCCAGTCCCGCGACCACGGCACCTCCTGCGGCGAGCACCTGCGCTGAGGTGGCCACGCCCCGCACCCACGCGCCGCGTGCCTCCAGCCGTTTCAGCCGGTCGTCGACCTCCAGCAGCCTCGCCAGGGAGGTGTGTTCGGCGCCGTAGGCGACCAGGTCGGGGGCGGTGCGGGCCACCTCACGGACGGCGTCGGCGAGCTCCCCGCGGGTCGGGGCGGCGTCACGGTCGGCGGCAAAGGTGGCGCGCTGCGCGAGCAGGGGCACCACGACCCCGGCCAGCAGGGTGGTGGCGAACAGCGCCACCCCCGCCCACGGCGAGATGACCGCGATCCCAACCGAAGCGCCGGTGATCACCAGCAGGCCCGATGCGACGGGAATCAGCACCCTAACCACGACGTCGGTGACGGCTTCGGTGTCGGCGACCACCCGGGTCAGCAGGTCGCCGCGGCGGGCGCCGATCAGGGTGGTGCGGGCCAGCGAGTCGTAGGTGCGCATCCGCAGCCCCGACTGCATCCGCAACGCGACGTCGTGCCCGACGAGACGCTCCACGTAACGGAACACCCCGCGCGAGATCGCGAAGGTTCGCACCCCCACGGCCGGGGCCTGGAGGTACAGCACGGGGGGCAGCAGGGCTGCGAAACTGATCAGCCACGCGGAGATCCCCATCAGCGCCACCGACGACGCCGACGCCGCGACGGCCAGCAGCACCGCTAGCCCCAGGCGCAGCCGACCCAGCGGGATGGCGCGGATCAGGTCCGTGAGCAGCCCCCTCACAGCGCCACCACCTCGTCGGCGGCCGCCAGCACGGCGCTGCGGTGGCTGACCACCAGCGCACCCGCCCCCGAGTCGCGCACGGCGCGGATCACGGCCGCCTCGGCGTCCGCGTCGAGCCCCGCGGTGGGTTCGTCGAGGATCAGCAGCCGCGCCTCGCCGTGCCGGATCCGGATCAACGCCCGGGCCAGCGCCACCCGTCGCCGCTCCCCGGCCGACAGGCCCTCGCCGTCGTCGCCGACGGCTTTGCCGAGGGGAAAATCGGCCCCGGCGTCGCGCAGGGCGGCTGCGAGTTCCGCATCCGGGACGCCGGGATGTCCCAGGGCGACGTTGTCGCCGACGGTGCCGGTCACCATGCCGGGATTCTGCCCGACCCAGGCGGTGCGGGCCCGCCACCGCGTGACGTCGAGGCCGGTCAGGTCGGCCCCATCGATCAGGACCCGGCCGGAGTCGGGGCGTTGGAAACCCATCACCAGGCCCAGGGCCGTGGATTTCCCGCCTCCAGAGGCCCCGGTGAGGGCCACCACACGGCCCTCCGGCACGTCGAGGGACAATCCGGTGATGGCGGGGGTGGTGGTTCCCGGCCAGGTGAAGGTGACCTCGTCGAGGGTCAGTCGCGACCCCTCGGGAAGGCCACCGCCGCCGGGTTCGTCCCCCAGCTCGATCAGGTCGAGGGCGGCGTTCGCGGCGGCCACGCCGTCGGCGGAGTCGTGGAAGTGAACCCCCACCTGCCGCACCGGCAGGAAGGCCTCGGGCGCGAGGATCAGCACGAACAGGGCGGCCTCGAAGGGCATCTCGCCGCCGGCGAGCCGGAACCCCACGGTCACCGCCACGAGCGCCACCGACAGCGACGCCAGCAGCTCCAGTGCGAACGAGGACAGGAAGGCGGTGTAGAGAACCTTGATGGTCTGGCCGCGGAACTGTTCCTCCGTGATTTCCAGGCCCCTGCGCTGGGCCCGGGCGCGTGCGAAGGCCTGGAGGGTCGGCAGGCCCTGGATGAGGTCGGCGAAGTGGTTGGCCAGCTTGTCGGCGCGCGTGAAGGCGCGGCGGGTCGCGGCCTGCGTGGTCCAGCCGATCAGGGCCATGAAGACGGGCACCAGCGGCAGCGTGAACGCGACGATGAGGGCGCTCGGCCAGTCGGCCAGCAGCAGCACCCCACCGACCAGGAAGGGCACGCTCGCCGCCAGGCCGAGCTGCGGCAGATATTTGGAGAAGTAGCCGTCCAGCGCGTCGAGGCCGGTGGTGGTGACCTTCGTCAGCGTCGCGGATGAGGCCACCGGGCGGATCAGGTGCGCGGCGAGCGCGTCGCGCCGCAGCCGCGACTTCACGGCCGCCGCGGAGCGGTGCGCCAGCACCGAGTTGGCCCAGGCCAGCAGGCCGCGCGCCGCGAAGATGGCGAGCAGCAGCACCAGGGTGGGCAGCCAGTCGCCGGGCAGTGCCCGGTAGGTGAGGACGATCGCGACGGCGCGCGCCAGCAGCCACGCCTGGGCGATCACCAGCCCCGAGGTCAGGATGCCGACGAGAACCGAGGCGATCAGGTAGTTCCTGGTCGCCTCGGCGCGTTTCAGGAGTCTGGGCTCCACGGGTCCGGGCATGCGGGCAAGGATAGGGGTGGGTGGAGGATCAGTAGACGATCTTGTCCGGGATGTTCTTGGTGCTGATGCGCCTGCTGAACACCCAGTAGCTCCACGCCTGGTAGGCCAGCACGATGGGCACGAAGATCACGGCCGCCCAGGTCATGATCGTCAGGGTCGTCTCGGAGCTGGCGGCGGTGACGATGTTGAGGCGGGCCGCCACCGGCTGCGACTCGTCCTGCGCGAACCCCAGGTTGCCGTACATCCGCACGAACAGTCCCGCGACCATCGCGAGGATGGACAGGCCACCCAGCACGAAACCCCAGCCCTCCCGTTCCCGGTGGACGGTCATGAACACCGACGCCGCCAGCGCGGCCACGGCGGCCGCGGCCGTGACCCACCCGAGCGCGGCGAAGTTCCCGAACTCGGAAGCTGCGGGCCAGAACGCGTGCTGGCAGACCACGAAGACCGCCAGCAGCCCGACGACCGGCCAACCCCAGGTGTGCACGAACCCGCGGGTGCGGTCGTGGATCTCGCCGCGCGACTTCAACGCCAGGAAGGTGGCGCCGTGCACCAGGAACAGGGCGACGAACAGCACCCCGCCCAGCAGCGCGAACGGACCGAACAACCCGAAGAAGCTGCCGTTCCACAGCTTGCCGTCGTTGGCCAGGCCGATCGCGAAGTTCGCGAACCCGACGCCCAGTACCAGGGCCGCCGTCAGCGACCCGTAGGTGGCGAAGACATCGAACATCTTGCGCCACTTGGCGTCGGGATGTTTGGAGCGGTACTCGAACGCCACCCCGCGCAGGATCAGCCCCACCAGCACCAGCAGCAGCGGCAGGTAGAGCCCGGAGAACAAGGTGGCGTACCAGCCGGGGAAGGCCGCGAAGGTGGCGCCGCCCGCGGTCAGCAGCCACACCTCGTTGCCGTCCCAGGTGGGGCCGATGGTGTTGACCATCACGCGGCGTTCCTTGTCGTTTCGACCGAGCACGGGCAGGAGCATGGCGACGCCGAAGTCGAAGCCCTCCAGGAAGAAGAAGCCGATCCACAAAACGGCGATCAGCAGAAACCAGACGACGTTCAGCGCCGGGACGGCGGTTTCAAGCAGAGGCATGTCAACTCTCCAGCTCAGTACGCGAAGGACATGGGGGCGTCGGGATCCTCGGAGACCTTCGGTTCGGTCACCTCGGGCAGACCCTTGGCCGTGTAGCGGAGGAACAGGCCGACCTCGATCACCGCCAGCAGGCCGTACAGCAGCGTGTAGACGATCAGCGAGAACAACACGTCACCTGCGCTCGTGGTGGGGGAGATGCCAGCCTCGGTGGGCATGACGCCCGCCACCAGCCAGGGTTGGCGTCCCATCTCGGTGAAGATCCAGCCGAACGAGATCCCGAGCAGCGGCAGCAGCGGCATCGCGGCCATCAGCGTCGTCCACAACTTCGACGGTTTGGGGGTGCGTCCCTTGCGGATCACCCACAGCAGGTAGATCCCGATCAGCAGGCCGAGACCACCGAAGACCATCATCATGCGGAACGACCAGTAGGTGACGTTCACGTCCGGGATCGGGTTGATGCCGCCGTATCTTCCGGCGAGCTGCTCGGCGTACTGGGACTGGAGTTTCGTCTGCGACCCGTCCTGCAGCGAGTAGCCGTGCCGGGCGTACTGCTCGCGGATGGTGTCGATGCCCTTGATCTGCGGCACCCCGGCGATGATCGACAGGATGTTCGGGACCTTGATGTCGACGACTGTGCCGGTCTGGTCGGCGTTGGGTAGGGTCAGCAGCGAGAAGTCGCCGGTGTCCTCGAAGGCCCCCTCGGCGGCGGCGATCTTCGACGGTTGGAGCTGCGTGATGGCTTTGGCCTGCGCGTCGCCGGTGTAGAAGGTGAGGGCGGAACCGGCGATCAGGACCCAGGCTCCGAATTTCGTCGCCCACCGGTAGGTGGCCGCGTCCTCCTCGGAGACTCCCGGCCTTGCCAGGTGCCAGGCGGAGATGCCCGCGATCAACCCGCCCACGACCATGTAGGAGGCGAAGATGACGTGCGGCAGTGCGGACAGCAGCAGCGGGTTGGTCAGGACCTCCAGGAATCCGCCCACGCCGTCGAGCTCGGCGCGTCCCAGCTCGGAGTTGAACTTGGTGCCCACCGGGTTCTGCATCCAGGAGTTCGCGGCCAGGATGAACACCGACGACAGCATGGTGCCGATGGCAGCGGCGTAGATGCAGGCCAGGTGGATCTTCTTCGGTAGCTTGTCCCAGCCGAAGATCCACAGCCCCAGGAAGGTGGACTCGAGGAAGAAGGCGATCAGGGCCTCCAGCGCCAGGGGGGCGCCGAAGACGTCGCCGACGAAGCGGGAGTACTCCGACCAGTTCATCCCGAACTGGAACTCCTGGACGATGCCCGTCACCACGCCGAGGGCGAAGTTGATGAGGAAAAGCTTCCCGAAGAACTTCGTCAGCCGCAGGTACCGCTCCTTGCTGGTGCGCACCCAGATCGTCTGGAGAACCGCCACGAGCATCGACATCGCAATCGTGATCGGCACGAAGAGAAAATGGTAGACGGTGGTGATCCCAAATTGCCACCGTGCTATTGCGACGGGGTCCATGGGCGGAACCTACTACACGAGAATTAAAATTTCAACATGTCGACAAGAAGTCCCGATGAATTTGTTGTGGGAAATTGGTGAGCTCTTCTCCGGCTGACCTCGCCGGGGGCTTGACCACTGCCCCGTAGAATGCCGTCATGGTGTCCCGGGGCGAGCTGGAGCAGCAGGTGATGGTGCTGCTGTGGCGGGCCGGTGAGCCGTTGACCGTCGCCGACGTCCAGGAGCTGTTGGCGCGTGAGCGGGACCTGGCCTACACCACCGTCATGACGGTGCTGGACCGGCTCGCGAAGAAAGGCCTTGCCAGACGCGAGCGCCGCGGCCGGGCGTGGTGCTACGAGCCGGCTGATCCGCAGCCGGTGGTCCTGGCCCGTGAGATGGTCGACCTTCTTCGGGACGTGCCCGCCGAGGTTCGTGACGAGGCCCTGCGCCTCCTGTCCGAGTCGCTGTCCCCGCCTTCCCTCACCCCCTGACCGAGTGCGCATTATGTCATTTGGAAAGATTTTGTAGCGTATACGGTACAAAATCTTTCGCGATGTCGCACAAAGTTTCATCTGGGCGTTCTTGGCGTTCGTTAAGAACTACGAGTCGTAGTAATCACATACGACAATGGGTAGTAGAAATGACGGTGTTTTCCACAAGTGGGAGGTGGCGTGGAGAATCGCGGATTCCGCCGCCCATGATGAAGACGTGACTTCCAGAGCCATCCTTCCCGACTCGCTCCGTCTTCGCGCGCACGCCCAGGGTGGGGTTCTCACGGCTGCCCAGCTCACCGCGGCCGGGGTGAGCCGTGCCGTCATCCGTGGGCTGACCGGCAGGGGGTGGGTGCACATCGCCCATGGCATCCTGTGCTTCAGGAGGCCCACGTGGGAGTCGCTGCTGTGGTCCGCTCTGCTGCGTGGTGGTGCGGGCGCCGTCGCCGGAGCCGAGGCCGCCACTCATCTCAACGGCATCACCCGCCGCGAACCCAGCCATATCGTGATCTGGTTGCCGAGAACATCCCGACGCGTCCGGTTCGCCTTCGAGGGATGGAGTATCGAGTACCGCGTGGGAGACCGTCCCGCGGTCGGGAAACCCCCACGGCTGCCGCCGGCCGCCAGCCTGGTCGATTACGCCCGCGACGCCACCGAGGACGAACTGATCCACGCCGTGGCCACCGGGATCTCCAGAGGGCTGCTGTCCCCCGACGAGGTGATCCGGGCCTTCGTGGAGCCTGCACGCGTCAGGCATCGTGCCGCCGTGTTGCTTCTGACCTCCACAGCAGGGGAAGGGATCGAGAGCATCCTGGAGTGGCGCTACCTCTGGCACGTCGAACGGGCGCACCGGCTGCCCGCCATGGTTCGTCAGGACCGGCGGCTCGCAGGGGCCCGATTCGACGGCACCTACCCCGACCACGGGTTGGTGGTGGAGCTCGACGGTCGGGAGTTCCATGACACAGCGCAGGACCGGCTCCGGGACAACCGGACCATGCTCAACCTCGGATGGACGACGTTGCGCTACGGCTGGTCCGACGTGCTGAACGAACCTTGCCGAGTGGCGAACGAGGTGGGGTTCGCTCTTCAGCAACGGGGATGGGAGGGGAGGGCGGTCACCTGCCCGAGATGCCGGGGGAGACCGCCGCCACGGGTCAAACCTCCGCCCGGAGGAGTTGCGGAGCTGCTCGAAGGACTACGGGGTCGCGCCCGGGTGGATGAGACGGTTGCCGGTTGAACCGAGCCTCATGAACGTGAGCGAGTGGGTCGTGTCGAAACCGTCTTGGATGTGTCCGTGGAGTGGTGGTCGGGGTCTGGCTACCGGGTTGCGGGGCGGTTTCGGCTCGGCCGTTCGCTGGTGTTCACGTGCTGGGCTCAACCGGCTTGGTCCTTCCTGAAGCTGGTTGAGCCGGCCTGCTCGCTCTGCGAGCTGGGCGTGTCGAAACCATGGTGACTGTGGTCGGGGTCTGGCTACCGGGTTGCGGGGTGGTTTCGGTTCGGCCGTTCGCTGGTGTTCACGTGCTGGGCTCAACCGGCTTGGGGGAGGGGAAGCCGGTTGCGACCTCAGGCGTCTCGGGAGTTCGACGAGATGCCCGGCCTGCCCTCGTGGACGATCTTGCCGGGGTTCAGGTTGCGGCCCGGGTCGATGCCCTCGAACAGCCTCTGCTGGATGAAAACGCCCGCCGGGGAGATGTCCTGGTCCATCCAGGGGGAGTGTTCCTCGCCGACTCCGTGGTGGTGCGAGACCGTGCCGTGGTAGTCCACGAACGACTGCTGGATGGCTCGTTTGACGGCGTCGTAGGTGTCCATGGCGCCGTCGGAATCGTCGGCGATGGCGAAGGTGAAGTACTGGCAGGCGCCCGAGTGGTAGGAGTGCGACAGGTGGCAGAACACCGTTCCCCTGACGCCCCGTTCCTCGATGGCCTTCAGGGCGGCGGCGACGGTTCTGGTGTGGATCTCGGCGGCGTAGCGCCACGGTGTGGAGGTCTCGGAGACGTCGCAGATCATGCCGTGGTCCAGCATGAAGTCGCGGATGTAGGGGGTGTCGTACTTCTTCTGGTCGTAGAGGGTGCCCGGTCCCTTGCCGACCCCCAGCCCGCCGTTGGCGCGCACGATCTTGCCGATGAGCCCCTTCTCGTAGGTGACGTGGTTCGCGGACCCCTCGAAACCGACGAAGGCCATGGCGATCTGCTCCAGGTCCCAGCCCTTGGCCAGCATGATCTTCTCGATGCCCTTGCTGAGCAGCGACGACAGCTTCGAGGAGCGTTTCCCGTTGGCCATGATGTACTGCGTCTCGATGGCGTCCGAGACGCGGGCCATCATGACGGAGGCGTCGGAGGAGACGATCTGCTCGCACGCCTTCAACCCGTTCTCGTAGGTGGGGAAGAAGTAGGCCTGGATCTCCCGCACCTCGGGGATGCGGTGCACGTTCACCCACGCGGAGGTGATGATCCCGAGGCGCCCTTCCGAGCCCAGCACCATCTCGCGCACGCTCGGGCCGGATGACGTCGACGGCAGCGGCCGCAGCGACAGGATCCGGCCGGGCATCACCATGCGCAGGCCGCGGCAGATGTCTGCTATGTCGCCGTACTTGTCGGACTGCATGCCGGAGCTGCGGGTGGCGATCCACCCGCCCAGCGTCGACCACACGAACGAGTCGGGGTGGTGCCCCATCGTCCAGCCGCGGGCCTGGAGCTGTTCCTCCATGTCGGGGCCGAACACGCCCGCCTGGATGTGCGCCAGCCCGGACTGTTCGTCGATGGCGAGGACCCGGTTCATCCGTCCCAGGTTCACCGAGACCACCTGCCGCTGCTCGCCGGGTTCGGCCTCCAGGGCGGCGACGATGTTGGAGCCGCCGCCGAACGGGATCACGACCGCGTCGGCCGCCACCACCGCGTCGACGATCCGGGCCACCTCGTCCTCGTTGGCGGGATAGACCACCACGTCGGGCAGCCGGCCGAATTCGCCGGCGCGCACCCGCATCAGGTCGCGGACCCCCTTCCCGAGGCCGTGGATGACGCGGGTCTCGTCGTCGGACTGCACGTATTCGGCGCCGGAGATCCCGACCAGCGCGTCGCGCAGCTTCCCCTCCAACCGCGACGGTGGGACGTCCAGGTCCGAGAGCTTCGGAAGCGGGGCGACGGGCGCGTTGATGTCAACGCCGACCAGTTTCTTCACGAAGGGGGCGAACTTCGGTTTGTCGTCGTGATGGTACGAGCGGCCCTCCTCACCCCAGCCCCACCACTTGTGTTGCTTGACGCCTTCGATCATTGGTCCTCCTGGTGGTCCTGCTGGTCGGCGCGGGCCCGGGCGTCCTCGGCCAGGGCGGTGGCCTCGGTCTTCTCCGCCTTTCCGAGAGCAGCGGCGCGGGCGTACTCGTCGAGGGTCCTGGCCCCGTAGGCGCGCGCCGTGGTGTCGTGGAGCTCGAGCACCTGGCGGCGCATCCGTTCGTTGAACTCGTGGGCGATCTCGCCGGGCAGCGGTGTCATCGGCCGCCCGATCACGACGTGCACGATGGGACGCCCCTTGGGGAGGTGCTTCTGGTTGCTCGGCCAGGCTGCGTGCGCGCCGATCAGGGCGATTGGGACGGCGGGGATCTGCCGGGTGATGCACAGGGCCGCCACGCCCGGTTTGAACGGGCCCATCGCGCCCGTGCGGGAACGTGACCCCTCCGGGTAGATCAGCAGCGGCACCCCGGCGTCGAGGAGCGCGGCCGACAGGCCCCTGACGTTGCGTTTCTTCGAATCGTTGTCCTTGCCCCGGTCGATGGGGTAGCCGTTGAAGAACAGCGACATCGGGCCGGCCTTCCACCACTTGTCGTAGAAGTAGTCGCGCGCCGCGCCCGCCGCCAGGTACTTCGAGATCCGGTTCGGCAACGCCCCGTAGATCAGGGGGGTGTCCAGGTGGGAGGAGTGGTTGGCGAACACCACGCAGGGCGCCTCAAGGCCCTCCAGGTTCGCCTTGCCGTGGACGTGGACGCGCAGCAGCCGCCACATCGTCGGTTTCAGCAGCAGCATCTGCGCGGCCTGGCGGGTGGATGCATTCAGTTTGGAGGCGTGCCTGCCCGGTTTCGGGACCTTCGCCATGTTTTCAGCGCTTCCTTCTGCTAGCGGACAGCTTGCGGGAGAACCATCGGATGAATTTCCGGGGTCCGTGATCCGCGACGAACAACGACGCCTTCCAGCGTTTCGTCGGTACCGATTCGATGCGTCCCTTCTCGACGTCCCGCAGACACTGCCTGACCAGTTCGTCGGCGTCGATCCACACGAACGACGGCAGGTTCGTGGCGCTGATTCCGGCACGCTGGTGGAACTCGGTGCGCACCCAGCCGGGCAGCAGGGCCGTGACCGTGACGCCGGTGCCGCTGAGCTCCAGGGCCAGGCCCGTCGACCAGGTGCGTGCCCAGGCCTTGATGGCGGAGTAGTTGCCGGTGAAGATCGCGCCCGAGGTGGAGGCGACGTTGATGATCCGGCCCCGGCCCCGCGCCTTCATGGCCCGGCCCGCGGCGCCGCCGAGGATCAGCATCGCCAGGCACATCACGTCCATGGCGCGTTCGTGGAGTTCGATCTGGGAGGCATCGATCAACGAGGCGTGCAACCCGAATCCGGCGTTGTTGACGAGCATGTCGATGGGCCCGGTCTCCGATTCGAGGCGTTGCGCGACCCTCATCACCTCGTCGCGGACGGACAGGTCCGCGGGCAGCACCTCCACATCGACCCCGTGCACCCCCGACAGTTCCGCGGCGACCTCGCGGAGGCGGTCGCGGTCCCGGGCGACGAGCACCAGATCGCTTCCACGGGCTGCAAGTTCCTTGGCGAAAGCGTTGCCGATGCCGGCGGTCGCTCCCGTGATCAGTGCTCGTGCCATGGGGCAACGCTATCCCTCCCGGGCAAGCGGTGGAAAATACGCCACGGGGACGCCGAGGGACGCGGCACGGGCCTCGTCGGATTCCCACAACCGAAGAGCGTTCGCCTTGTCGTTTTCCCTGCCCGGGGGTCGGTGTCTCCCGACGCCGGTCAGGCAGTGATGTCGAGGACCTTCTCCGGTGCGGCGCGACGGGCACGGTGTGGGGTTTCGGTGAGCGGTGCGGGACCGGCCTCGGCCTCGTTGGCCACACCGAAGGGGACGTGGACCGACGGGGTGCGCAGGGTCCGGTCGAGGTTGTCCCGCTGGTCGTCGAAGAACATGTGGGGGTTCAGGACCTCCAGGACGGGGGCCTTCGGCAGGCCGCCGAGGAAGAAGGCGTCGTCGACCTTGAGGCCCCAGGCGTGGAGGCTGTTGACCGCGCGTTCGTGGGCGGGAGCGGAGCGCGCGGTCACCAGCGAGATACGCAGCCGTGGCTCGTAGTCGGGATCCTGCGAGGACAGGGTCGTCTCTTCCTCCTGGATGCGGTTCAGACCGGCCAGGAAGGGCGCCAGGGGGCCGGGGGAGAGGGGGACGTCGGCCAGTTCGGCCTCGCGCCGGGCGTAGCGT
>CAJPNZ010000093.1 GCA_905372155.1 Propionibacteriaceae bacterium
CCCCGTCCCCGTACCGTCCCAGCAAAGGTAGGAACCCATGGCAACTTCCACCGCAGCCCCCGACGAACTCGCTGACGCACCGAGGCGTCAACCAAAGAAGTCCGCGATCGCCGCGCTGGTCGGCAGCGCCCTCGAGTACTACGACTTCTTCATCTACGCCAGTGCCTCTGCCCTGGTGTTCAACCGGCTCTTCTTCGATCCGAGCAACCCGGCCGTGGCCACACTGCTTTCCCTGGCCACCTTCGGGGTCGCCTACGTGGCCCGCCCCGTCGGGGCCTTCGTGCTGGGTCGCTGGGGCGATCTGAAGGGTCGCCGCGTCGTCATGGTCTTCACGTTGTTCCTCATGGGGATCGCGACATTCGCCATCGGTTGTCTTCCCACCTACGACCAGATCGGCGTCACGGCCCCCGTCCTGCTGGTCACGTGCCGCCTGGCGCAAGGTTTCTCGGCAGGCGGCGAACAGTCGAGCGCCAATTCGATGTCGCTGGAGCACGCCCCCGACAACCGCCGTTCGTTCACCACCGGCTGGACGATGTTCGGGACCCAGCTCGGCCAGGTCATAGCCGCGGGCGTGTTCATCCCGATGGCCGCCATCGGCGAGGAGTTCTTCATGTCCGTCGGCTGGCGGATCCCGTTCTGGCTGTCCGCCCTCGTCGTGCTCGTCGGCTGGCTGATCCGACGCACCCTGGAGGAGCCGCCACAGTTCCAGGCCCAGGTCACCGAGGCCGGGCCACGGGTCAAGCGCGATCCCATGCGCATCTTGATCACGCGCTACTGGCGCCCGCTCGTCGCGGTGACGATCCTGGCTCTCCACAACTTTGAGACCACCATCTTCTCCGTGTGGGCGTTGAGCTACGGCAAGGCGCAGGGCATCGCCGAGGCCCACATGCTGTCCCAGACGGTGCTCGTGCAGCTGTCCGCCCTGGCGGCCATTCCGTTGTGGACCCTTCTCGCGGACAAACTCGGACGCAAGAAGGTCTACATCGGTGGCTACATCGTGGTTGCCGTACTGCTCTGGTTCTACATGACCCAGCTCCACGACGCCAACGTCATCGGCGTCTACCTGCTCGGTTTCGTTATGCAGGGCATCTTCTACTCGGCCGTCAACGGTGTGTGGCCCGCCTTCTACGGCGAGCAGTTCCCGACGAAGGTCCGGTTGTCCGGCACCTCGCTCGGCACCCAGATCGGTTTCACGATCACCGGCTTCGCCCCCACCATCGCGGCCGCCCTCGTCATCGGGGACGCCACCGACTTCACACCCGTCTACCTGCTCACCATCGCGGTCATGGCCGCCGTCCTGCTCACCGCGGCGTTCGGCACCAAGGAGACCGCCTTCAAGTCGCTCGACCAGCTCGACGAGGAGGCCGACGAGGCCGAGACCACCAAGTACGGGCATTCCCTCTGAACGAACCCCACCTCCGAACAAAGGAAAGGACATGTCAAGAAAAGAGGAGACTCAGTTCGATCTCATCGTGTTGGGAACCGGTGCCGCCGGGTTGAGCACCGCCCTGACCGCAAGCAACGAGGGTCTCAAGGTGCTCCTGCTGGAGAAAACCGACCGCTTCGGCGGCACCACCTGCCGCTCGGCGGGAACGTGCTGGATTCCCGGCAGCCGGTACGTCGAGGAGGCAGGGATCACCAACGACCTGGCCAAGGCCGAGACCTATCTCGACGCCCTGGTGGGTGACAAGGGACCCAAGGAGATGTGGATGACCTACATCCAGACCGGGCCCCGGATGATCGACTACATGGAGAGGCTGGGGATCAAGTGGATCCCCTTCCCGGGTTTCGTCGACTACTACCCGGAGCTCGAGGGCTCCGGCAGGGGATACCGGGCCCTCGAACCCGAGCCGTTCAACGGCAAGATGCTCGGCAAGATCGATTTCTCCCACCTGCGGGGCCCGCTGCCGGAGTTCGCCCTGTTTGGGGGCTCGCTCATGGTTCGCCGTACCGAGGTCACGAAACTGCTGCACCTGTTCGACGGACAGGACCTGCGCGAACGCGCCCAGGCGGTCGGCACCGCCCTCCGCCTCGGTATCGCATGGGTCTGGGATCTGTTGTGGGGTTGGCCGCGCGGCACCCGCGTGGTCATGGGCAACGCGCTCATCGGACGTCTCTACCGCGAGTACAAGAAACGCGGTGGCACGATGTGGCTGAACGCCGTCACGCAGCGCCTCACGATCGAGGACGGCCGGGTCACCGGCGCCGTCGTCGAGTACCAGGGGGTGCCTCGCGAACTCAAGGCCCGGAAGGGCGTGGTCCTGGCGGCCGGCGGTTTCCCGGCCTCCCCCGCCCGGCGCAACCAGTACCTGCGCAAGCCGGCCGCCCAGTACACGGCTGCTGCCGGGGGCAGCACGGGGGACACCTTCGCCCTGGCCGAGTCGGCCGGCGGCACCATCGGTCCCGAGGACGAGAACGGGGCGCTGTGGTTCCCGTCGTCGGTGGGCTACCGGCCCGACGGCTCCCAGGCCGTGTTCCCGCACATCTGGGATCGTGCGAAGCCGGGCATGATCGCTGTGAACGCGGCGGGCGAACGCTTCACGGACGAGGCGCGCTCGTACAACCACTTCGTGCGCGGCATGTACGAGTCCGACGAGGCGGGGGTCCCGACCGTTCCCGCCTGGCTGGTCGCCGACCACGACCACATGAAGCGGTACGGCCTCGGCATGATCTATCCCGGTCTGCCCATCTCGCGCCACTGGTTCGACAGCGGCTACCTGTTCAAGGCCAGGACGCTGGCGGAGCTGGCGGTGAGGATCGGCGTGGATCCCCGGGGACTGGAGGAGACCGTCCGGAAGTTCAACGCCGACTGCACCCTGGGCAGGGACAGCCTCTTCGGGAAGGGGGAGAGCGAGTACAGCCCCCAGTACGGGGACCCGCAGGCCACACCGAACGTCAACCTCGGACCGTTGAAAACGGCGCCGTTCTACGCCATGGCGGTCTACCCCACCCCCCTGTCGACCGGGCGCGGCATCCTGATCAACCCGGATGGTCAGGTCCTGGACGCCGATTCCCGGCCCATCGAGGGCCTGTACGCCGCCGGTTCGGACGCCCAGCAGGTGTTCGGCATCCAGTACCCGGGCGGCGGCTGCCAAGTGGGTTCCGGCATGGTGTTCGGCTACCGGATCGGGAAGCACGCGGCGGGCCGGGAGGCCTGAGATGGCCGCCAGGAAGCTGGGCGTCTCGGCCCTCACCGTGCTCGACGTCCCACCGCCCGACGCCGTAGTGGCGGCGGCGAAGGCCGGTTTTGACGCCATCGGACTGCGGGTCTTCCCGGCCGGGGACGAACCCGCCTGGCCCCTGATCGGTGACACCCCCATGGTGCGCGAGACCCTGCGGCGTCTTGATGATACGGGCATCACCCCGTGGGATGTCGAGGTGCTCAGGATCCGTCCCGACAAGGAAATCTCCGAGCACCTGTCGATCCTCGACGCGGGAGCCCGACTCGGGGCCCGGTACGTGCTGGTCAACGTCAACGACCCCGATCCCGGCAGGCGCCTGGAGCGCTTGAACGTCGTCGCCGCCGCGGCGGGGGAACGGGACCTGACACTGGCCGTCGAGTACATGGTTTTCACCGAGATCCGCACCCTCGGCGATGCCCTGGACCTGGTGGAACTCATCGAGGGGCCGGCGGTGGTGCTCCCGGACTCGCTCCACGCCGCCCGCTCGGGCGGCACCGCGGCCGAGCTGTCCCGGGTTCCCGCGGAGCGAATCGCCTACGCACAGCTCTGCGACACCATCACGTCGCCGGAACCTGTCAGCCCCGAGGATGCGCTCGCCGAGGCCAGGACGGGCCGCCGGTTCCCCGGCGACGGGGACCTGGCCCTCGCGGAGTTCACCCGGGCCCTGCCCGCCGGGACCCCGCTGTCGGTGGAGGCCCCCGTGCGGGATGTTCCCCTGGCCAAGCGGTGCATGAGCGCACGGGCGTCTCTCGTCCGTGTGCTCGCCGAGGCCGGCGCGGGGTGATGCACTAGGCTCCTGCCGTGGAAAACCATTCGGTCCGCGATCTCCCCACGATCGGGCGGCTGCCATGAACGCAATCGCCCTGATCGGGTTGTCGGGTTCCGGTAAGTCGACGGTCGGGCCGCTCCTCGCGGAGCGGCTCGGCCTGCCGCACCTCGATGTCGACCTCGTCCTGGAGCAACGGGAAGGGCGAACCATCCGGGAGATCTTCGACACCGACGGGGAACCGTATTTCCGGGCGCTGGAGCGTGAGATCACGATCGAGCTCCTGGCGGCGCCGGGGGTTCTCAGCCTCGGGGGAGGCGCCCCGATGACCCGGGCGATCGCGGACGCCCTCGACGGCCATCCAGTCGTCTGGCTGCGGGTGGAGCCCGAAAGCTCTGCCCAGCGGATCGGACGTGACGAGGGCCGCCCGCTCCTGGCGGGGCAGGACGCCATGGTCCGGTTGCGGAGGATGCTTTCCGAACGCGCCCCGACGTATGCGCGGCTGGCGAGCCTCGCCGTGGACACCGACCACGCCTCGGTGGACTCGGTAGTCGATGCGATCGCCGCCCACGTCGCCTCGTTCGAGCCGGGACGTTACATAGGTGAGGTGATCCCGGTCACCGCGGACAAACCGTACGAGGTCCGGGTGGGGCGCGGGGTGTCCTTCGAGCTCTCCCAGGCGCTGGGCCCCCGCTCGCGAGTGGCCATCATCCACACCGCTTCCCTGACCCGGGAGGCCAGGAGACTCGGGAGCACCCTCGACTCGGACGTGGTTTTCATCGAGGTCCCCGCCGGACGCGAGGCCAAACGTCCGCAGACGCTGACGATGGCTTGGCGGAGGCTCGCCAGGGCGGGCCTCACCCGGGACGACGCGGTGGTCGGTTTCGGCGAGGGACCGACTATCGAGCTGGCGGGCTTCGTCGCCGCGACCTGGCTCAGGGGCATCGACTTCGTCAGCGTGCCGACGACCCTGCTCGCCATGGTGGACACCGCCATCGGCGGAAAGACGGGGATCGACATCGGATCGGGTGGGGATGTTGCGGGCGCATTCTGGGAGCCGGCGGCGGCGCTCTGTGACATGGATCACCTCACGGACCTGGGGCCGGAGTCGCTCCGAGGCGGCATGGCCGAAATGGCCAAGCACGGCTTCGTGGCCGATCCACGGACCCTTCACCTGCTGGAGACCCGGACGCAGCGGATGTTCGACCCGGAGAGCCAGGAACTGGCCGAGGCGGTGGCACGGTCCATCCGGATCAAGACCTCCATCGTGAGCAAGGACCTGCGCGAGTCCCGTTCGGAGGGCACGCGGGTGGGCCGCGAACTGCTCAACTACGGACACACCCTAGGGCGCGCCGTCGAACGCCACTCCGGATGGGGGCACGGGGAGGCGGTCAGTGTCGGGATCATCTACGCGGCCACCCTGTCGCGCCTGCTGGGCCACTCCTCCCGGGCCTTCGCCGAACGGCAACAAACCCTGCTGGAACGGCTCGGGTTGCCCACCCGCTACCGCGGTGATGTCTGGCCGGCGCTTCGGCGGGCGATGAACAAGGACAAGAAGACCCACGGCACCGCCCTCCGGTTCGTGCTTCTCGAAGACGTGGCGAAACCTCGGATCGAGGTGGCGCCCCCCGAGGACGTGCTCAGGGCTGCCTACGGGGAGGTTTCCGGCTGATTCCAGGTCAGCGGGCCGCGCAGCACGTCCAGGTGGTCGGCGCCGTTCCCGGGGATGGAACCCCGGTCAGTTCCCTCTCCGGCGGATCCGGGGAACGGGCACCTGGATCGCGGGCGGATCGTCGCGGGTGAAGACCCACTCCGGATCGGTCAGCATGCGGGCAGCCGACAGACCCGCCACCATGGCCACCACCCCGAGCATCGTCGCGATTCCCTGCGCGACGGCGCGGTTGACGTCCCCGGCGTCGAAGTACAGAAGGGTCCGCAGCGCCGACGAGCCGGGCACCATGACCAGCAGGGTCGGGACGGTCATGAGGGGCATGATGGTCGGCATGGACAGTGTGTTTGATGCTGCCGCCCGGGATTTCACCGCTCTTGCTCCCCTGCTGTGGGACCGGGTCGGCCTGGCCGTCGTCAAAGCCTCACCTCCTGGCAGCGGGGAACACGTGCTGGATGCCTGCTGCGGCATCGGATCCGCGACACTGCCAATCGCCGAACTCGTCGGCTCCGCGGGACGCGTGGATGCCGTTGACCTGTCCGGGTCTCTGATCAGAGAGCTACGAAACCGCCTCGCGGAGTCGCGACACACCGCCCAAGTCGTCCCGCATGCCGCCGACATCACCACATGGAAGGGTGGCCCCTACGACCAGGTGTTCTGCATCCTCGGTTTACCCTTCCTACCCGATCCTGCTGCCGGGGCGAATCATCTGACGAACCTTCTCCGTCCAGGCGGGAAGCTTGTGATCGCTCACTGGCTCTCCTCCCCGGATTCACTGGACCTCCCCGCCGTGGGAACCATTCTGGCGGGCATTCTGAGGAAGTTGGGAGGCGCCCTGCCTCCACCGCACGAAGGCCGTGCCCGCTTCAGTGACGACCTGACCCGTCCCGAGACCATGCACACCCGGATGGGCACGCTGGGCCTGTCCGCCGAGGTCACGACGATTGAGCTCAGGGTCCCGCTCGATGCCGTGGTTCTCCGCCTGCTGATCGAAGGGTCGGCCTTCCGGTCGATGCTGGCCGACCTGGACGCAGTTTCCCGTGAACGCGTCCACGTGCTTCTGGCGGAGCAGCTCTCGGGAGAACAACTCAATGCCTCGCTGGTGGTGGGTGCGGGTCGGCGTCAGTGACGCCCACGGCTGATCGGGGCGAGACCGGGGAAACGGGCAAAATCGCTGTCAAAGAACCAGATGCTCGCGCCGTGCTCAATGGCAAGCGCAGCCAGGTGGACGTCAGTTACCAAGTTTCCTCCGCAGGTCCCCATCGGTCAGAAGCTGACCGAGAACCTCCCGGTGCCGCGGGCCGGGACAGGGAGCCACACCTGATCAGCATCGGGTCGGTCAGCAATGTGTTCCCACACACCCCACGGCATGTGCGGGTTCATGGTGACGCGCGGAAACCCGCATGGTTTTTCGCAACAAGGTTCAAGACCTCCGTTTCCGGAGTCGCAGCCCGGGGACCACCTCTCTCAGGTGCGGCGGGTCATCACGGGTGAAGGTCCATTCCGGGTCGGTGAGCATCCGGGCCGCTGAGAGGCCACCAACCATGGCGATCACTCCGAGCAATGCCGTCATGCCCTGCGTGACGGCCAGGTCCGTGTGATTCTGGTCGAGGTGGAGCAGGCTCCGCAGTGCGAAAGCACCGGGGATGGAAACCAGGAGGGTCGGCACGGTCATGATGATCTTCTCAAGTCCGAATAGCCTTCCCAACAAGGCGCAGCCGAGGCCGATGATGAAACAGCCGGCGAACGTCGCCACGTGTTCCGCGACCCCAAGGTCGATGAGCTCCAGCCTGACGGCATTGCCCGCAACCGCGACCGCACCGGAGGCCATCGCGGCGCGTAGGGGCGAGTTCAGCATCATGGCCCACCCCACGACCGCGATGAAACTGGCCACCACTCGAATGGCCCACACCTGCCACGGCTCCACGCCGAGAGGCGGTGCGGTCTCCGCGGTGACCCCACCGAGATTGGCCACGATCCACACCCCGATGGTGATGGCAAGCAGGATCATGGACGCATAGGCGGCCCGGGGCAACCCCGCTGTGAGGTCCAGCCGGGTCAGTTCCAGGCCCGCGGTCACGAGCGGGAAACCGGGGATCAGAAAGATGGAGGCACAGATGAACCCCGCGGCCATGCGCGGACTTGGTTCCCCGAACAACCGGTCCAGCATCCCGGTTCCCAGTAAATACAGTGCCGAGGCGGTGAAGGCAGAGACCATCACCACGGCCAAGTGGTTGATCTGCCAGCGCCCAAGCCGCCGGAACAGCAGATACGCCAGTGCAGAGGCGGGCAGCACAGTCCCGATCTCGCGCCAGCCACCGCCGGCGAGCACCGCGACGGCGGCGCAGGCCAGGGCGACCATGATTCCTCTCAACCATGCCGGGTACAGCGGATCCGCGTGGTCGATCCGGTCCAGCTGGCGGTCAAGCTCCGTCGCAGTGATCCGTTCCGGCATCTCATTGCTGAGTTTCTGCAGCATCGCGATCCGGTGAGCATTAACCCCCGGTTTGGGAACCTCGACCACTTTGGTGCGAAACACTCCACGGCGTTCCACCGTCATGGCCAGCGACGTGAACGTGATCGAGGAGGCGATGTGTCCCAGCCCGAGGGCCTTGGCGGAACGCCGCATGAGCTGCCGGACCCGGAGCGAACTGGTACCGGCACCGAGCATCATCCCCCCGGCCCGCGCCACCGCGTCGGTTCGCCGGATCAGATGCCTGGGTTCCAGGGAGTCCTCGAACTCCTGATCGCCGTAGCACTCGGGGTCTGGTTGATTCACGGGCGGTGATTCTACGCGCCCGCTCCCCGGTCCGGGCGGATCAACCCAAGTCCCGTTCCGACAGGCTCCTCCGCCTCTCGTCAACGGCTTCTCCCCACCGGAAGGCGTATTCACTCGCCCGCCGCAGAGGTCGTGGAGACCACGTCCCGGATCAGGTCCCCAGTCATCCGCCTTCCCGGAACGCCGTCGGCCGGTCAGGAACCCGGATTCGTCATCAGTCGGCGCGCGTCATGGGGTGGAAGCAGGCGAGACTGTGGGCCGCCACCATTTCTCCTTGCTCGTCGCGGACTAGGTCGTCGAGCCAGACGAGGTCCGCACGCTCCGGGAAGTGTTCAGCGACGATACGACTGATGACGTACACGGCGCCAGGCCTGGGTTCGGGCAGGGACGGTTCGACACCGACCCAAGTGGCGCCGACGGCGATGGGCACCTCCCACACCACCTGCAGATCGTCGGGGTGATCCGGATCAGCCACGCGCAGACTTTCCTGTCTCCCGTTGGAGAGCAGGAGCCTGGGTACCACGCCGGAGGCGGGAAGTTGTAGCGTCCGGTCGGCGTCGAGGTCAACGACGACGTCATGGACGGTGAGGTTGGCCAGAACCGTGGCTGGTGCCCGTGCAACAACACCATTCCCTGTTCAGGGTTCCCGGGTGTGGGCCAGGGATTTGAGCTCAGACATGAGATGGTCGAATTCAGCTTTCCACGTCGACGACGCCCACGTGATGCTGAGGGCGCGGGCTGCTTCCTCAAGCTTCTCGCATGTCAACCGCAGTACGTCCGGATAGGTCACATCATCTCCACTCACTGCCTTGGAGTCCGTCCGGATGTTTGCGCCTCCAAGATCCTGGAGGACCATCTGCAAAGCGGACTTGACGATGTCGTCAGCGTGCGTCACGACCAACTTGTTCCGCACCCTGTAGAGGATTTCCAGCAGGTCCTGATGAGGGCCTTTGTCCTTCGACCTCTTCTTGTCGCAGTCCTTCGGGTAGGGGCGAGCAAGATTGATTGGATTTCCGCTCCCGCCCTCGAGGTTGTTGTTCCGGTGAAGAAGATTGCTCCCTTTCGTCTTGAAGTTAAGAGCCTCGGCAACGACGACCGCCAAGCGCATCTTGGTCAGTTCGGTGGCCTCTGTCCACAGGCCCGCTACCGTCTGGAGAAGATCGATGAGGACACCGGCTCCGCGGTCTGGGTTCTCCTTGTCGTTTGCGACATCAAGGAGCTGCTGACGCAGCTTGTCACACCTGTCCGCCATCTCGTCCATGCGCCAGTCGCCAGCCGCGAGAACGCGGACAGCGCTGAGGAGGTTGAGACTCTTCAGGCTACTGATGGCTGCCTCACGCAGGGCGGTCTCGGCGTCGTTGTGCAGCGCGAACCGGTGGAGCTGGGAGACCGACTCTTTCCTTCCCTCCTCGTCGACCTTATCGACGAAGGTCTGGAGGAAGAGCGGGGTGGCGTGCTCCGCGCACCACGCCTGGGCCGCCTGGAGCGCGCCCAGCACCGCCGCCTTCTGACCGGTGCCGACGATGACGACAGCCGCAGGATGCTTGGCCTCGAGTGCAAGAGCGACCTGACCGCTGACGCTCCTCATGATCACGGGTGTCGCTACGTACTCGTTTCTGTCGCCCCCTTCGTAATCGCACTGGTCGACGAAATCGCGCTTGTCGACGGAGGGAGAAACGTGTCTTTTCCAGCCCGCGTGCACTTGGGTTCTGCGGGCCGCATCAGCAGCGTCGAGGGAGGTCTTCTTGGAGCCGGGATAGGAGGAGTGCAGGAGCAGGAACTCGGCCGGGAGAGACTCCGCGCCGTCGAGCATGGCGCCGGGCACCGCTCGACGGATCTTCTTGTCTGGTTCTTTGCCGAGGATCCGCTCAGTGACGCACATGCCGCGCGGCGCACCGGCACCACACGGAGCTATGAACAGAACCGATCCCCGCCCAGGTCTCCACTCAGGACGAGCAACCCAGTCTGGTAGACAAGAGTCAATCTCTTTGAGGGAAAGCGCCCGTTTGACGTCGGAGGCCGATGGTGCAGCGAGGTCATGGACCGCCCCCTTCCCGACATCGTTGAGCCACTGGTGCTCCAGCAGCCACCGGACCGATTTCGGGCATTCATCTTTGAGTTCCTGCTGGCGTTTCTGGGCGGCGCAGATGATCTCCCCCAGCATGGGCAACTTGCCCCGAGCTCTCTTCGCCACCGTCACGAGATCTTCCAGTGTGTGCATCCCAGCCTCGATCTCTTTGTGGTGGCAATCGAGGTAGTGCTTCTGCACCCAGGCGCGTGCAATGAGGCCGGCGCCGTTGTCCGCACGGGCCATGTCGAGGGCAAGAAGGGAGGCGAGGTCCTCATCCTTCAGGGACTCCGGGTTGGTGGCAAGTCGTTTCATGAGGTCGGTGAGGCCATCCAGGCTACCGACGTCAACCGACGCCCGACCGGAACTCCTGGCCAATCGTCCCTGTGCCCAATTCCTCGCCTGCTCAACGTACCCGAGAGAGCGCAGCCAGTAAAAGGGAGCGGTGTCATAGGAACTGCGGTCGAGGAGAACGGCCGTGTCCTTCTGGGCGCCGGGCGCGACCGCGGCCCGCCAGTCCAAGCCGAGCTGGTCGGCGGCACCCATCGCGCCGAGCGCGATCATGGAGGCACCAGAGATCGCATTGACGACGACCTTCGGCTCGTCCCCAGTCTGGTTCTGGGAATCCACAAGGCAGCGGAGCCTCTCGGCGAGTTCCTCAACACCTGCCGTCTCCTGAAGATTGGCCTCACACATCTCCACACTGACGTCGAGCCGCAATTCCTTCCGGAGCCCGTCGTAGACACCCGCAAGACCCAAGGCTTTCTTGAGAAGCTCACCAATCTTCCACGTCCGTGTACCGGAATCACCACTCCGGCTCGCAAGGAGGAGGACCGTCACCACCCGCTCACCCTCGGCCGGGAAGAGCGCACGCAGGATGAGGGACAGCGGCGGGGCGCTGAAGCGGGAGCCTTCTTCGGGCGCCTCGAGCAGCACCTTGAGCAGGCCTTCTGAATCCTCGTCGTCGAGAAACTTCTCGACCTGTTGCTCGGCCTCCCCCTGGGCCTCCTGTCGCTCGGATTTCGAGAGCCCGACGATGTCGTTGCGCAGGTCGCCCTGCCCCACTGGATAAACGATGATGGTCATGTATCGCGTCCTCTCTCACAGCAGCATTCCTCAGCGGGCTGACGATTCGTGACGTAGGCGCATCTTCCTCACCACAGGGTGAGGCATCAGCCGTTCGGCTTGTCTTACACGCTCATAGTAGTGACGCAGGATGCATCCCTGTGGCACACTGCACGCGTCCAGATCCCTTCGAGAGGATCCCCATGTACCTCGTAATGCTCGAGACCAACGGGAACCAGCGCTACATCTTCTCCTCTCCGCGCCTACGCGAGAACATCGGCGCGTCCGCACAGCTCGTTTGCCTCAAGGAATGGACTGATAAGGCCTTGAACGAGACCGGAGCGAACACGGCCTGGGAGCAAAACGCAGCCGCCCACCTCACCAGAACCAGGGTCAGTCGTGCCAACGATGATGATGCGAGCGACCTGAACTTCATTGCTGAGCACACCGAGTGGGTCAGTCGCGCATCCGGCAAGGTCATTTTCATGGTTAAGACCGAGGACCGCGCCAAGGCGGTCATCGGCCAGGTCACTCGGACCGCGCTGGCCCAGGCCCCGGGCATCGATGTCTCCGGCGTCTACATGAGCATGAATGACCAGAGCGCCGTCGATGAGGACCTGCTCAAGAAGGTCCACGCCGAGGCCGCCGCCTACGCCCTGCGTCGCTCACCCGCACAGGCCCGCTTCTCCCAGATGCCGTTCCTGACCAGAGCGAAGGATTCGTCTCTGCCAGCAACCCCGCCACTCAGATGCATACTTCCCGGCGGGCTGAAGGACGAGGCTGCGGACGATATTGCCACTGCGCACTCTCTTCCCTCCCGGATCAAACGGTACCGGGCCTACTGGTCCCGCAAGGGACTCATTGACCTAGTGGCGTGGCGTTTAAATAGCTTTACGGTTTGGTGGGATAATGAAGCAT
>CAJPNZ010000094.1 GCA_905372155.1 Propionibacteriaceae bacterium
CAACCGGCTTGGAGGTGGTGAAGTTGGTTGAGCCGTCCTGTGAGCGTCAGCGAGCTGGTCGTGTCGAAACCATCCTGCGCATGTCCGGGGGCTTGTGGTCGGGTTTGGTGTTCGGTTGCCGGGGGTTTCGACTCGGGTCGCTCGTTCCTCGCGCCCCGGCTCAACCGGCTTGGAGGTGGTGAAGTTGGTTGAGCCGTCCTGTGAGCGTCAGCGAGCAGGGCGTGTCGAAACCATGGTGAGAATGGTCGAGCAGGCTGTTCGAGGCTACATCGGTTGTTCTCCGAGGAACTTTGACTGGAGGTCGCTGATTTCCCCGGAGAACAACCAGTGTTCATTCCGTCAGGCATGCGATGCAAACGATGCCTCTTGGCGTCAGGTCTCGGTTTTCTCTCGTGCGAGGCGGCGTTCTCTCTTCCGCTTGGCGTATCGCCAGCTGTAGATCACGCATCCAACAACAATGATGTAGAGGAGCGTTAATTCCACCACCCCAACGCGAGCAAATGAGGAAACAAGAGAAGCGAGCAGGAGCGGAAGAAAAAGGCAGACCAAAATTGAGAGAATTGCTCGAATAGCAACATGCATGATTGTCACTCCTTCGCTGATTCCTCAAGGTCTCGTTGACATCAACGTATTGTGTTCCACCGGGACGATCAAGCGACAGGGGTCTCCCGGAATTCACCGGGAGACCCCTGAGGTCCGTTTGCCGACGGATCGGTGCGGGTGTCAGATGCGCAGGTCGTCGGTCAGTGGCGTCGGGTGACCGAAGCGGTGGTTCGTCACCGACACCGCCTGCTCGTGCACGTAGGGCAGCAGTGCCAGGCGACCCGGGTAGAGGGTCGGGCCTGCGTGGACGCTGACGTCGATGGAACCGCCCACCGCGGTCAGCAGGTCCCGATCACCCAGGTGCCGCACCCGGCCCCGGACGTTCCGGTCGAACCGGAGATCGTCCTTCACCTCGACCGCCAGGCCGAGACCGGTCAGCGCCTCCGACAGCTCCTCCGACGGGGCGTCGCGGAACGAGAAGGTCGCGGCGGAACCGGTGACCAGGGCCGCCGAGGCCTCCCTCAGCACACGCACCGGGTCGTCGACCTCCACCCGGACCGTCACCGGCGTGGGACGGTACCGGAACGCGTTGATCTCCGCCTTCAGGGCCGACGGGTCGTGCGAGACCCCGAACAGGGTCCGCCAGGCCGCCTGGTCCGAGGTGGCCGCGACGTTGAGCTGTTCGAGCTGCTGCTCGTCGAGCACCCGGGCGGCGGCCTGGAAAAGATGCACGAGTTTCGGGTCGGTGAGGGCTCCGGCGGGACCGAGATCCTTCGGTTCCCAGGAACCGAAACCCACCAGGTAGTTCGGGCCACCGGCCTTGCCGCCGGTGCCGACCGCGGAACGTTTCCACCCGCCGAAGGGCTGGCGCCGCACGATGGCCCCGGTGATCCCGCGGTTCACGTACAGGTTTCCGGCCTTCACGCGGTCCAGCCAGAACTGGATCTCCTCGGCGTCGAGGGAGTGCAGACCTGCCGTCAGGCCGTACTCGGTGCCGTTCTGCCACTCCACGGCCTGCGCCAGGTCGCGGGCCGCCATCAACCCGAGCACCGGCCCGAAGTACTCCACCTGGTGGAAGGCGCTGTCCGGCCGCACCCCGGTCCGGATGCCCGGACGCCACAGCCGGTCGTCGATGCGCTGCGGTTTCAGCAGCCACGTTTGCCCGTGTTCCAGCTCGGTGAGGCCGCGTTTCAGTTTCTCGCCGGGCACCTCGGTGAGCGGACCCATCTGGGCCGCCGGATCCTCCGGCCACGCCACCGTCAATGACGACGCGGCGTCGACGATTTGGTCCAGGAGACGCCGAGACTTGGCCACCGAGCCGACCAGGATGCCCAGCGACGCGGCGGAACACTTCTGTCCCGCGTGCCCGAAAGCGGACGCCACCAGATCGGCGGCGGCCAGATCCAGGTCGGCCGACGGGGTGATGATCAGGGCGTTCTTGCCGGAGGTCTCGGCCAGCAACGGCAGATTCGGCCGCCAGGAACGGAACATCTCCGCGGTCTCCGCCGACCCGGTCAGCACGACCAGTTCGACGCGTTCGTCACGCACCAGCTTCTCGCCGAGCGCGCGATCACCCATGACGACGTACTGCACCAGGTCGCGCGGCAGCCCAGCCCGCCAGCACGCCTCGGCAAGCAGCGCCGCGCAGCGACGCGACGGGGAGGCGGGTTTCAGCAGCACCGCCGACCCCGCGGCCAGCGCGGAGGCGACCCCGCCCAGCGGAATCGCGATCGGGAAGTTCCACGGCGGAATGACCGCGGTGACCCGCGGTGGACGGTGGGCGGCGCCGTCGACCTCCTCCCCCGCGAGGGAGGCGTAGTAGTGGGCGAAGTCGCAGGCCTCGGAAACCTCGATGTCCGCCTGGTCGATGAGCTTGCCCACCTCGTCGGCGGCGACGGTGACCAGCTCGGTGCGCATCGCCTCCAGCTCGACCCCCAGCCGGTGCAGCGCGGCGGCGCGTTCCTTGGCCGGGGTCGCGGCCCAGCGCTTCCCCGCGGCGACGGCGGTCTCCAGCACCTCGTCGAGGGCCTCGGCGGAGTTCAGGGTGCCCTCCGCCACGGTGCCGCTGCCGAGATCGGGAGCGGGCAGCGACTCGCGGATGGAATCAGCCCACCGCTGGTTGCTGAGCAGCGCGGGATCGGTGTCGGAGGCGTTGGCGAACACGGACGTCGGTTCGCTGCGTTCCTGGACCGCCCAGGCGGCCGGGGTGGGGGAGCCGACCAGCGCGACGGCGTCGCGGTAGCGTCCCTCCTCCTTGTCGAGGAAGGCGATGTCGCGGCCGAGGGAGGCCGCCCCGGACATGAAGTTCTCCGGTGCTGCGTTCTCCTCCAGGCGCCGCACCAGGTAGGTGATCGCGGAGTCGAACTCGCTGCGCGGCACCACGGGAACGTAGAGCCGCAGCGCACCCATTTCGTCGAGGATCACCCGCTGCAACGGCACCGCCATGCCCGCCAGCATCTCGATGTCGAAACCCGACGTGATGCCGCGGGCCTTCGCCAGCTCGACGGCGGTGGCGAGGCTGTAGATGTTGTGGCTGGCCGAACCGACGTGGAGGGTCTTGACGGATTCGGGGGTCAGGAGTCGGTCGAGGGCGCTGAGGTAGCTGGCGTCGGTCTCGACCTTCGACGGCAGGATCGGGTTCGGCCAGCCGCGCAGCTCCGCCTGGGTGCGTTCCATCGCCAGGTTGGCGCCCTTGACCAGGCGCACCCGCAGCGGAATGCCGCCCGCCTCGCAGCGGCGCCGCGCCAGCTTCTGGATGTGCTCGATCATCAGCGGCGATTCGCGCAGGTAGGCCTGGACCGCCAGGCCCATCCTCAGCTTCGGCAGCTTCATGGCGAACCGCTCGAACACCTCAAGGGTGAGGTGGAGGTCGCGGTACTCCTCCATGTCGAGGTTGACGAGCTTGCCAGACCTGTTCGCCGCCTCCATCAGCGGTCCGAGACGAACCACGGCCTCCTCCACCGTCGCGTCGTGGGCCCACGGAGAGTGGGGACCCATCACCGAGGACACCTTGATGGAGACGTAATCGACATCGGGCCGGTTGAGAAGCTCGATGGTGCGGTTGAGCCTGGAGGAGGCGTGCTCGTCGCCCAGCACGGCCTCACCCAGAAGGTTGATGTTCAGGCTCGCGCCGCTCTTGCGCAACCTGGCCAACGCCGGCCCGAGGTCGCTGCCGATGTCGACGACGAGGTCGCCCAGCAACAGGGAGAAGGCGCGCCGCACCGCGGGCAGCATCGTCCGGGGTGCGGGGGCGACACCGAGACCGAGGCCGGCACGCAGGTAGGGGGGCAGGAAGGGGACGGACTGCCGGGCCAGACGACCCAGGTTCTTGGCCGCCACCGCCGGGTCCTCGGGGCGCAGGACGCCGTCGACGAACTCAAGGGTGAAACGGAGCCCGTCCGGATGGTCGAGGGCGCTGGCCAGCAGCTTTGCTGCGCGGGGTTCCGGGTGGGCGAGGGAGCGCTGCGCCCAGCGTCGCGCGGTGCGCACAGCCTTGTCCGTCAATGCTTGGTTGGTCACGTTGCTCACAAGGGACATCTTGCCCCAAGTTCCGGCCACACGGGCCGGGGAGGCGGGATTTAGGACATCGTGCCGTGACTTCTGGCCCTTCCCAAGGGACCGGACCGACCGTCGCACGCCACCCTGGAATTTCCTGGAAGTATCTTTGTCCGGAGAATCTTCGTGGCAGGGTGGGAGTGTTCGCGTCCCAGCGGGTTGCCAGAGAACCAGGAGGAGACCATGTCAAATTCCGTCCGTCGCCGCTTCCGTCCGCTGTTCGCGTCGGTGCTTGCCGGAGGGCTGCTGACTGGTTGCGTGTCCTCCGCAAACCAGAACGCGACCTCTGATTCTGGATCGCCGGGCGCCCAGGACTCGGCGGCCATCGCTCTGCCCACGGCTCGCCCCTCGGCCGGGTCGGGGGCATCGCCGTCCGCGACGCGGTCGCCGGTGTCGATCCCGGGGGCCTATCCGGGGGCGGGCGGACCGCGACCCGCGAATGCCACCCCGATCACCGCCGTCCACTCGGGGTACGCGGTGATCATCACCCCGTCGAAGAACATCAGCTGCGAGTTCTCGGACACGACCGCGGGCTGCGGGGTCATGAACTACATGAACAGCAAACCCTACGGCTCCGACGAGCTCGGCCCCAAATGGTGGGTGAGGATGAAAAATTCCGCGTCCGCGGACCAGGCGAAACCCGAGATCGTCTCGAGAAGCGAACCTCCCCTGTCCCAGAAACCGGAAACCTCCGGCCAGCAGGTGGAATACGGAACCGTCGTCTACCACGGGGACTACGTGTGTGCCTCCGAGGACGCGGGCCTGACCTGCTGGAACACCACCACCGGTCACGGCGCGTTCATGAACCGCGACGCGACGACGACGTTCTAGACCCCGGGCAGGTGGCCAGCGGATGGCCCCAACTCACGGGGCGTCCGTGTGCGCCCGGGGTCCCTGGTGTCGAGGCAGACGCCCCCGCTCCCGGAGTTGCTTCGCCGCCTGTCCCCGGACGGTGTTGTTGATCAGGTGCCTGAAACCCCGCGCGGTGAACATGACCCCGCGACCTTGGCCGGTGCCACCGCCCTGGAGGACCTCGACCGGGTACCGGTGGACCCCGCCATCTGCTGAATGGCACCGTGGGCGGGTGACGAGACCGGATTTTTGGCTTCCGGGCGGTTGTGAGATTGGTGGGTCGCCAACGGGAACCTTCGGAACCGGGAAGGATGAAGGAATATGGGACATGACCTCCTGGAGTCGCTGCGACGAGCACATGCCGAGGCGAGGATGACCGGCTGGGACTTCTCCGCTCTGGAGGGGAGGCTCATCGCCGACGATCCCTGGTGGGACTTCGAGGCCGACTGCCTGGATGCGATGCGGTATGCCCGGGCCGTCGCCGATCTCGGCACTGGGGGAGGTGAGCGGCTCATCCGTATCGTCGACGCGCTTCCCGATGACCGGGAAGGGCCCCGTACCATCGTCGCGACGGAGGGGTGGGAACCGAACCTTGCGGTGGCGCGGCGAAACTTGGGGACGCGAGGCATCGAGGTGTTGCCTTATGACGCGGAAACCGGGCAGGCCATGCCCTTCGGGGATGGAGAGCTGGACTTGGTGATGTCGCGTCACGAAGAAATCGATGCCGGTGAGGTCGCCCGGGTGCTCGCGTCCGGGGGACGGCTGCTGACCCAGCAGGTGGATGGCCGCGATGCGGAGGAGATCCACGAATGGTTCGAGGCCGGTTTCGCCTACCCCGAGGTCACGGCGGAAAGATTCGTCGCCGATCTCGAGGCCGCCGGGATGAGGATTGATCAGGTCGACGAGTGGTCCGGGCAGATGCGGTTCACCGATGTCGAGGCCTTGGTGATCTACCTCGGCTACGTGCCATGGGATGTGCCCGGGTTCAGCGTGGACGAACACCTTGAACGGCTGTCGGAGCTGGCCGCCAGTCCCGGGATCGCGGTCACGCAGCGGCGTTTTCGGATTCACGCCACGAAACCGTGACACGGGTCCGGGACTCTACGCCGTCCGGTGCGTGGAACCGGGGAGGCGGTTTGCCGGACGGTGGCAGGATCGACTCATGGATGCTCAAGCAGTTCTGATTGATTCGGTCAGCCGGCCCGTCGAGACGGCCCGGACGGTACTCAAGGAGATCTCCAAGGAAACCCTTCACGCGATGCCCGGCGGCCGGGCGAACTCGATCGCCTGGCTGGTGTGGCACTCCGCCCGGCAGATGGACATCCAGGTGGCGTGGCTGGCCAATGCCGGGCAGTTCTCGGAGCAGCTGTGGATCACCGATGGCTGGGGTGAGCGTCTCGGAATCGACCGCGGCCCGAAGTCGATCGGTTTCGGCGACACCGCCGAGGACGTCGCCGCGCTGCGCGTCGAGGACCCTGCCCTGCTGCTCGACTACCTCCAGGCCTGCACCGATGCGTTCGAGACCTACGTCTCGAGGCTGTCCGCCGACGACCTGGACGAGGTGATCGACACCAAGTGGAACCCGCCGGTCACCCGCGGGGTACGGCTGGTCAGCATCATCGACGACGCGGTCACCCACCTGGGGCAGGCGGCCTACGCCCGCGGCCAGATCGAGGAATGGAGCATCGGCTTCTGACGTGGTTTCCCCTGAGGTCCTCGACGCGGGCCGTCGCGGCGTGCCACCTCGGGGGCGGGGTGTCGGATCGGCCTGTCGCCCGTGGGTTTGCTCACTGGCCCGCCCGATTCTTCGAGAAGTCCCTATCACCGGTTTGCTGGGCTTGTTCACGTTTGCCTGTGCTGTGAGGCCAGCAAACGTGAACAAGCCCAGCAAACAAGGAGTAAGGCCAGCAAATGGACGGCAAGGCCAGCAAACCGTGAAGCAAGAGGAGTGGGTGCGGTAGACCTGCCCGAACGGTTGGTTGGCTGAGATCACCGCGGCGCCCAGAGGGATGATAAGGAGCCGCCCAAAAGGATAGTAGTTTTCCGCCCAGAGGTATAGTTGGCTGCGTGGGTTATCTTGCGAGGCTGGTTGATCAGGAGCTGGACGCCTTCATGCCGCACGTCGCCGCGGTCACTTTGGATGGTCCCAAGGGGGTGGGGAAGACGTCAACCGCCTCCCGTCGGGCCGTCGACGAGCTGCGCCTGGATCTTGAGCAGCACTGGCGAATGGCCAGGGCGGATCCGGAACTGGTGACCCGGCTTCCCAAGCCGCTGCTCATCGACGAATGGCAGCGGGTCCCCGCGGTCTGGGATGTGGTGCGCAGGGCCGTGGATGACGGTGCCGACCCTGGGAGCTTCCTGCTGGCCGGTAGCGCATCGCCGTCCCTGGAAGCTCCGATCCACAGTGGGGCCGGGCGTATCCTTTCCTTGCGAATACGGCCCATGGCGCTCTGTGAACGTGATCTGGTCGAACCGTCGGTCAGCATGGCCGCCCTGCTCCGAGGGGGAGCAGAGGTGTCGGGAACGAGCCCGATGGGAGTGAGTGACTACCTGGAGGAGATTCTCGCGTCGGGTTTCCCGGGGCTGCACGGGCTTCCTCCTCGCGTGCGGACGGCGCAGCTGCGCAGTTACACGACCCGGATCTTCGAACGCGAGCTCCCCGATGAACGCGGCATCTCGATTCGTCGCCCTGCCTCCCTGATGGGGTGGTTGAGCGCCTATGCCTCGGCCGTGGGTACGACGGCAACCTGGGAGACGATCAGGACCGCGGCCACCCCGGGTGATGCCGATCCACCCACCAAGGCGACCGTCAGCCGCTACCGGGACTGGCTGACCTCCCTGTGGCTCCTGGACCCCGTGCCCGCGTGGCGTCCCCTCGGAACCTCGCTCCGCAACTTGGTGCAGGCACCCAAACATCACCTGGCCGATCCCGCGCTCGCCGCCGTCCTCCTCCGCACAACCCCGGAAATACTGGCCAAGGGTCAGGGAAGGTGGCTCGGGTCGCGCGGATCGTTGGTCGGGGGACTCTTCGAGAATCTGGCGATGCTCACCGTTCGAGGCGCCGCTCAGGTGTCGGGGGGCGACGTGTTCCACCTGCGCACCAAACGCGGGGAACAGGAGGTGGACCTGATTGTTGAGGGCGAGGACGGGCGGATCGTGGCCTTCGAGATCAAGTTGAATCGGGCGGCTTCGGACAGAGACGTGCGGCATCTCCTGTGGCTGAAGGAAAAACTGGGGGACCAGGTGGCTGACCTGGTGCTGCTCAACACCGGTGAACACGCCTACAGGCGCCCCGATGGGGTGGCCGTGGTTCCCTTGGCTCTCCTGGGTTCTTGAGGTTCTCGGCCCATATAAGCGGTGCCGGTTTGCTGGCCCTATTCGCGGTTTGCTGGGCTTGTGCACGTTTGCCTGCGCTGTGAGGCCAGCAAACGTGAACAAGCCCAGCAAATAGACGGCAAGGCCAGCGGACAAGGGGTAAGGCCAGCGAAATCGAGGCAGGCGCGTGAAATGGGTGGTCGCGTACAGGGCCTCGGATGCGGGGGTGAACGGGGACCGCGAGTCACTACTCGGGCTGGTCGGTGAGCGTCTGTATGACGATTCCGCCGAAACGCGCCTCGTCGGCGTAGCAGCGGATGCCGTCGATGAAGCAGAGGTGACCGGGATGGGTCTCGGTCTGGTGCGAGTCCGCGTAGTAGGCGATGAAACCACCCCCGATGGACGTGTTGAAGAACTCCAGGGCTCGCCCCGACTCGTCGGAGGCCTTCGCCGCGCAGGTGCCACACACCCTGCGCGGGTAGCGCGGCAGGGTTTTCGTGGTGGTATCGCAGATGGGGCACGAGATCTCGATCATGGGCATGTGCATTCTCCTCGCCTTTATCCCATCAATCATGCTGCAAGCGGTTCCCGGACGATGTAGCGATATCGTGAGACGCCTCCGGTGGTGGCCTGGTCGATTGCAACCCTTGGACATGGAAGTGGACGAGGATGGCTCAGGAGCCGACATGACACGTGACGTTTCGGACGATACGAGGGCTGGGTGGGCGCGGGCAGTGCTGACGGTTGACGGGATCGGGCGTTTCGCGGCGGCCGGGGTGGTGCTGGCCTCCGACAAGATTCTCCGGAGGGCCGATCCGTCGCTGAAGTCGCGACTCCTGCTGGCGGGTGCACGGCTAACCACGAGTGCCCTGCTACTCCGGGGAGCGGCGAGGAAACGGCCAAGATCCAAGGACCTGCTATGTGCTGCCACAGTAAACCTCGTCTGGGTGCTGGCATGCACCACATCCCATCGATCCACCCCGACCCGGGCGGGTGACAACTCCTGGCCGCCACCGCCCTTCTCGATGGGGCCTGTGGTTGGTTGCAGTGGAAACTGGGTCGGGACGCATCCAGAGAAGAATGAGTTCCACCCCGTCCGGGCGCTCGCCCGAGGCGCCGGGAGAAAGCTACTGACGCATCCACTCTCAGGGAGGAAACGATGACAAACATCGTGAGACGAGGCACTGGTCTTCCTCTGGTCCTTGTTCATGGCAACGGGGTTGACCATAGGCTGCTCCTTGACCTCGACGACGTGTTTGACGAGACGGGGCAGTGGGAGCGGATCTATCTCGACCTGCCGGGGTTCGGTGGCACCCCGGCGCTGCCTAGTCGAGGCGGGCTTCCTGATGTCGCTGACTGGCTGGACGACATGGTCGGCTCCGTCATCGGCCATCGTCCTTTCGCGATGATCGGTAGCTCTCTCGGAGGTTTGCTCGTCCGGGATCTGGTAGGACGACGATTTCCGCAATGTCTCGGATTTGCCCTCCTGGCCCCTGTGGTCGACCCTGTTCAGGGCAACAGGACCCTGCCTGAACCGTCGGTTGTTCTGGAGGATGATGCGCTCCTCGAGTCCTTGTCGGCGACCGATGCCGAGGCGTATTGCGAAGTTGCTGTCGTGCGAACCCGGGACAATTGGGAACGATTCCGGCGCGCCGCGCTTCCGGGCATCCGAGCAGCGGATCCAGATGCGATGCGCCGGCTCGGGGAACTCTATGAGCTTCCCGAGCCACCGGATGAACGTCTGGATGGTTTTGAGCAGCCCGTGCTCATCATCGCCGGGAGACAGGATGCCGTGGTCGGGTATCAGGATCAGCAGAACCTGTCGGAACTTTTCCCTCACGCGACCTGCGCCGTGCTCGACCAGGCCGGCCACAATGTGCATCTCGACCAGCCGCAGACGGTGCGCGAGTTGCTGCGTAACTGGCTTCGACGAATGGAGCCGTGACAGCCGCAGCTGTGGTGTTGCACCGCCGGACCCTGCACCCACAGATGCCGACGAGTTCGTGCACATCGCCTGGACAAGTACGATGAGGCGATGCGGACGTCTAAGCCACGGAGGATTATTCACAGTTACTGTCGAGAGTGCACTGGCTAGGGGCTTTGCTGGTTGACGCCTTGCTTGTGAATAAACCTTCTTGTGTCAAAGGATTCGACGGTGTCTTAGAGGGTTATTCACGGCCCTCAAGCGCGCCTTGGCTAGGGGGGGGTGCTGGCGGATGCGGCTCTTGTGAATAACCCTCTGGGAATGAGCCTTGATGTTGGGGTCATGGTTTGGCGAACTCCTCCTTGATTGCTCCGGTGGTGGGATCGAGCACCACCGGAGCGCCGTCTTCGTCACCTTTCTTCTGGATGCCAAGGAGGCGGCCGTTAGGGGTGGCGGTTACGAAGTCCAGGACCTTTGGCGGCAGGGGTAGCTCCCGCTTGCTGTGGGAGGGGACGTCGATGATGACTGCTTGTCGGTCCTCAGAGTCCGACAGGGCCATCGTGTAGACCAGGGTGCCACCATCTGGTGTGAGCGAGCACTCGAGTAGTCGGTGTGGCAGGTCGATGCTCAGCGTCTGGTCGAGGGTGCCGTCGAGTAGGACCAGGGTATCGTTTGTCGCGAGGACTGCTGTGTCGCCACCTGTGATCACCCGCGCTTGAGCATATGGGAGGGTTTTGACGGTGTTTCCCTCCAAGTCCAGGACCAGGAGACTGTCCCCGCCGCCGATCAGGATCTGGTCGCCCAGGAACTGCGCTTGTGGGCTTCGATCGTTGAATGGGGTTATGTTGAACTGCTCTTCAGCCTTGCCTAGTTCAAAGAGGCGAAGCGTATTGTCGGCACCGGATGTGAGCACCAGATTCCTGGTGGCCGAATAGTCGAGTTCGGAGATCGCGTAGATGCCGCCGCACTCCGGCTCGACGAGCGCATGTCCGCTGCTGAAGAAACGGGCCTTCTTATCGGAGGGGCGGAAGTGCACCACGGCTGATCCGACGGCGAACAGCAGCGTGCCGCCGGGGAGCCAGCGGTCGGCAGTGCCGTCGCCGGCATCGAACGTGGTGGCGAACTCTCCGGTGCCCCACCAAATTGCGGTTGGGGCCTGAGAGATGTACCCGCCGATGACCTTGGCGACATGCGAGTCATCGGCGGCCACAATCAGCCTAGGTCGGGGCGGAGCTATGTCGCATATGGCCGTCGGTTCGCTCTGCCGGATCGGGGCCTCGGGCAGGCCATCATGCCAACCAGGGGTGACCGAAGGCGCAACCTTTAATGTGGGGGTTGGCTTTAGTGTGGGGTTTGGACGACACGCGACAAGACCAGCAGTGGCGCCGAGCAGCACATGGCGGCGAGACAGTTTCGGCATGCCCCAGTATCGCTAGACACAGGGTCAGCAGGGAGCAAACGAGTAGCCGGTGGCGACCTCCCGAATTCGTAGCCCTGATCCTCCGGGCTAACTAGCTTGTGCCATTCGGGAATGCCATCGACCCAGTCGGTGGGTGAGGGAGGGTCGAACGTCACAAGCCGTCAGCGATGGCAGGCCGAGGCCGGCAGCGGCTAGTGCGTGGCGTCGAGGAAGTCGGACCATGACTCAAGTTTGTACATTGGTACTTGTTGAGTCGATGAGGCTTAGCTTGGTGTCAAGTGGCGGAAGCAATGAGTAGGCGTTCGTATGTTTCGCGTGGGTCGGGCCATTCCCGGGCTGCTCTGGGGTGTTCCCCAATGTTCTTCGGCGATGGCGCCTGTGTCAGCAGTTGGTGTGTGGTGATCTGAGTGCTTTTAGGGCAGGGGTGGTCACAGATTCGGTCCGCCTGTGTTCTGGTTGGTTCCCTGTCCTCTTACGGTAGAGCGAGGAAGAGACGGAACCACACCCTCTTATGTGAGGGTGTCAGGGTGAGTGCGGCATGACAGGTGCGTCTGCGAAACCGTGACACCTAGGTCACGGGGATCCCTGTATCACGTCAGGGTGTGGTGTCGGTTGTGATCGACATCTTCGCATAAACCCTTAGACCTGACTTGGCTCATGTTTGGTGTTTTGGGGTTGGAGGGGGTGTTGGTTAGGGGTTTTGGTTGGTGTGGTGTGTACTGATCGGGGGTGTTTTAGCCTGTTGGGGTGAGTCCGTGTGTGAGGACGGTGAAGACCGCGTCGGGGGCGACGGCG
>CAJPNZ010000095.1 GCA_905372155.1 Propionibacteriaceae bacterium
CACCGCAGCCCGAACCCAGCTCGCGACGACTTGACAAACATAGGAGATTCAACGGCCTCATCGAACTCCACCGACGCATCGCCCGCGGCTTCCGTAACCCCGACAACTACCGCCTCAGAATGCTCCTCATCGCCGGCGGACTCCACACCCAACGATGAAGAGCCAGATTTCGTGGGTATCGAACGCTTTCGCTTCATGGACACTAGCGGTGTCTTAGGGTCGTGGCAACAGTGCTTGTCAGGGAGGGTATGGTGCAGTGTATGGCGGAACCGGGCGGCTATCGCTAAGAGGATGGCAGAAAGGGATGCTCACTGCGGCGGACCGCGGGATCGGATCATGGTGGATCGGTTTCAGTGGTTTGCCCGGAGGGGTACGCCACACGTAGCCGGAGAGCGCGGGTATCAGCCCGCGTGGCAACTGATGTGAATACACCTGAAACGCCGAACCCTGACTAAAGACCCCGCAAATCAATGTGCCGCATCGGGTCCTCAAAGACCCCTGAGTGCAGGTAGGTCTTGAAGCATTCCAAGACATCCTTATCGAATTCGTCGCGGGGACCAAGGGTGGGGCTTGTGATGGTCGGTCTAGAGAATCTGGGTGAAGGGCTCCCCGCAGCAACCGCAGGGAGCGGATGTGTTCTGCAAGAGCTGTTCTACACCAAGGTTTTGGTGTACTCGTACCAAGAAGGCTCTGGCCCGCCACAAGAGTCATGCTGCGCTCCAGACGCGACTGGAGGTTGGCCCAGGGGGTCGGCAAAGTGGGTGGGTGAGGGCGGCTGAGCGTTGACAGGGGTGGCGTGTCGTTGAGGTGGGGCGCGGGCCCCGTAGGGACGATGAGTGGTGTCTAGTCATCCCTTTCGTCCTGGGAGCCCGCGCTGATGTCATCTTCCACCACGACCGTTCTGTCACGCCAGCCCCTGGCCGAGGTTCTTAAGAACATGGACGACCCGCGTGATCGGCGGGGAGTACGCCACAGCCTGTTCACGGTGCTGTCACTGGCCATCACCGGAGTGATGGCCGGGTGTCGCAGCCTGACGGCGATATGGGAGCACACCACCGATCTGACCGCCACCGACCTGGAGGCGGGCCAGGCCCTGCCGTCGGAGTCCACCATCCGCAGGGTGCTGAAGGACCTGGACCCCGCAGACCTCAACACCCATTTGAGGTCCTGGTTCTGTACACGTACCGGCACCGTCGCCGGTCGAAGGGTGATCGCGGTGGACGGCAAGACCATGCGTGGGGCCCGTACCAGCAAGGACCCGGCGCCTCATCTCCTCTCAGCCCTGGATCACGCCACCGGCACGGTCCTGACCCAGGCGCGGGTGGCGGACAAGACCAACGAGAGCCCGGCGCTCAGGGAGCTTCTCGAACCGTTGGACCTGGACGGGGCGGTGGTCACCGCCGACGCCATGCACACCCAGGTAGACACCGCTCACTGGATCCACGATCAGGGTGGTCACTATCTTCTCACTGTCAAGAACAACCAGCCCGGTGTACGTAGGACGCTCAAGAAGCTGCCCTGGAAGAACGTTCCGTCAATCTCAAGCGTTGACACTTCTCGCGGGCGGCGGGTGCGGCGCACCGTCAAAGCGGTCGAGGCTCCCGCCTGGGTGGACTTCCCCGGGGCGGCTCAGGTGATCCAGGTCCGGCGCACCCGAACCACCAAGAATCGCAGGAACACAGGCAAGAACAGCAGCGGTAGCGCCAAGACGACGACTGCGGAGGTGGTCTACCTGGTCTGCTCTCTACCCATGACTGATGCCCAGCCCGAGACCATCACCGCCTGGATCCAAGGGCACTGGGGAATCGAGAACCGGCTCCACTGGGTCAGAGACATGGTCTTCGACGAGGACCACCACCAGCTGCGCACCGCTAACGGCCCCGAGATCATGGCCGCCCTGCGCAACCTGGCCATCAGCCTCATCCGACTGGCCTACGGCGTCCAAGCCGCCATCGCCTCAACCACCAGGTCCCTATCACGACAACCAAAACGCGCCATCAAGCTACTCACCCAAACAACCACCTAAACCGACTTTGCCGACCCCCTGGAGGTTGGCCGGACCAAACTTGGCGGGGCAGCGTGCCCACCCTAGTTCGTGGGGATGGCCAGCACTGGTTGACTGCCCCTGAGGAAGCGGATGATCGTAGGACCCCGAGGCACTGGCAGGCGTGACCCCTGGATCACTTCGGGAATCCATAGACGCCACGGCGGCAGAACCTGGAAGAGGGGCACAGCCATCCGGCTCCGTGGACGATCCTCGCTGCATCTGTTGGGCAATGAGGAAACCTCTGAGGGCTTGTGTGAACTGTCGATCACAACCGACACCATCCCCTGATGTGATGCAGGGGTTCCTGTGACCTGGGGTCACGGTTTCGAAGATGCGCCTGCATGCTGCGCTCGCCCCGGCAACCGACACCAAGGGTATGGTTCTGCTCATCCTCGCTCTACCGCAAGGGGACGGGGGACCCCAATAGAGGACATCAGGTGAGCTGAACCTGTGACCACATCTTTGCCCTGAAGGGCATCCAGATCACCACACGCACCAGCTGGTGCCACAGACGCCATCACCGAAGAGGCTGAGTTGGCCATCCCAGAGCAACCCTAGGATGATTTAAACCCCATGCAAAGCATACGACGCCTACTTCATTGCTTCCATCAGTTGACACCAAGCGGGTCTAGCGGCCACCCCAGACCGTTGGTATCGTCGTGAGCGTTTGCGAGACGCAGTAAGGAGATGGTCATGGGAGATGTACCCGGCGGCTTGAAGAAGGCCAGTTCTGCTATAACCTCGTATCGAGCCCAGAGCCCTGGAACCGAGGGGGTGGGCTTTCGTACGCACCAGTTCCGGTGTGACAACACCGGTGGCGACTGCCTCTCCAGTCCTGCGGTCGACTTCCTGCTGGCCTCACGGATTGGCCGCGGGGATATGGAGTTCAATGTCTCAGTCGGGGACTATTTCGTCGACCCGATGATTGTGACCTACGGCGAGATGGATCGTGACTCGCTGGCGTCGGACACCGTCGAACTGCCCAAGTCCAGCAAATTACGTACTCCCCTCGAACAGGTGATAGCGCGCCGTCGGAGCGGACGTAACTACACCGGGGAAGCATTGGACTTGCGTGATGTGGCCACCTTCTTACGGGGAGCCGCGGGCGTTACGGGTCATATGGAGGTTCCGCGAGCTAGCGGGGACATGGTCCGATACAATTTGCGCGCCGTCCCCTCGGGTGGCGGACTCTATCCCGTGTCGGTCTTCATGGCAGTCCTCCGAGTCGGCGGGTTGGACAGAGGCGTGTACCGCTATGCCCCTCTGCTCGATCGTTTGGTGCCGGTTGCAGGTGAGCGTGGGTGTCAAGATGTGAGGAGCGCTTTGGCCGGCGACCTTGCTGCTGAACAATCTGATGCGGCTGGGGTACACTTGGTATTCGTGATATCCCCATGGCGCTCCATGCGGAAGTACGGCCCGCGAGGGTTGCGTTTTACTCTTCAAGAAGTGGGTGCGATTGCACAACAGATCAATTTGATCTGCACTGGTTTGGGTCTCGCCTCGGTCGAGTCATCCAGCTTCTACGAGGACGAACTCAATCAAGCTCTCAATCTCGACGGGACCTTTGAAACCGCTACCCATACGATGACTGTTGGCGTAGAAGCCTAAGCCGTGACAGGAGCCGAAAATGAACAACCAATTCTCTCCGGGTCTGACGATGATCCCCTACTCGATGGATCGAGTTGAGTTCCGCCGGGGTGTATGGAATGCCGAGAGCACTATTCTTGAGGATGACGATGCCACCGGGACGCTTTGGCCGGTCCTCGACCTTCTAAACCAAGGCTTTGAACCGTCGGAGATCGTATCAAAGATTCCAGGTTTAACTCGGGGCGCCCTAGATGACGTGGTGTCCCACCTGATCACCATCGGGGTTCTGGTGCAGGAAGACGCGGAATCGGGGAGCTCTGTCAAGGCTGTCAGGTCTGTATGGGTCTTCAGCGACGAAGCAGCTCTCTCCGACCAAATCCGGTGGATACTCGACGAGGAGGGCCTGCAGGTCACAGTGATCGACAACGATACGCAGCCGTCGTCGCAACTTTTCGCCAGCCTTCACCTCGGCGAGTCGACCGATGAACTACTCATGGAGCAGCAGGCACTCGAAGTTGCGTCAGCGCGGGATACAGCCGCAGATCCGTTCTTGATCGTGGCCTTAGCACAGAACAACCCGGCCATGCTGCGAACTCTAGACCTTTTAGCGCGCCGTGCTGGGCTCGCATGGCTCCACGCGGTCGTCGATGGCCCTGCGCTCTATGTGGGGCCGTTCATCGTCCCCGGCGTTACCGCTTCATACAGAACATTCGAGCAGCGGGTTGCGATGAACTTGCGGGAACGACAGAGCTATCTGTCATGGATGCGTGCTGCTGCCGCCGACAAGGTCAAGACCGGGAGTTCTGCCATGAGGGCGTCCGCGCGTACGTTGCTGGCCGCCCACACCGCCTACGAAGCCGCCAACATCGCGCGAGGCGGGCTCTACGCGACACGCAACAAGGTGCTTTCTGTATATCTCCCTACGATGGAGATCGCCTTCAATGACGTCCTTCCCATGGCCAAGTTTGATGCTGCTTCACAGTTCGACGCCGCTCCAGACCTCTATTACGACATCCGTGAGTGGCTTGTTGGAGACGAGCGATGAGACTCAGGTTGGACAGCGATCCGATTGAGGCCGCAGCCCGGCTCAAGCGCCGCACCTATAGCCCGTTATGTGGCTTGGTGACCTCCGTCGGTTACTCGCTTCGTCCAATGCGAGGGCCTCGTGTCCGCGTTAACGGGGGCGAGTTGACGGGTATGCACGCGCTGATCGGACGACCCGACCCGAAGCCTGGCAGTTACCACATTGGAGGCGTGGGATTAAACGAGTTCGAAGCCGAAATCAAGGTTTACGCCGAGGCGGTGGAGCGGTATTGCGCCGGGACCGGCATCCTCCATAGCCAGTACGAACGAAGGTGGGCCTCTCGGCACGACCTCATGGATCAGACGGACGACCCGATCCTCGACTTGGGCTCCCTAGGATTCTCTCACCCAACGGCGGGAGGACCGTTCGACAGCTACAGTGACGACATGCCGATGACGTGGGTGAAGGCGCACCGGGTCGGAATGTCTCAGCCCGAATGGATCCCCGCGCAGTTCTTTTACCTTGGCTATAACCCGCGTCGGCACGATGGCGAGCCGTGGCTTGGGACGGCCGTGACCACAGGCACCGCCGTCCACACCACACGCGCTGCGGCAACCTTGGCCGCAGCCTACGAACTGATCCAAGTCGACGCCGCGATGGGGCTGTGGCATGGGACCGCCTCACCAGTGCGCATCAGCCTAGAGGGACCCCGCCTCCACCGAATCCGGCGGATCCTGCAACGATCGGCCGGCCTTAGTCACGAGTTGCGCTTCTATTGGCTACCCGCGCCCGGGCTCCAAAACTTCACTATCGCCTGTATGATGCTCGGTACGGGGAAACAGGTTCCTCTCGTTGCGGTGGGTCTTGGGGCGGACGCGAACCTGGAGGGAGCCATGTACAAAGCCTTCCTTGAGTGCAGCGGTGTTCGAATGCTCGCAGTGTGGACCTCCTTCGACTCCGAATCGGCATCTTCCATGTCCACCGAGTCGATGCTCGACCTTGACTCGAATGTGTCCTACTACGCGCGGAACGCTCGCGCCGCCCAGGCCGCCGTCGACAAGTTCGACCTCGGAGCCTCCGCCCGAGCTACCGAACTCCCGGCAGACAATCCCCACACGGACACTGAGCTTGTGCGCGACGTCCTCAATGACATCACCTCGATCTCACACCTCTACGCAGAGGACTTCACCACCCGCGAAATCCAAAGCCTCGGGCTGCACTGCGTCCGACTTTGGGCGCCCGGGCTATTGGCCCTATCTTTGCCGAGCGCACCCATGAGACAACATCCGCGTTACGAAGCGTACGGGGGCTTCCGGAACACGCAACCACATCCCTACCCATAGGAGCCCTCCCCCGGATGTCCACTTGGTCTTGTTTCGCCTTGATCTCGACAGCGCTAGTGAGTTGGTCCCCGGCTACTTTAGCGAAGATGGTAGGCAACCTCGTCAAGAGTATGGGTTATACCAGGATCTACCTCCTAGTTCTGGCCCTGCTGGCTACCACCTGTCTTGCGTTAACGCCGCCGCAAAACCTTCAACCGACGCGCGGATGGGGCGGCATGCTGCTGGGGGTCCCTTTCGCTCTAGGCGGCCCTCTCATTGCCGCTGCTCTCGATGCTCGCATCGTTCGACGAGTAAATCTCGCTGCAGCACGGCGGGTTTCGAAGACCCCGCAGACTTCTCTATACCGTAGTGGGGATGCCAGCGCCCGACCCCCGGTCTGGGTCGCACACATGAAGGTTGCAAAGTCTGTCCAGAACATGCCTCTGTGGCAGCTACTGGTCGTCGGCGCTGGAGAAGAGATCGGATTCCGCATCGGGGTGCCGATCCTCGCCTTGAGGGCAACACCGCAATGGTTTGTCTTAGTCCTGCTAGGAGCAGCACTCTTCGCGTATGGGCACTCGGTGTTCGGTCGGGGACAAGTCCTCTCCAAGATCCCATTAGCAGTCCTTGGAACCGTTCTCTTTGTCCTGTGGGGTGCATGGGCCTGCGTCTTGGGACACTTGGTTTACAACATCCATTACTGGTGGTTACGAGACCGCGCCCGGGGCTCCAAGAGAGTGGCTGCATGATCGTCACGGTCGTAGCGATAACCCTATACATCACTTACTACTTCGCATTAAAACCCTTTCTGCGAAAGCTATCCAGCAACGCTGCCAGGTCTGGACTGCCAATGTTGAGCATGGGGACCATCGCGGAACGACAAGCGTTCTTCCAGATGTCGCTGGTGGTGGGCGCCCACCTCGTGGTTGCGGCAACATTGATCATCATGGTCCTGCCGCTGTCTTGGTGGCACCGCCAAGCGGACCAGTTGGCAATCCAGGTCGGCCTCGTTCCCCTAGCCGTGCTCCTTGGAGTGGGGGAGAGCGTCGCATCTGGAGTCTTGGCGGAATGTGTCTACGGGCTGCTCAGACTGGTCGACATACATCGTATAGAGCGCGGTAGGCGATCACGCTTGGCCGCTGAAGCAATTGAAGCCAGCGCCGGTGGCTGGATGAAGACTATTCGACTTGCCATGAAGGTGAACCTGTGTGCCGGAACTATCTTGTTGATCCTGCAATTGGCCTGTGAGGAGATCATCTTCCGCTTTCTCTTACCCAGATGTCTCCCAGGACAGATGTGGACCGCAGGCCTTCTCTTCGTTGTAATGCAATTCAGTGGGTTGAAGCGCCAAATAGGGGGCGTATTCGCTGCCGTCGGCGCGTGCGTGATGGCTGCTTCGCAGGGATACCTCGCCGCGCAAACAGACTTTCTTCTCCCGCTGGTCGTCGCACACACGGTGATGTTCCTCAGTTCCTGGACCCTGACGAGCAAATAAAAACGGGGTGGCACGAGGAGCGCCACCCCAAGTGGGGCTGACCGGGTGGTCAGTCTTGAAACTGCGCGACCACTGCGCAGGTCGAGCACGAGCAGCACGAGCCAGAACTCGAGCTGGTGGAGCCGCCGGGAGCCAGCAGGTCCATCTGGGAGTTGAACCCCATCGTGGTGTTCAAGGCGGTTTGGACGGTGCGAACCCGGTGGTCGCTCATGGACTTGACGGTGATCTGCATGATCACATTCCCTTTCTAGTCGGACTTTCCGTCGATTTCAGTGTATCAGCCTTACCGCAGAAGCCATCGCCGACGTGTTGCTCATGTACCGAACGGTGGAGAGGCCGCTCCCGTCGACATTCCGCGGGGGCCGTGCGTGGATCTGCTATCGCGCTGACCTAACCGACCTGCGGGATGGCCTCGCGCCCGCGACTTACTGTCGGTAGGCTGGACCCGCCTCGGCAATGTAGCAGTCGCGAAAGGTTTGGAGGACGCGTGAAAAACAGTCTGGAAACTAAGAGGGTACGTGGATAGGTGTGGGATTTAGGGCTTTCAGGTGGGGCGGGTGCCCCAGCGGTGGGTGAGCCAGACGTGGTGGCGGAGTTGGCGGATTGATGATGGTTGTGTTGGTCAAGGCGTTGATGACTTTGATGCGGCATTCGGTGCAGTTGGCGAGTTTCTTGAATCCGTGGTTGCGCCAGGAGTAAGCCCGTTCAACTGGCCAGCGTTTCCCGGTCTCCAGTGAGGTCCTGCGCGGACTGATCACGCCACGACAGCCGAACTCCGCCAGGAGGGCTCGGGTGGCTCGTGATCGTCTCGGGTGGTCCTGCTCCCAGACCGAGATCGAGACGACTGAGACACTCCAGGGTGGGGCGCAACAGCGGAAAATCGTGCCGGTTCGCCGGGCGACTGCCCCCAGGGGCCCTGCGCCGTCGGTGAGCAGGGAGCGTTTGGGACCCTGTTTCCCTCGGCCCGCCGGGGAACAACGTCCAGCAGCCTCACCCCCGCAGGACGCCTTGACGATACAGCCGTCGATCAGGAGGTGTTCCAGGTCAGGGCCGACCATCTTGTCGTAGCCGTCACGGGCGGTGGCTTCCAGACGGGTGAAAATCCCCAACCGGATCCACTCATCACGACGGGCTCGTAGTGTGGTGGTCGAGCAGGAGGAGTCAGCGATCTTGTTGTAGTTGATGCCCAGCACCACGACCTAGATGAGTTTGTCAAAGATGACCCGAACCGGGATCCGGCGCCGGTGACACCGCAAGGGATGTGTCTCCACTCGTTGTGGGATCAGTTCAGAGAACTGGTTCCACAACGGGTTGATGATGCATGCTGGCGCAGCAGGCACGAACAGTCCTTCGGTGGTTGAGGATGACTAGTTACCCTTCATCTACCGGTGTTCGTGCCTGCCCCACATCCCCGACACACAACACCTATCCCCGCACACCCTCTAAGTCAACGGGGACGACACTCACCTCTTCCTCCGGAAAATCCGGGGCAGGGCAGCCGTGGTCACTGGTGACGTTCCCCCGTCAGCATGGTCAGGATCAGGACGTTTTTTCCGGGGGCGTCGGCGGGGCAGTCGACGCGGTGCGTGAGGTGACCGGTCAGGTGCAGCACGACCCCCGGCCCCATCTCCACCACGTCGTCGCCGCAGGTGAACAGCAACCTGCCCTGCGTGCACTGCACCAGGATGGGGTGTGCTGCCTTGTGGTCGTCGAGGCACTGGCCCGGCGCGAAGTTCATGAGGATGACGTTGGCCCCGTCGCCCTGGAGTTGTCTGCGCACGCCGGGGCGTGGGCGCGACGGATCGGTTTCCGGGGCGGAGGCGACGGAGTCGATCACGGTCATCGTCCCGCCGCTGCCCGACACCTCCGGGGTGCCGAAGACGTCGGGGGTGTTGACGGGAACCTGGTTCTGTTCGGCCATGGGATCTCCTTGCTGATCAGGCGGGGCGGTGCTGGTGGACGCGGTACCCGGCGGCGAACATGCCCTTCATGTTGACGCCGGCCAGTGCGCGGTCGAGCTGCTGCGGGTTCGGGGAGACGAACCCGGTGATGGTGTCCACGCCGTGGTCGAACAACACCGGGTTGAGCGGAACCGACGGGCCGACCAGCACGGTGTGGGCGTTGCGCGACAGCTCGATCAGGCGCGGCGCGGTCTTGTTGACGAACGCGGAACCGGAGATGAACACGTAATCGCATTCGGGCAGGAGGTATTCGCAGGCGGAGTCGGGGTAGTCGCCGGGCTGCGGGTTGCGTTCCAGGCAGATGTATTCCCCCGCCGCCTCGAGGGCCTTCTGGGCGAAGGGGAAATGCCCGACCACCGCTACCTTCTTGCCCGCGACATCGGTGGCGTAGGGGTCGAAGACCATGCCCCAGTTGATGCCCTGCCCGGTGGGGACGAAACCGTTCGCCTCGGCGGTTTCCGGGCAGCTGTGCCAGGAGTTGATGGCGGCCTGCCCGATGGAGGCTTCGGCCAGGTTCCAGCTGCGGATCAGGCCCGCGGCCTCGCGCAGCGGGATGCCGTCGAGGGTGACCCCGGGGAAGATGTCGGGACGGGTCTTGACGTTCATGGTCCACGCCATGCCGATCCCGCCGGCCGAGTTGATCACCCGGGTCCACTGGGCGCCGACGTTCACCGTGGTCAGGGTCACCTCCTCCGGGATCGCGTCGATCAGGGCGTCGTAGATCTCCCAGGGGTTTGGCATGTCGTTCTCCGTCTGGCCAAGGTCAGGCTTACTCGTTGGAGGGTACACGGCAGATTTCGTCGCCAAAACCCCTTGGCATCATCGTCGCAAACCGTTATCATCGTCTCATGACGATGAAAGAGACGGAAACTTCCGACACCGAGATGGCAGCGACGCTGTTCCGGTCCCTCGCTGACCCGAACAGGCTGGCCATCGTCAAGCACCTGATGCTGTCGGAGCACCGGGTGGCCGACCTCGTCGGGCACCTGGGGTTGGCGCAGTCCACGGTGTCGGCCCACGTCCGGGGGCTGCGGGACAGCGGACTGCTGACCGCACGGGTGAGGGGCCGCGCCACTTTTTATTCCTTGGCCGAACCAGAACTGACGACGAATCTCCTGGCCGCCGCCGATGACCTCCTGGTCGCAACCGGCGAGGTCCCAGTCATCTGCGAACCGGAAGTCGAAGCACCATGAGCGAACACCACGACCACGACACCCACGAACACGAGCACCACGACAAGTCCCACGGCCACGATCATCACGGGCACGGCCACGGGCACGGGCATGGCCACAGTCACAATCACGCGCACGGCTCGACGAACCGGACCCGCCTGGGGATCGCGCTGGGCATCACCGGCTTGATCTTCGCCGCCGAGGTGATCGGCGCGATCGTGACGGACAGCCTGGCGCTGCTCGTCGATGCCGGACACATGCTGACTGATTCCCTCGGCCTGATGGTGGCGCTCATCGCGGCGACGTTGATGAAACGTCCCCCCTCGGAGCGTCACACCTGGGGTTGGCAGCGCGCGGAGGTGCTGTCCGCCGGGGCGCAGTCCGCGATCCTGCTGTGCGTCGGAGGGTACGCCATCTACGAGGGTGTGCTTCGCCTGTTCTCTCCCCCGGAGGTGGAGGCGGGCGGCGTGGCCGTCATCGGTGTGGTCGGCCTGCTGGGCAACGTGGCGTCGCTGCTGGTGCTGCTGGGCGGCAAGGACAGCAACCTGAACATGCGGGCCGCCTTCCTGGAGGTGTTGAACGACGCCCTCGGGTCGGTGGCGGTGATCGTCTCCGCGGTGGTGATCGCCCTGACGGGGTGGACCCGCGCCGATACCGTCGCCGGTCTTCTCGTGGCCGCGCTGATCGTTCCGCGGGCCCTGAAGCTGCTGCGGGAGTCGGGGTCGATCCTGCTGGAGGCCACACCAACCGAGCTGGACCTGACCAAGGTGAGGCAGCACCTGATGGAGAGGCCCCACGTCAAGGGGGTCCATGACCTGCACGCCTCCGTCGTCTCCACCGAGCTTCCGGTCCTGACGGCCCACGTGGTCCTCGCCGACGAGTGTTTCACCGACGGGCACTCGCAGGAGATCCTCGCCGAAATCCAGGAATGCCTGATCACGCATCACGAGATCAGCATCGAACACTGCACCCTGCAGCTGGAGTCGGAAGAGGTCGCGGAAAGACACAAGGAATACCTGCACGCGTAGAGGTCGCAGGAGCCACCGAAGGCGATCTCGCACGCGGGATTCCATCGGCGAAAAATTCTCGTGGGTGACGGTGAACCCGTCGGGTTCACCGTCACCCACGTCGCAGCTGGGCCGGGCGTCCTTCCCAACCCCCGATTGGCCCGATCCGATCACAGGGTCCGCGAAAACGTTGGTTGAGCCGGTCCGCGAGCAAAGCGAGTGAGCCGTGTCGAAACCATCCCAACCCCTGGGCAACCTCTCCCATCCTTGAAAACAACAAACAACGATGAGAAACAGCCATCCGAGCTTGACATCGAATTGGCAATAAACACCGGCACGAAAGACCGGAACAACCGGCGATGATGCCGTTCACGTCGCAGGAGATCCCAGAGTCTCAATGAAGTCCGGCCTGGAAGACCGGAACAATGCCGTCAACGAAGACGGAACCTTCGTCATCAACGAATAGTCTCAATGAGGCTTATTCATAGGGTGTAGGCGAAGATGAGTCCCGTGACGGCTCGTATTGTGGTTTCGAAAGTATCGTAGGGGCGACGGTAATCGGTGTGCAGGACACGCCATGTTTTGAGGTTCGCGATGACACGTTCGA
>CAJPNZ010000096.1 GCA_905372155.1 Propionibacteriaceae bacterium
GGGTGCGGGGAGTGAAGGTGAATGTGAGAACACGCACCCGGTTCATGCGGTCCAGCCGGAAGATCCGCCAATCGGAACGCGACCGGTCGAAGGCGATCAGGTACCACTTCCCGGCCTGGGCGAGCAGCTGGGCGGGTTCCACGTTCCGCTCGGACTCCTCCCCGTCGGCGCGCACATAGTTGATCCGCGCCAAGCAGTGATCGCGTTTTGCCTTCGCCAGCGCCGCCAAGGGCCGCCAGGAAATCCCGGGGCGGGTGGCTGGCAGCGTCGTCACGGCATCCGAAACCGCCGCGACCTCGGGACGAATCCGCGCGGGCAACACCTGGTCGAGTTTCGCAAGGGCACGCAACGCGGCCTCGCCGATCTGGTCCCTGCCATCCATGGCGGCCATCCTCAGGCAAGCCGTCAAGGCGATGGCCTCGTCGTCGTCGAGCACCAGCGGCGGCAGGGCGTGACCACCCGACATGCGGTACCCACCGTCCAGACCCTGCACGCTGTCAACCTGGTAGCCGAGCTCCCGGAGCCTGATGACGTCACGCCGGACGGTTCGCTGCGTGACCCCGAGCCGCTCCGCCAACTCGGATCCCGTCCACGTGGAGCGGGACTCGAGCAGCCCGAGCAGTCGCAGTACCCGGTGGGTGATCTCGCTCATGATCCAAGCCTCGCACGGGTAGCGGACAGAATCTGTCCGGATTGTGCGGCAACGTTGGTGTCGACCGAATCAAACAGGAGGAAACATGTACTTCCCGGCCATCCACGATGAACGCACCACGCTGCGGAACTACCAGCAGGTGCAGCTCCAGGCCATCCGGGACGCCGCCCACGGGCTGACCGATGAACAGGCCCGGCGGCAACCCCTGGCCTCGGTGTTCTCCGTCTCCGGGGTGATCAAGCACTGCTCCTACGTCCTGCGCAGCCGGCTCGCGGCGGCTGGTGTCCTGGACGCGAAGCCCGGCTACGAGGACTTCATGGCCAGTTTCACCCCAGACGAGAATGAGGATCTCACCACGCTCCTCGAGGACTACGACAGGCTCTGCGAACAGTACCTGAAGCTGGTGGAGGAGACCGATCTGGATCAGGTGGTGCAGGCCCCGCCCGCACCCTGGTACGGACGCAACGAACCCGCTGATGCGACCATGCGCTACCTCATCGTCCACAACCTGGAGGAGTTCGCCCGGCACGCCGGACATGCGGACATCATCCGGGAGCAGATCGACGGCGCCAAGGCCGCGGAACTCAACGCTGCCGTAGAGGGCCGGCCCGCCAACGAATTCGTCACGCCCTGGAAGAAATGACCTGGTCTGATTGGGGGCGCCGGGAAGCCGACGTCCCCAACCGTGCCACAGGTGTTGCTCGGCCCAGCGGCCACGGATCGGGGCGAGATTAAAACCCAACAGGACCTGGCCAGAGGGCTTCACGGGTGCAATCCCTCACCCCTCGCGCATGATCGGGGGGTGAAGGCCGCCCGCGGTTCCCGCGCGGTAGAGGGCAGCGGGTCTTCCCCGACCGCCGCTGCGGGTTCCGCACTCGACGACGAATCCCCGAGAACCCAGCACCTTGCGTGAGAAGTTCCGGGGATCCACCTCGATGCCCCAGGCCGCCTCATAGACCCGCCGCAACTCGGTCATGGTGAACCTGGGCCCGCAGAACCGGGTCGCCACCGTCGTGTACTCCAATTTCGCCCGGGCGCGTTCGATCCCCGTCCGGAGGATCTCGTCGTGATCGAAGGCCAAGGATGGCAGGTCATCAACCGGACACCAACGGGCCCCGGACACATCCGACCCGGGAGTCAGGCCGCCAAGGGAGGCTGCCAGGGCGAGATGGGCGACCGAGACCACGCGTCCTCTCGGGTCGCGCCCGGGTTCACCGAAAGTGGCGAGCTGCTCCAGATGGGTCGCGTCGAGACCAAGGCCGGTTTCCTCCACCAGCTCGCGCCGGGCCGCGTCCATCACCGACTCCTCGGGCAGGACGAAACCGCCCGGCAGGGCCTGTTTCCCCTCGTACGGGGGGATGCCCCGCTCGACCAGGGCCACCTGCAGACGGCCGTCCGCGATGGTGAGCACGACGATGTCGACGGCGACGGTCATGACGGGGAGCTCCATGCACCAAGATTAACGTCAAATTGACAGGATCTCCAGAACCCCTTATTGTCAGAGGTACATTAAATCAGGAGGTTCCAATGGCCACCATTCATCGCTACCCGTTCTTCTCCCACGCCACCAGCTCGGCCACCAGGGCGCTCTTCCAGGGAAAGCGCGGAAAACTGGTCAACCGCGGCGCCGGGGCCTCGTTCTGGTTCCGCCCGCTCGACACCAGCCTCTCCGAGGTGCCGGTCGACGACATGGAGTTCGGGAACATCTTCCGGGTCACCACCTCCGACCGCCAGGAGGTCAGCGTCCAGACCGCGCTCACCGTGCGTATCGTCGACCCCGAGTTGACCGCCCGGAGGATGGATTTCGAGATCGACCAGCGAACCGGTGAATGGACCGGCCAGCCCCTGCAGAACCTGCAGAACCGCCTCGCCGAATCCGCGAAACAGTTCGCGGCGGAAGTGGCGGCGCGGGAACCCCTCAGGACGATCCTCGACGACGGGCTGCGGCTGGTTCGCGACGCGATCGCCGAGGGTCTGACCGGGGAAGGCCAGCTCGGTGGCGCCGGCGTCGAGGTGATCGGAGTCCGTGTCGTCGCGCTCAGGGCCGATGAGGATCTCGAACGGGCCCTCCAGACCCGCATCCGGGAGGAGGCGCAGGCGGACGCGGATCGCGCCACCTACGACCGGCGGGCGCAGGCGGTCGACCGGGAACGGGCCATCAAGGAGAACGAACTGAACAACCGCACCGAACTGGCCCGCCGCGAGGCCGAGCTCGTGGAGCTCCAAGGGGCGAACGAACGCCGCCGCACCGAACAGGAACTGGAACGCGACCGGCTCCGCAACGAGGCCGAAGCGGCGAACAGACGGCTCCGGGTGGAGGCCGGGGCCGACGAGGTCACCCTGATGGCGGAGGCCAGGGCCGGTGAGGTCGCCCGGATTGCTGAAGCGGAGAATGCCGCCCTTCAGGCCAGGCTGGCGGTCTTCTCAGCAGGGGAACCGGCCGCGGTGCTGGCAGCCGTGGCCCCGGAGGTGCTGTCCGCGTTGCCGAAGATCGACTCGCTTACGCTCACCCCCGACCTGCTCGCAGGCGGGGTCTCCAGGCTCCTGGAGGAGGTCCGGGGATGAGCGCGCCACGCCTCGTCGTCGTGCATCGGCGCACCCGGCTGGCCGAGCTGCTCGAGGTCCACTCCACGCTCGGCGCCGTCGAGTTCTTCCTGAGCGGCCGCGGGCTGGGGATCGAGACCCTGCGGGCCGCCGATGAGGCGCAGCGAAGAACGCTCGACGCCGTCTCGAACGCGGTCCCGGCCCAGTGGCGTCACGCGGAGGTCGAGAGGGGCCAGCTCTCCCGGTTCCTCTTCGAGCCCGACGACCTGGTGGTCGTGGTCGGGCAGGACGGCCTGATCCCCAACGTCAGCAAATACCTGCGCGACCAGCCAGTGCTCGGTATCAGCCCGGGCGCACCGGGGGTCCTGTGCCGCCACTCGCCCGAGGACCTGCGGGACCTGCTGGCGGGTCGGGGTAGGCCAGGGACCGAGGTTCGGACGATGGTCGAGGCGATCGTCGACGACGGGCAGCGGCTCCGGGCCCTCAATGAGATCTTCGCCGGGGATCGCGGCCACCAGTCGGCGCGCTACGACCTCAGGATCGGGAAACGCACGGAGACGCAGTCCTCCTCCGGGGTGGTGGTGGGGACCGGGACCGGCGCAGGTGGATGGCTGGCATCGCTGTGGGGGCAGAACCGCCCCGGTTTCGGCCTGCCGGGGGCCACATCCGGTGAACTCGCCTATTTCGTGCGGGAGGCCTGGCCGTCGGGGACCACCGGCACCTCCCTCACCGCCGGGCTGCTCGCGGAGGGGGAGGGACTGGAGCTCTCGGCCCGCTCCGCCCTCGTGGTCTTCGGAGACGGCATCGAACGCGACTTCCTACGCCTCGAGTGGGGACAGGGGCTGACCGTGCGGAAGGCCGAGGGTGGGCTGAAGCTCATGTGCCTGAAGTAGATTCTCTCCATGACGAATCGCCCTGTAGCCCTCGTGACCGGAGCAACCCGCGGCATCGGCCGCGCCATCGCAGTCGAGCTTTCCTCGACGCACCGGATCCTGGTGGGCGGCCGCGACGCATCTCGAGCCGGGGCGCTGGTCGCCGAACTGGGCGACGCGGCGCCCTTCGTCTGCGACCTGGCGGACGAGGACGCTGTCGCCGCGGCCTGCGCCGGGATCGGGCGGCTGGACGTGCTGGTCCACTCCGCCGGCATCGGGCGCTCGAACGACATCGGAGTCGCCTCCCGGGCGCTCTGGCGCGAGGTCTTCGAGACGAACGTGTTCGCCGTCGCCGACCTCACCCGCCTTCTCTTGCCCGCCCTCGAGGCCGCCCGGGGGATCGTGGTGGCCATCAACTCCGGGGCCGGGTTCTTCTCGAGCCCCGGCGGGGGAGTCTATGCCGGATCCAAGTTCGCCCTGCGGGCGCTGACCGACGCCCTGCGTGAAGAGATGCGCGGAAAGGTGCGGGTCTGCTCCGTCCACCCGGGGCGGACCGACACCGACATGCAGCGTGAACTGCAGGCGGCGATGGGCAACAAACACTATGACGGCGCGCGCTACGTCTCTCCTGGGTCGGTGGCGGCTGCCGTGCGGCTGGCCGTCGACACCCCGGACAACGCCACCATCGAGCAGCTGAGCATCCGCCCCAGCGTTTCCTGAGCCGGCTTCGCCGCGCCCCTGCCAGGGCGGCGCCGTGCGTCGGTCCCGATGGGTTGATTTGCACCACCGCTGTGCTACTGTATTAAGTACTTAATATGGAAATACGGAAGGAAGTGTCGTGGACTTCGACGCCAGCCGGCCGATATGGCTCCAGCTCCGGGAGGAGTTCACCAGACGGATCGTCATCGGGAGATGGGCACCGGGCAAGCAGATCCCCGGGGTTCGGGAGCTCGCGGTCGAACTCGGGGTCAACCCGAACACCGTCCAGCGAACCCTCGCCGAGCTGGAGCGTGACGGCCTGTGCCGCTCGGAGAGGGCGGTGGGGCGGTTCGTCACCGATGACGTGGACCGCGTTTCCCGGCTCCGGTGCGACCTGGCGGTGGGAGCGGCGGACGAGTTCACAACCCGGGTGAAAGGTTTCGGTCTGACCGAGGCCGAAGCCGTGGCACTGATCGCAGAAAGGTGGAACCAGCAATGAACGAGGTCGGCCCCAGGAGCAATGGGCCACTGATCGAGGCCCGCGGCCTGAACAAGAACTTCGGGCCGATCCCGGCGCTCGCGGGTGTGGACCTGGAACTCGTGGGCGGGCAGGTGATCGGCCTGCTCGGGGAGAACGGTTGCGGCAAGACCACGCTGCTGAAGGTACTGGCTGGGGTGATGCAGGACCACGCCGGACATGTGCGGATCGCGGGCAGGCGATTGGGCCCCGAAACAAAGGCGTGTGTGAGTTTCCTGCCCGATGCCAGCTATCTGAAGGACTCGGCCACCGTCTCGCAGTGCATCGGGATGTTCTCGGACTTCTTCCCGGATTTCCGGGCCGACAAGGCCAGCGACATGATCAAGTTCTTTGGTCTCGCGGAGGACATGAAGCTGAAGCAGATGAGCAAGGGCATGCGTGAGAAGGCGCAGATCGCCCTGGCCATGTCGCGCGACGCCAAGGTCTTCCTGCTCGACGAACCCATCTCCGGGGTCGATCCGGCCGCGCGAGACGTGATCCTCAAGGGAATCGTGCGCAACCTGGAGGCGGACGCCCTGGTTCTCATCTCAACCCACCTCATCCACGATCTCGAAGCAGTCCTGGACGCCGTCGTCATGATGCGCCACGGCAAGGTCCTGCTGACCGGGCAGGTGGACGATCTCCGCGCCGAACACGGGCTGTCCATCGACGCGCTCTTCCGAAAGGTCTACTCATGGTCCGCAAACTGATCAAACACGAGATCCTCCGCACCGGCCCCATGATGGGCCTGGTATTCGGAGTGGGCACCCTGGTGCTGCTGGGATCGGGATTCCTGACCCATCTCAACATTCCCGTGGTCTCCGCGGTGTTCGGGGTTTTCGGCCTTTTCCTCGTCGGGGGCATGTGGCCCCTCAGCCAACTCGCCCTCGCGGTCGACTTCTGGCGCACATCCTGGGGAAGGATGGGGTACCTGACCCACAGCCTCCCGGTCAGGGGCTCGGTGATCCTCGGCGCGCGACTGGTCTGGGGCGCCGTGATCCAGGCGATCGCTCTGGCGTGGACGGCTTTGGCCTCGCTCGCGATGGCCTACCTGGGGGGCCCGGTCTTCCAGGGAGACGGGCCGGCCATGGAGGAGACGATCCCGCGGTTCCTGGCCTCGTTGGGTGAGCTACTGCCCTGGTGGCAATGGGTGCTGGTGGTGCTGCTGGCCCTGTTCCTGAGCTGGTTCTACCTCGTCATGTTCTACTTCGCCGCCACGATCGGCAGCGACCCGAAACTGGCCGGGCTCGGCGTCGTGGGGCCGATTCTGACCTGGATCGCCAGCTATCTGGTGACCAGCATCCTGTGCCTCGGGGCGATCTTCCTCCCCATCGGTCTGACATATGCGGGCGGGGGCCTGGACCTCGGTCTTGTGGACACGTTGCACGCCTACCAGATGAAGGAGAACACCATCATTCCCCTCGGTTGGGTAGTCGCCATGGTGGTGCTCGTCGCGGCCTGCATCCCATGGATGGTCCACAACTGGAATCGCAGGATCTCTCTCCGCTGAACCAAGAACCCCGGGTCCCGGTCGTGTCCAGACGCGACCGGGACCAGCCGCGTCTATCGTGTGGCGAATGGATCGGTACCGTGACGACGTGCTGCGCCCCGGCTGGCAGAGGGCCCACCTGAAGAAAACCCGTGACGTTCCCGTCGAGAAGGATCTCGTGGTCGAGTTCGACGATTTCTGCGGGGCCGTGGTCGGCTGGGAGAACGGCATCGTCGTGCTGGAGGATCGAAGGGGAAAGAAACGCAGCTTCCCCTTCGGGCCGGGATTCCTGCTCGAGGGAGAACCGGTCGCCATCCGCCCACCCCTGCGGGCCACGGCCCCGAAACCCCGCTACACCGCATCCGGGTCCCGGATCTCGGAAACCCCGGAACCGGCGAGGGAGGCGTTGCCGTCCCGCATCTACGTCGAGGGACGCCACGACGCCGAACTGGTGGAGAAGGTCTGGGGCGATGACCTGCGCCACGTGGGGGTGGTCGTGGAATATCTGGGTGGCATCGACGACCTGCCCGCCATCGTCGCCGAGTTCAACCCCGGTCCGGGCCGCCGTCTGGGGGTGCTGGTCGACCACCTGGTGGCGGGCAGCAAGGAGTCACGGATCGCGAAACAGGTGGCCCAGGCCGGATACCGCGACCACGTGTTCGTCACCGGACACGAGTTCATAGACATCTGGCAGGCCATCAAACCCGGGCGCATCGGGCGCAGGGCATGGCCGCAGGTCCCCAGGGACCAGGACTTCAAGAAAGGGACCCTCAAGGCCCTCGGCCTGCCCCATGCCGACCAGGCCGACATCGCGCGGGCGTGGCGGGCGATGCTCTCCCGGGTGCGGAACTGGCGCGACCTCGAACCCCAGCTGAACCAGCGCATGGAACTGCTGATCGATTTCGTCACGCAGGATCACCTAGACCTTGGATAGTGTGGCCCCATGGACACCGCAGCCATCCTGGAGTTGATCAAGGAGACCGCCGAAAAGGTCATCAATCCCCGGTTCCGGGCGCTGGAGCAGGCGGACGTGGAGGCGAAGACGTCGCCGGACGATCTGGTCACCATCGCGGACAGAGAGGCTGAAGCCCTCCTCGCCTCCGCATTGCGCCGGATCTACCCGGACGCCCTGGTGATCGGGGAAGAGGCGGTATTCGCCAACCCGGGGCTGCGCCGAGAACTGCCGAGCGCGGAGCACGCCCTTGTGATCGACCCGATCGACGGAACCCGCAACTTCGTCAAGGGACGCCTGGAACATGGGGTGATGCTGGCCGAGACCCGGAACGGGATCACCACCCGGGGATGGATCTGGCAGCCGAGAACCGGCCGCGGATACGTCGCCGAGAAAGGCGCCGGGGTGCGCCTCAACGACGAGCCGGTCACCTCGCAGAAACAGGACCGGCCACCCCTCGGGGCCTCGTCCAAGACCCACGTCCAAGGGTTCACCGGGGGCGGCGAACTTTCCCCGGTGGTCCGTTCCCTCTTCGCCTGCGCGTTCGACTACCCGAGGGTGCTGCACGGGGAACTCGATTTCATCCATTACACCAAGGTGATGCCGTGGGACCATCTGGCGGGATCGCTGATGGTGGTCGAGAGCGGCGGGGCTTCCAGGACCATGGACGGGGCCGACTACACGGCGGCCAGCGAGGCCAGTGGTCTGCTGGTGGCCCGCGACCCCGGGGTCTGGGAGACCGCCCACCGGTGTCTGGTCGGAATGTTCAACTGATCTCAGACCAGCGGCAGGTGCCGTCTCGGTTCGACCCCCTTCTCGGCCAGTCTCCGGTAGGCCAGGGGCAGCGCCACCCGCATCGTGTCCTCGTCGAAGGGCCAGTCCGCGGATCCGAGGGCGTTCTCCAAGGTCACACCCCGGTACACGAGGCCTTCGATCGTGCCCTGGACCATGGCGATCTCGGCCCGCTGCCGGAAACAGAACTCCCGGTCCACCGTCAACTCCTCCCCACCGGCCGGGGCGTGCCCCGGGACGAAACGCGTCGCCTCGGTGGAGGCCCCCAGCGCGTCATCGAGAACCTTGGGCCAGCTGCCGACATCGGAGGCGGGCCCGAACTGGGGATCGCCCGCGCTCTCGATGAGATCACCCATGAAGATGACATCCTCCCCGGGAACCACCACGACGATGTCGGCCCGGGTGTGCGCGGGACCCAGATGGAGCATCTCGAGGCGAACACCCCCCAGATCCAGGGATCTTGCGAGGGAAAAGGTCTCATCCGGTGCAGGCAGCCGCGAGAGCCCGATGGCGGCCGCGGCATCCAGCACCTCGGCCTCCGGATCGCGGAGCAGGTCCTCGTGGGCAATGGACGTGACCTCCGCCATCCCGGCCAGACCGAACCAGTGGTCGTGATGCGGATGGGTGACCACCACGTGGCTGACCGGCACCTCGACCAGGTCGCGTGCCCGTTCCAGCAGCGCCGCACCCTGCTCGGGGGTGGAACCGCAGTCGATGAGTGCGGCCCGCTGTTCGCCGGCAACCAGTCCGACGCTCACCCCGTGGGGCTGTAGGACGCAGAGGTGGATAGCGGGGCTCACGGATCGCCACGCGCCGATGGACGACTTGCTCATGGACCGAGAGTACAGCTGCGGGCCGGAACTCCTGGCGTGCTCTACACTGGCACTCGAATGCTTCGAGTGCCAATGAGGAGGTGACCATGCTCGACGAGCGGAAGATGCAGGTGCTGCGTGCCATTGTCACGGACTACGTGGCCAGCCGTGAGCCCGTCGGTTCCAAGGCCCTCGTGGAGCGACACCAGCTCGGGGTCTCCCCGGCAACGGTACGCAACGACATGGCCGTGCTCGAGGAGGAGGGCTACATCGCCCAGCCCCACACCAGCGCCGGGCGCATTCCCACCGACAAGGGCTATCGGCTCTTCGTCGACAAGCTAGCCACCATAAAACCGCTCTCCGCGGCCGAGCGAAAGGCGATCAACGCCTTCATGGCCGGTGCCCTGGACGTCAACGATCTGGTCACCCGTACGGTGCGCCTACTGGCCCAATTGACCCACCAGGTGGCGATCGTCCAGTACCCCTCGGCGCAGCGCAGCACCATCGCGCACGCCGAACTGGTGCAGCTGGCCCCGGGGCGGCTCCTCGTCATGGTGGTCAGCTCTACGGGACGGGTGGACCAGCAGATCCTGGAATTCCCCGGCCTGGAACCGGAGGCGGTGCACATGGCCAACCTCAGGCTCAGGGAAGCCGCGGTCGGGCACACCGCGGCCGACGCCGTGAATCGCATGGTCACCGCCCTAGACGAACTTGATCCGGCCCGACGCGTCCAGCTCAATCCGGTGTTCGCCGTCGCTCTCGAGCTACTCGGAGCGGAGCCGACCGCCCAGGTCCTGGTGGCCGGTGTGCCGAATCTCGCCGGTCATTCCTTCACCACGGGCCTTCGTCCCCTACTGGAGGCTCTGGAGGAGCAGGTGGTGCTGCTCCGCCTCCTCGACGAAGCGACCAGCGACGACATCACGGTGCGAATCGGAGCCGAGAACACCGCGGAGGGTTTCAAGTCCACATCCCTGGTCGCCACGGGCTACTCGGTTGGCAGCGAACGCGCCGCATCACTCGGAGTGGTTGGTCCCACCCGCATGGACTACCCGTCCACCATCTCATCCGTACGCGCTGTTGCGCGATACGTGAGTCGTATCCTCACAGAAGGCTGAGCATTGAGCAAGAACTACTACGACATCCTCGGGGTCGACGAGGACGCCACGACGGAACAGATCAAGAAGGCCTACCGCCGCAAGGCCATGAAGGTGCATCCCGATGTGGCGCAGGGCGAGGATGCCGCCGAGAAGTTCAAAGAACTCAGCGAGGCCTACGAGGTACTCAATGACCCCAACAAAAGGGCCATCTATGACCAGGGTGGTGACCCGCTCGGCCGCGGCGGCGCGGGAGGAGCGGGTGGTTTCGGCGGAGCGGGCTTCGGTGGATTCGACTTCTCCACCATCATGGATGCCATGTTCGGGGGACAGGCCGCCGGCCGTGGCCCCCGGTCCCGGGTCCAGCAGGGGCACGACGCGCTTGTCAGAGCCGGACTGGAACTTCACGAAGCGGTTTTCGGATGCACGAAATCGATCAGGATCGACACCGCCGTCGTGTGCCCCAAGTGTCAGGGGGCGGGTGGGGAGCCCGGTTCCAAACCCGTGACATGCAACACGTGTCGTGGGCAGGGTGAGGTGACCACGGTGCAGCGCAGCTTCATCGGGGATATCCGCACCGCGCAGCAGTGTCCCACCTGTCAGGGCTTCGGGACGATCATCCCCAACCCCTGCGGGGAATGCTCCGGGGAGGGGCGGGTGCGCAGCTCCCGTGACATTTCCGTGCGCATTCCGGCAGGGGTGTCGACGGGGAACCGGATCCACCTGGAGGGCCGAGGCGAGGTGGGTCGTGGCGGCGGCCCCGCCGGGGACCTGTACGTCGAGCTGATCGTGGCTGAACATGAACGGTTCCGCCGTGACGGCGACAACCTGGAGGCGGTGATGACCCTACCAATGACCGCGGCCGCCCTCGGTACCAGCGTCGAGTTGGCCACCCTGGAGGCCGAGTGGGAGGGCTCCGAGGAGGAGGAACGGAAGGTCACCGTCGCCGTTCCCGCAGGGACACAGTCAGGCACCCGGATCCCACTCAAGGGCCGAGGCGTGCCAAGGCTGCGCGGGGGAGGCAGGGGCGACCTGGGGGTCACCATCGTCGTTGAGACCCCACGGAAACTGGACGAGAAGCAACGCGACCTGCTGCGCCAGCTCGCCGAGCTGCGCGACGAGACCACGGTGGAGGCGAAACAACCCGGTCACAAGGGCGTCAGGGGCTGGTTCAAGGAAACCTTCGGGTGAGCGACCCGCTCTTCCTCGCGCACTTCGACCTGGTGCGGATAGGCGGGATCGTGGAGGTGACCGGGGACGAGGCCCGGCACGCGGTGGTCGTCAAACGCACGGTACCGGGGGAGAG